>URGL01000033.1 GCA_900547405.1 uncultured Eubacteriales bacterium
CCCTTGGGAGCGGATGCGCCGAAGAGGGTCCGGCCTGTAAGCCGCAGATCCTCCCGTTGGGCGTACAGGTCCTTAGGCAGCAGAAAATATTCCTGCTCCGCGCCTACGCAGGTAATGATCCGCTGAGTCTCGGTGTCGCCGAAGAGCCGCAAAATGCGGATGGCCTCCCGAGAGATCTCCTCTAAAGACCGCAGCAGAGGGGTTTTCTTATCCAGGGAGTCCCCGGTGTAGGAGAAGAACATGGTAGGGATGTATAGGCTGCTATCCTTGACAAAGGCACAGGCCGTAGGGTCCCAGGCGGTGTAGCCCCGTGCCTCGAAGGTTGCCCTCAGGCCGCCGGAAGGAAAGGAACTGGCGTCTGGCTCACCACGAACCAGTTCCTTGCCGGAAAACTCCATGATGACGCGCCCATCGCCGGTGGGAGAAATAAAGGAGTCGTGCTTTTCGGCGGTGATGCCGGTCATGGGCTGGAACCAGTGAGTATAGTGGGTAGCTCCCTTTTCCAGGGCCCAAATCTTCATAGCTTCCGCAATTTCGTTGGCTACATCCAGCGGCAGACTAGAACCGGTCTGGATACAGGTCTCCCAGGCTTTGTAGATTTCCACAGGAAGCCGCTGCTTCATGACCGCCTCGTTAAATACATCGCTGCCAAAGATTTCCGGGACATTCAATAGGGCCATTGGAAACATTCCTTTCAAATACATATTTACGCAATTCTACAGCTGATTTTATGCCAACGGGCAAGAAAAAGCAAGGGGCGAATCTGTGCAAAATCGGTTCGATTTCTGTTACCGTTTTGTCTATTTCGTCAGCGGCTTTTGGCCCTTCTCTTCCCTGCTCATCTGCAGCCTGGCTTTTTTCGCCGCCTGGAAGAGACTGGAAAGGTCCTCTGCCAGATATTTGCGGAACAGCTCAGAGGAACGCAGACGACTGATATAGGAAACCAGATTTTTAGGCTGGAAAATATCCCCTGTCAACTCTGCGTCATTGGAGGTCAGCAGATCAAAGAGCATATTTACCATCCGCACCCGGGTATCCACGTCGGTTCCCTTCAGCCAGATATCAACGGTTTGCCTCAGGAATATTGCGTTCCCGCTTAATGTTTTTGCCGGAGTGAGTCTGGTGCCCATTACTTCCCAGGTGAAGGCATCATGCTGCATAATGCCGGAGCCAACACTTTGCACCACTGTCAGGGGCTCCAGGTGATAGAGGATCATGCCGATCATGCTGCCCTGGGGCACCTGGGTATGAAGTATGGGCAGGATTGCGTTGTACCCTGGATCTTCCAGGAATTCCTCCGGAAAACCGGGGCCGTCCTGGTTATAAACTTCCTGCACCCTGCTCCGGAGTACTGGTGGCAGCTGAGACACAGCGTACACCGCCACATTGCCGCCCTTAGAATGACCGCTGACCCGGACCATTCCCCTATGGGTCATCATCATTTCCAGCAGATATTCCTTGGCAAGGCGCTGGGATGGGATCTCTTGGCGGAAACACATACTGAAATCCTCTTTCCATCCCACCAATGTATTGTCTGTACCTCGGAAAGAGACAAAAAGGCTGCCATCCGACAGTAAAAAAGTTACCGCGGCAAATTGGGTATCCCGTGCTGGATTGAAAATCTCCCGGTAGTTCCAAACGTCTACAGAGCCGAACCGGCGGCTCTCTCCGGCGGCACGCAGCAGGGCCAGGTCATAGTCCGGCCGTACATAGCCAATGGGCTCCGGCGAAGCAAAGAAGTCTGCCGCCGCTTCCTTCAGGGAGATGGGCGCAGTTGGATTTTCCAATACCCTCCCCCGGAAAGGAATATAGCTCAGGGCAGAGAAAATCAGCGCATCCACTTCGTTGGGGCCATCCAGAGAAAAGGGCAGGTCTCCCCGCCAGGCCACGTAGTCCAGAATGTTTGCCATGGTATCACCTCTTATGGGTATGATAGCCTGTTTTTATGAAGATTTCAAGAAAGAAGTTCAAGGATAAGAAATTCGCCGCCGGCTGCTCCCGGGATGTGATCCGTCAGGGTGCCGAGAGACTGGGTTGGACCATTGAGGAGTTGATGGGGAAGACCATCCTCGCCATGCGTTCCTGCGAAGAAACCGTCAACGAGGAATGGAAAGTCCTCTGCCCAGAGCATTAAAGAAACTGCACTTTTCCGGCATCGGCAAAGGTCCTGGGCGTCACAATCGTGTCAAACTGAACAATGATACCCTGGCCGTCTCGGGGAATACCGATGACGATGCCGGGACCGAAGACCTGGTGGGTGACCCGTTTGCCTACCAGGTCGCTTTGTTTTGAAGTATCAGAGGCCCAATCCTCTGTTTCTTGGATGGATCGCAGGGTTTTCTCTTCCAGATCTGGATCCAGAGGCATCACATAGTCCACATTCTCCTTCTCTGCGTTGAATAGAAACCGGCTGGGGTAACGAAAGGAGCCATCGTAGCCAGTGCCTGCGGCATCGGAGAGAAACAGCCGGTCCCTGGCCCGGGTGAAGGCAACATAGCACAGCCTCCGTTCTTCCTCCAGCTTCTCCCGGGTATTGGCTCGCTTGCCGGGGAAGATCCCCTCGGAAAGGCCGCAGACGAAGACCACGGGGAACTCCAGGCCTTTGGCAGAATGGACGGTCATGAGCTTTACTGCCTGGGCTCTTTCACCGGTATCCATGTTGGTGAACAGGGCAGCATGGTCCAGGTAATTGCCCAGGGTAACGGTCTCCCCTGCTTTCCTGGTAAAATCGAAGATGGCCTGTTTTAATTCTGCCAGGTTATCCAGCCTTTCCTCCTCCCCGGCGGTGCGAAGCATCTGCTCGTAACCGCTTTCATGGAGGACCCCGGCCAGCAGGTCCGTCAGATCCATTTGATCGAATATTGCCCGGTATTTTTCGATAAGCCGCACATAATCCTTTGCTTTGCAGTGCCGGAAAGAGTCGGTTTCCAGGTTGTCCATAAGGGCCTGATACAGTGTGCAGCCTCTGGCGGCAGCATATGCTTTTATGGCGGCGATCCGGGTCCGGCCCACGCCCCGCCTTGGCTCGTTGACGGTCCTCAAGAAGCTGATATCATCCGGGTTGTAGATCATTCGCAGGTAGCTCAGCACATCCTTGATTTCTTTCCGCTTGTAGAACTCCACACCGGAATAGAGCACATAGGGGATCTTATTACGGATCAGGGACTCCTCCAGAGCCCGGGATACATAGTGGGCCCGGTAGAGGACCCCCATAGAGGAATAGGAGACCCCCTCCTCCCCCTCATGGAGCGCCCGCATATTGGCAGTGATCCAATCCGCCTCCAACGCGCTGGTCTTGGCATGGAAATACAGGGGCTTCCGGTTGCCCGGCCGGACCGGGATCAGTTCTTTCTTCAGCCGCTCCCGGTTTTTGTCGACAAGGGCATTGGAGGCCGCCAAAATCTGAGGGGTGGACCGATAGTTCCGGTTTAAGTAGGTGGTTTTGGCTCCCGGATGCCGGGTTGGAAACTCCAGAATGAATTTTACATCTGCTCCGCGCCAGGTGTAAATCGTCTGGTCCGGATCCCCTACCACAAAAAGATTGTGATGGTAGCCGCTTAAAATATCCGTCAGAGTATACTGGTCCTTATCGATGTCCTGGAATTCGTCCACCATAATGTATTCCAGCCGCTGCTGCCATTTCTCCCTAGCCTCCCGACTGTGCTCCAGAATATAGATGGCGAAGTAAACAAGATCATCAAAATCCAGAGCGAAGCACTTGCGCTGCTCATAGAAATAGCGATAAAGAATTTTATCTTTTAACGTGGACGCGCTTTTTACCAGGTCCAGAAGCTCTTCCATATCGGCATGGATGAGGGTTTTCACATACCCCCGGCCGCCCTTGCGCCAGCCGATGTGATCTACCGCTTCCTGGATGGTGATGTCCCGGCCTGTGATGCCCAAATCCTCAAAGACTACGCTCAGCATAGCCTTCTTGTCCTCCTCGTCCAGGATGAGAAAGGTTTTGGGATAGCCTACTACATGGCAGTCCTCTTTCAGCAGCCCTACGCAGAAGCCGTGAAAGGTGGTGATCCTAGCCAAATCCTGGTCCGGCAGCTGGGCCCGGATCCGCTTTTTCATCTCGGCAGCGGCTTTATTGGTAAAGGTGACACAGAGAATATTGGCAGTGGAGATGCCCAAGACGTCCACCAGATACAAATACCGGGCCGCCAATGTTTTTGTTTTTCCGGAGCCTGCGCCAGCCACCACCCGAATGTATCCTTCTGTGGTTGTGGCCGCCTCCCGCTGTTCCGGGTTCAGCTGCTGTAGATAGTCCATAGTCTGCCTCCCTGGCCGTTTTCCTCATTATAAAGCATATGTTTGCAAATGTCCACTGTCTTTTTGAGAGCTACATTTTTTCGTTATGGAGAAACATTTTTTCCGAAACCTCTTGCAATGAGCACTCTGTAGTGGTATAATCCAAGCAACAACTCTTTGGAGGAGCAAAAGATGAAGTCCTTCTTCGCTTACAGCTTTTATTACTATTACTTTTTTGAGAAGAAAAGGTAATAGAAATTTGTGCTGTCCTCCTTTTGGGAGTCCAATTCATGTCAGTATTGGCGCCGCACGAATTTCCGTGCGGCGCTTTTTTGTAAGGAGCTGGAGAAAAAATGATCGCAATTTTGAAAAATGGAACTACCCCGGAGCAAAAAAACCACCTGATCCAGTGGCTGCACAAGCAGAATCTGGACGTGCACGTATCCGAAGGCAAAGAAGTAACCATCCTGGGCCTGGTTGGCGACACCAGCCGGATAGACATGGAGCTATTGAACAGCCTGGAGATCGTAGAATCCGTTAAGCGGGTGACGGAGCCTTTCAAGCAGGCAAACCGGAAATTCCATCCCCAGGACACCATTGTGGAGGCTGGTCCCGCACGGATCGGCGGCGGCTACTTCGCCATGATTGCCGGCCCCTGCTCTGTGGAGTCCGAAGAGCAGATCGTTTCCATTGCCAAAGAGGTCCAAAAGAGCGGGGCTACCCTGCTCCGGGGCGGTGCCTTCAAGCCCCGTACTTCTCCCTATGCATTCCAGGGGATGGGTGCTCAGGGGCTGAAGCTGCTGGAAATCGCAAAACAGGAAACCGGACTGCCCATTGTCACGGAAATCATGAACATCAATGCCCTGGACCTCTTTGAAAACGTAGATGTGATCCAGGTTGGTGCCCGGAATATGCAGAACTTTGACCTTCTCAAAGAACTGGGTAAGACCCGGAAACCCATTCTCCTAAAGCGTGGCCTGGCCAACACCCTCCAGGAGCTGCTGATGAGTGCGGAATATATTATGAGTGAGGGCAATGAGAATGTGGTCCTCTGTGAGCGAGGTATCCGGACTTTTGAAACCTGCACCAGAAACACCATGGACATCTCTGCCATTCCTGTGCTCCATGAGCTGAGTCACCTGCCGGTGGTGGCCGATCCCAGTCACGCCACAGGCAAGTCCCGCTACGTTTCCGCCATGGCATGCGCCGCTGTCGCCGCAGGTGCCGACGGACTGATGATCGAAGTTCACAATGACCCGGAGCACGCCCTGTGCGATGGTGCGCAGTCCCTGACCCCTGCCCAGTTTGACGAGGTCAGCCGCAAGGTCAACGCGATTCGGGAGGCACTGGTATGACCGTTGGAATTTTGGGCTTAGGCCTGATCGGCGGTTCCATGGCCCGGGCCTACGCCCTGGCAGGCCACACGGTGCTGGCCTATGACAAGGACGAATCCACCTTGTCCTTTGCCATGCTTTCCGGAGCGGTCCATGGGCTGCTGGAAGAGAACACCATTGCTCAGTGTGACCTGATCCTTCTTTCCATCTACCCCGGAGGCTGTGGGCAATGGCTGGCAGAAAACGGCCAATTTGTAAAAAAAGAGGCCCTTGTCATGGACCTGTGCGGCATCAAGCAGGAGGTTTGCGCCCGATGCTTTCCCTTGGCAGAAATGTACGGATTTACCTATGTAGGCGGCCACCCCATGGCGGGATCTCAGTTCTCCGGTTTCAAATACAGCCGGGCAAACCTCTACCAGGGGGCCCCTATGGTGTTGGTTCCTCCCAGATACGACGATATTGAGCTTTTACAGCGGGTAAAAGATCTGCTGGCTCCCTGCGGTTTCGGAATGTTTTCTGTCACCACCGCCCAGGATCACGATAAGATGATTGCCTTTACATCTCAGATGCCTCATATACTCAGCAATGCCTTCATTAAATCTCCAACCGCCCTGAATCACAAAGGCTTCTCCGCAGGCAGCTACAAAGACCTGACAAGAGTTGCCTGGCTCAATGCCCCTATGTGGAGTGAATTGTTCCTGGAAAACCGGGAAAATCTGCTTTTTGAGTTGAATACCTACATTGACAGCCTGACAGAGTATCGGGATGCTCTGGAGGCAAAAGATGAGAAGACCCTGACAGCCCTGCTGGAAGCGGGCAAACTGAGAAAAGAGGAGGTAGACGGATGAAAACTGTAACGGTATCTGCTTCCAAAGACTACGACATTCTGATCGGTCCCGGCCTGCTTTCCCAGTTGGGCAGCCGGGTAAAGGACATAGGTAACATTCAAAAGGTTGCCCTGGTCAGCGAAAGCACGGTGTACCCCCTATTTGGAGCGAAGGCGGAAAGCTCTTTGAAAGAAGCCGGACTGGAGGTGGTCACCTTTGTATTCCCTGCTGGAGAACAGAGCAAAAACTCCGAGACGTACCTGAACCTGGTGAATTTTCTGGCGGAAAACCGTCTGACTCGGACCGATGCGCTTGTTGCTCTGGGCGGAGGGGTGGTGGGGGACCTGACAGGCTTCGCCGCGGCCACTTATCTGCGGGGAGTCTCCTTTGTCCAGGTGCCTACAACATTACTGGCTGCTGTAGATTCCTCTGTAGGCGGCAAGACGGCCATTGACCTGAGCGTGGGCAAAAATCTGGTTGGAGCCTTCTGGCAGCCCAGTCTGGTTCTGTGTGACACGGACACATTGGACACTCTCCCAAGGGAAATTTTCCGGGATGGCTGCGCTGAGGTCATCAAGTACGCCATTCTCTTCGATGCTGATTTCTTCCATTATCTGGAGCAGCACGGCGAGAATTTTGACAAAGCCTATGTGATTCAGCGCTGCGTGGAAATGAAGCGAGATGTGGTAGCCCGAGATGAGTTCGACAATGGAGAGCGGCGGCTGCTGAATCTTGGTCACACTGTAGGCCACGGAGTGGAAGCCGGGAGCAATTTCAGCCTGTCCCACGGAAAAGGCGTATCTATCGGTATGGCAATTATAGTCCACAGTGCTGTCAACTACCGGTTGCTTTCTCCTGAAAACGCAGAAAAAATCGAAAATATATTGTACGCTTTCCATCTTCCGACCCGGACGGAGCAGACAGCAAAAGCTCTGGCGGAATACGCCCTTTCGGACAAAAAACGAGCCGGCGGCACGGTCAGTCTGATCATCCCCCGAGCCATCGGCCGGTGTGAAATTCTGCCCACGCCGGTGGAGCAGCTGGAAGAATTCATCTCTGCGGGGTTGTAAAGTATGGATATAACCATCACGCCAACGTGTTTAAATGGCACCGTCCGGGCTATCCCATCCAAGTCCCAGGCCCACAGACTGCTGATCCTGGCAGCCTTTGCTGACCGGGAAACACAGATCCTCTGCCCGGAAACCAACCGGGATATGGATGCCACCGCACAGTGCCTGTGTGCGCTAGGTGCGGACATTCAAAAGACGGACTCCGGATACCGGGTCCGCCCGGTTACGGCCCTTCCAGAAGCCGCTTCCCTCCCCTGCCAGGACAGTGGCTCTACATTGCGCTTTCTTCTGCCGGTGGTAGGAGCTCTGGGCATCGAGGCAACCTTCCACATGACCGGCCGGCTCCCCCAGCGTCCATTGAGCCCGCTGTGGGAGGAAATGGAGCGAATGGGCTGCAAGCTCTCCAGGCCTACGGCGGACACCATCCTTTGTACCGGGAAACTTCGCAGTGGAGATTACTACGTAGACGGCGGCATTTCCAGCCAGTTTCTTACCGGACTGCTGCTGGCTTTTTGCCTGATGGATGGAGTGAGCCGTTTGCACATCCTGGGGACCCTTCAATCCGCTCCTTATGTGACCATGACCCAGCGGGCCTGTGCCTTATTCGGGAAAAATACGGATGCCTTCACCGTCACCGGCGGCGGACTCCGCTCCCCTGGCAGAGTAAATGTGGAAGGTGACTGGAGCAACGCCGCTTTCTTTCTGGCGGCAAAGGCTCTTGGATCCTCGGTAACGGTCGAAAACCTGGACCCGGCATCTTCCCAAGGGGATCGGGCCTGTGCTTCCCTCCTGCCGGAGCTGATATCCAGCCAGTTGGTTATTTCCGCTGCGGATATCCCAGACCTGGTGCCCATTCTGGCCGTTACTGCCGCTGCCAGCCACGGGGCAACCTTTACGGATATCCAGCGGCTGCGTCTGAAAGAATCGGACCGGGTTGCCGCGGTGATTGATATGATCACTGCCCTGGGCGGCAGAGCGGTGGCAGACGAAAGCTCTCTGACGGTTTACGGAACGGGCCTTTTGGGTGGCACCGTAGACAGCCGGAATGACCACCGCATTGCCATGTCCGCTGCCATTGCCGCCACGGTCTGCAAGAAGAATGTAAGGATCCTGGGGGCGGAATGTGTGGAAAAATCCTACCCAAAGTTCTTCGAAGAATACACCCATTTAGGAGGCAGCTATGTGTAGTACCTACGGTGAATATCTAAAATTATCTATCTTCGGTCAATCCCACGGGGCGGCCATCGGGGCCTGTCTCGACGGCATTCCCGCTGGGCTACCTGTGGATATGGATGCCCTGGCCGCTTTCCTTGGCCGCCGGGCACCCGGCCGCAATGCCTACTCTACACCGCGGAAGGAGGCGGACGCACCGGAGATCCTCGCCGGGATCGTGGATGGGTTCACCTGCGGCGCCCCCATTGCTGCCGTCATCCGCAATACCAACACCCGCTCCGGGGACTATGACAACCTGAAGGATTGTCCCCGCCCCGGTCATGCCGATTATACAGCCCAGATCAAATACGGTGGCTACCAGGATACGGCAGGCGGCGGCCACTTTTCCGGTCGTCTGACGGCCCCGTTGTGCATTGCCGGTGGGCTGTGCAAACAGTGGCTGGAACGAGAGGGTATCTACATCTGCGCCCACATTGCCGCCATTGCGGGAATCCATGACCGGCCCTTTGACCCGGTCGATCCCGAGATCGGGGCCATCCGCGCCGATTTCCCGGTGCTGGAGGAAACACAAGGGGCCGAGATGCGGAAAAAAATTGAGGAGGCCCGGTCTATGGGCGACAGCGTCGGCGGCATTGTGGAGTGTGCTGTGGTTGGCCTTCCCGCAGGTCTGGGCGAGCCTATGTTCGGCGGCATGGAAGGAAGGCTGGCCCAGATCCTCTATGGCATCCCCGCGGTGAAGGGAGTAGAGTTTGGGGATGGATTTGGAGTCGCTGACCGCCTTGGCAGTGAAAACAACGACCCCTTCCGGATTGTGGAGGGCAAAGTGGTCACCACCACCAACCACTGCGGCGGCATTCTGGGAGGCATTACAGACGGTATGCCCCTTCTCTTCCGGGCGGCCTTCAAGCCGACTCCATCTATTTCAAAACCCCAGGAAAGCGTCAGTCTCTCTGACCTGGAAAACCGGGAGCTCATTGTGAAGGGCCGTCATGATCCATGCATCGTTCCTCGGGCCGTTCCTGTGGTGGAGGCGGCGGCGGCCATTGCTCTGATGGACATACTGCTTGGAGATGGGTACTTTCGCACAAAAAAGACAGGAGAATGAGAAAATGAATCTGAAGGAATTACGCGGCCAAATCGATGAAATCGACGACCAACTGGTAAAGCTCTTCTGCCAGCGGATGGACATCGCCGCTCAGGTAGCCCAATATAAAAAAGAGCAGGGCCTGCCCATCCTCATGCCCGCCCGGGAGCGGGAAAAGCTCCAGGATGTGTCTCAGAAGGCAGGACCGGAAATGGCAGGCTACACCCGCACCCTTTATACAATGCTATTTGAGCTGAGCCGCAGCTACCAAAGCAAGCTCTTCGGCGGCAGTCAGGCCCTGTATAACTCCATTACCAAGGCCATCGATTCTACTCCCAAGCTCTTCCCCCAGTCCGCCATGGTGGCCTGTCAGGGGGTGGAGGGAGCCTACTCCCAACTAGCCTGCGAAAAAATCTTTGCCAATCCTATGATCATGTATTTTAAAACCTTTGATGGGGTATTTCAGGCCATTGATCAGGGGCTGTGCCAGTACGGCATCCTGCCCATCGAAAATTCCACCGCCGGGTCTGTCACCAAGGTTTACGATTTGATGATCCAGCACAATTTCTACATTGCACGGACTTTCCGACTGAAAGTCGACCACAACCTGCTGGCAAATCCCGGAGCCAAGCTGGAGGATATCCAGGAAATTTATTCCCACGAGCAGGCCATCAATCAATGCTCTGCCTTCCTGCATAGCCTGAAAGGTGTCAATGTGGTGCCCGTAGCCAATACCGCTGTGGCTGCTGAGATGGTAGCTGCTTCCGGGCGGAAGGATGTGGCGGCACTCAGCAGCCGGTCCTGCATGGAGCTGTACAACCTAAAAAATCTGGCCGCCTCCGTCCAGGACAAGGGCAACAACCGGACAAGGTTTATCTGTATCAGCAAAAATATGGAGATTTATCCCGGTTCCGATAAGACCAGCATCATGATGGTCCTGAGCCACAAGCCCGGTGCCCTTTACAAGGTCTTGGCCCGGATCTATTCCTTGGGTATCAACGTAACCAAGCTGGAATCCCGGCCTATCCCAGACCGAGAGTTTGAGTTTATGTTCTATTTCGATTTGGAGACCTCCATTTACTCTGACCAATTTGCCGAGCTTATGTGCGAGCTGGAGAGCTTATGTGAGGAATTCAAATATCTGGGCAGCTATACGGAGGTGGTTTGATGCAATGCGGACTATTGGGCCGGAAGCTGGGCCACAGCTACTCCCCCCAGATCCATAGTCAACTGGGGAGCTATGACTATCGACTCTTTGAAAAAGAGCCTGAGGAGCTGGAAGATTTCCTGAAAAACGGAGATTTCACCGGGCTGAACGTGACAATTCCTTATAAAAAGGATGTGATCCCCTTCTTAGATGAACTGTCCCCCCGGGCGAAGGCTCTGGGGGCGGTGAATACCATCGTTCGCCGGAACAGAAAGCTCATCGGCCACAACACAGACTACTTTGGATTTGAAACTATGCTCCTTTCCACCGGTGTATCCCTTCAGGGCAAGAAGGCTCTGGTCTGCGGCAGCGGCGGAGCCTCCAGCACCGCCTGTGCCGTGCTGAAGGCCCATGGAGCCAATGTAGTCGTCCTGTCCCGGACCGGAAAAGACAACTATCAAAATCTAAACCGGCATTCTGATGCCGCCCTCATCGTCAATGCCACACCTGTTGGGATGTACCCAAATGTGGAGGCTTCGCCCATTGAGGACCTGGCGGCATTTCCCATGCTGGAAGGTGTACTGGATCTGGTATATAATCCTGCCCGTACCTCTATCCTCTTGAAGGCAGAGGCGCTGGGGATCCCCTGCGTCAACGGCCTGCGGATGCTAGTTGCCCAAGCCAAAGAATCCGCAGAATGGTTCACCGGGGAGCCTATTGACGACAGCTGTATTGAGATGATTTACAGTCGTCTCCGCAGACAGATGGAGAACATTATCCTCATCGGTATGCCCGGCTGCGGCAAGACCACCGTAGGGGCTTCTCTTGCTAAGATCCTCTCCCGTCCGCTGAAAGACGCGGATGCAGAGCTGGAACAGGCTGTAGGCCGGAAAATTACTGAGATCCTCCCCACTGACGGGGAAGCGTCTTTCCGGAGCTTGGAATCTGAGACGCTCCTGGATCTTGGCAAGCAGTCCGGCCTGGTCATTGCTACTGGCGGTGGTTGCGTCACGATCCCCAATAACTACAAAAAGCTTCACCGCAACGGAACCATCGTTTGGCTGAAACGGGACCTGGATTTGCTTCCAACCGATGGCCGTCCCCTGTCGCAAACAGGGCATTTGCAGGAGATGTATCAGAAGCGTGCCCCCCTGTATGCGCGTTTTGCGGACTTTTCTGTTGAAAACAGCGGCGATCCCCAGGAAACTGCTGAGAAAATCATTCGGATTTTGGAGGACAGAGCATGAAGATTTTAGTCATCAACGGACCAAACCTCAATATGCTTGGCATCCGGGAGCCAGGCATTTATGGGAAAAGCACTTATGCTGACCTCTGCCGCCTACTGGAGCAGACCGCCAAAGATCTGGGTATGGAGGTGGAGATTTACCAGTCCAATCACGAAGGAGATCTGGTAGATAAAATCCAGTGGGCCTACGGAAAAATTGACGGCATTGTCATCAACCCCGCCGCCTACACCCATACCAGCGTGGCGATCCTGGATGCCTTGAAGGCGGTATCCATTCCCGCAGTGGAGGTCCATATATCTGATGTAGATGCCCGGGAGTCCTTCAGACAGATTTCCTACGCCGGCCTTGCCTGTGTAAAGACCATCAAAGGCCACGGCTTCGCCGGATATCAGGAGGCCATGGCCTTCCTGAAGGAGCAATATTCCCATTGACATTCCGCACCGGAATATGGTATCCTAAAGTGGATTCTGAAAGACCAAGGTGACAAGTATGAAACAAGCCATCTGCCTGCTCAATGACTCCTTTCCACCCGTCATCGACGGGGTAGCCAACGCCGTGATGAATTATGCCCGGTGCCTCCATGATTGCGGTAAAACCGGTATAGTCATCACGCCGGATTGCCCGGATAACGAGGACGGCAGCTACCCCTATCCTATTTTCCGTTATCCCAGCCTGGACCTGCGGAAAGAAACCGGCTATATGGCAGGTATCCCCTTCTCTCCGGAACTGCTGCGGCAGCTGGAACCCTACAACGTCCGCCTGCTCCATGCACACTGCCCCATCGTGTCTACCATGGTAGCCCGGGAACTGCGGCAGGTGCTGGACGTGCCGCTGGTACTGACCTATCACACCAAGTTTGATATTGATATTGCCAATGTGATCCGCTCCAAAGCGCTTCAAGAGGGCAGCAAGCGGGCATTGCTGGAAAATATCAACGCCTGCGACGAGGTATGGGCCGTTAGCCAGGGTGCGGCAGAGAATCTCCGTTCCCTGGGTTACGAAGGGGACTGCATCGTCATGCATAACGGTGTAGACCTGCCTCGGGGGCGGGTGAGCCAGGAGGCCATACGAGCTGCCACCGCTGGATTCGACCTGCCGGAAAACATTCCCTGCTATCTGTTTGTTGGCCGGATCATGTGGTACAAGGGCCTGAAAATCATTTTGGATGCCCTGGCGGCTCTCCAGGCGGGGGGACAAGAATACCGGATGGTCTTTGTTGGCGGCGGTGGAGACTTTGACGAGGTAAAGGCCTACAGCGAATCGATGAACCTGGGGAGCCGGGTCTTTTTCGCCGGTCCTGTCCACGACCGTGAAACCCTTCGGGCCTGGTACTGCCGGGCGGATTTGTTCCTTTTCCCCTCCACCTTCGATACCAACGGCCTGGTGGTCCGGGAGGCGGCGGCCTGCGGCCTGGGCAGTGTACTGGTAAAGGGTTCCTGCGCCGCGGAAGATGTGGAGGATAGCCGCAACGGGCTGCTGATTGAGGAAAACAGCAATTCCCTGAGCCAATGCCTGAAACGGCTGGACCAAAATGCAATGCACACCATCGGCGAAAACGCCCAAAAGGAACTGTACCTATCCTGGAGTGACGCAATAAAAATTGCCATGGACCGATATGAAGTTGTCATCGATCGCTACAGGTCCGGCCTTTACGCATCACACAGAAGGCACATGGAGCCTGTTTTCCGGGCCAACGGGGAACTCATGGAGGGACTTGCCAGGCTGGAGGATCAGCGCTCTGCCCTCCGGGGCAAAATTGCGGAGATCCTGGCAGAATCCAAAGAGCACCTGAAAGATATTCTCTGAAATTAAGTAAAGAAAGACGGCGAAACTATGCGTACCATCACCATTCCGGAGGACTATGTCCCAAAGCTGGATGCCTACGACACCCAGCGGGCCATTGCCTACATCAAGCAGACCTTCCAGCAGGAATTCTCTAATGGACTGAATCTGAAGCGGGTCTCCGCTCCCCTGTTTGTTACCGAAGATTCCGGCCTAAACGACAACCTGAACGGCTACGAGCGTCCGGTCTCTTTCGACATTCCCGCCGTGGGCAAGGAGGCTCAGGTGGTCCATTCTCTGGCAAAATGGAAGCGATTGGCTCTGAAGCGCTACGGCTTTACCGTAGGTAATGGACTGTATACCGATATGAACGCCATCCGCCGGGACGAGGAGCTCGACAATATCCACTCCATTTATGTGGATCAGTGGGACTGGGAGAAGGTCATTACCCGCGATAACCGGAACTTGGACTATCTAAGGCTCATTGTAGATGCCATCGTTCGGGCGATCTGCGATACCAACGACCGGCTCCATGTCCGCTTCCCCCAGTTGACCCTGAGGCTCAACCGGGAAGTCAGCTTCATCACCACCCAGGATCTGGAGGACAAATATCCTGACCTATCCCCGCAGCAACGGGAAAATGCTTTTGTGAAAGAGCACCCAACCGCCTGCATCATGCAGATTGGCGGTAAGCTGCGCTCAGGCAAGCCTCACGACGGCCGCGCCCCCGACTACGATGACTGGAATCTGAACTGCGACATTTTTTTCTGGGACCCGGTGCTGAACCGTGCTCTGGAGATTTCCTCTATGGGCATTCGTGTAGACGCGGAATCCCTGGACCGGCAGTTGACCCTTGCAGGCTGCGATGATCGACGGGGGCTCCCCTTCCATCAGATGCTGCTAAAGAACGAACTGCCTCTGACCATTGGCGGCGGAATTGGACAGTCCCGCCTTGCCATGCTGCTGATGGGCTGCGCCCACATCGGAGAGGTCCAGTCCAGCATCTGGGACCAGGAGACCATCGCTGCCTGTGAGCAGGCCGGAATTCCCCTGCTGTAATGAAACATTTTCGGAAAATTTACGTAGAGATATCCAACAAATGCAATTTAAGCTGCGCCTTCTGCCCCGGCACCCGCCGGGGTTCTTTGGCTATGAGTGAGGAGCGGTTTGCTTGGCTGCTGCCCAGACTTCGGCCATATACAGACTATCTCTACTTTCACATTCTTGGGGAGCCTCTGTGTCACCCAAAACTAGGCAGGTTTCTGGAGCTGGCCCAAGCCCAGGATTTCAAAGTGATTCTCACCACAAACGGTACCTTGCTAAAGCAAAAACAGGAGCTGCTTCTTGCCTCCCCTGCCCTGCATAAGGTCCACGTCTCTCTCCATGCCTTCGAAGCCAACGATTTGTCCGTTCCCTTTGAGGACTACCTCCGAGATTGCTTTCGGTTCGGTCAGATGGCAGAAGGGAAGAAAATCGTAGTCTACCGTCTCTGGAATGAAGGTGGCCAGAACGAGATGAATCAGAAAATCCTGGAACAGCTCCACGAGGCTTTCCCGGAGAAATGGATTCACGGACGCCGGGGTACTGCCATTGGGGACCGTATCTTTTTGGAGCCAGGGGAGAAATTCGATTGGCCAGATCTAGCCGCCCCGGAGCGTACAGGTCCCTTCTTTTGTTATGGTCTGCGGGACCAATTGGGGATTTTGGCCGACGGCACAGCAGTCCCCTGCTGCCTGGACCACGAGGGGGATATTCCACTGGGCAATGTATTTGAAGAGGACCTGGCCGATATTCTTTCTACGCCCAGAGCCAGAGCCATCTATGACGGTTTTTCCAACGGTCAAGCCGCCGAAGCGCTGTGTAAGCGCTGCGGTTACGCAGCAAGATTTCGATAAAGAAACGCTGACCCTTGTATGTAGCAAGAGTCAGCGTTTTTTTACTCTTTCACTGCCTTCAGGATTTCCTTTACCAGGTCATCCCTTCCATCTCCCTTTTCAGCGGAGAATGGGATCACCGGTGTAGCTTCCGGCAGGTCCAGATCCCGGCGAATGATTTCCAGATTGGGGACCAGCTCGCTTTTTTTCAGCTTGTCCTTTTTATTGGCCACCACCACGAAGGGGCAGCCGGAATCCAGGAACCATTTGGCCATAGTGATGTCATTGTTTGTAGGCGGATGACGGTAGTCTACAATCAGCACGCCCAGAGTAATACGGTCGGCGGCAAAGTAGTCCTCCATGAGCTTGCTCCACCGGTCCTTTTCCGCCTGGGAAACCTTGGCAAAGCCATAGCCAGGCAGGTCCACCAAATAGCACTTCCGGTCCAGAAGAAAATAGTTGACGTGGACGGTCTTTCCCGGCTTATCCCCTACCTTGGCCATGCTCTTGCGCTGAAGGAGCCGATTGATAACGGAGGACTTGCCTACGTTGGACTTTCCGGCAAAGGCAATCTCCGGCAACCGATTTCCGGGAAAATCCTTAGGCGCGGCGGCGGAGATAAGAAATTCCACATTTTGAAAATTCATTCGGACCTCCTTACTGCCGGATTTCCTGGCGGCGAACTTTGCCGGACACCTCTTCCGGGATGGTACCCAGAATGGTGGGGGACGCTTCCCCAGGACGATTCAGGGCCACATCCAGCACAGTATCTACAGTGGCGGCACTAACAAAGTTCAGCTGTCTGCGGACGGTCTGGTCGATTTCCTCCAGGTCCCGCTCGTTGTCCTGAGGAATGATAACGGTCCTCACACCATGGCGCAGGGCGGCCATGGTCTTTTCTTTCAGGCCACCAATACGCAGGACTCTGCCCCGCAGAGATATTTCTCCGGTCATTGCCACATCCCGCCGGACGGATACGCCGGTAAGAGCGGATACCATTGCCGTGCATACCGTCACGCCGGCGGAAGGACCGTCCTTTGGCACAGCGCCTTCCGGGAAGTGGACGTGAATATCTTTGGTTTTATAGAAATCAGAAGCAATGCCCAGTTTCGCACAGTTTGCCCGAATGTAGCTCAAGGCCGCGTGAGCGGATTCCTTCATCACGTCACCCAGATTGCCGGTGAGCTCCAGCTTGCCGGAACCCTCCATGACGTTGACCTCCACCTCCAGCGTTTCACCGCCGACGCTGGTCCAGGCCAAGCCGGTGACCAGCCCCACCTGGTCGGTTCCAGGCAGCCGATCCGGTAAAAACTTCCGGATACCCAGCAGTTCCTCCAGATTTCCGGCGGTAACGGTGATTTTCTTGGTTTCCTCCTGGGAAAGGAGATGCATATCCGCCTTCCGGCAGATGTCACCAATGGCCCGCTCCAGATTACGGACACCGGACTCCCGGGTGTAGCAGCAGATGATCTCCCGGATAGCGTCATCGGTGATCTTCAGCTGAGTTTTCTTCAGGCCGTGCTTTTTCAGCTGCTTGGGTATGAGATGATCCTTGGCGATCATCAGCTTCTCTTCATCGGAATAGGAGCCCAGCTCAATGATCTCCATACGATCCAGCAGCGGTCTCGGAACAGTATCCAGGGTATTGGCGGTGGTGATGAACATCACGTCGGACAAGTCGAAGGGAATTTCAATATAGTGATCCCGATAAGTGCTGTTCTGCTCCCCGTCCAGGACCTCCAGCAGGGCGGCGCTGGGGTCACCGCGGTAATCGGAGCCCATTTTGTCGATTTCATCCAGGAGAATGACTGGATTCATGGTCCCCGCCTGGGTCATGGCAGTCATGATCCGTCCGGGCATGGCACCTACATAGGTCTTCCGGTGGCCGCGGATGTCCGCCTCGTCATGGACACCGCCCAGGGAGATGCGGACCATTTTTCGGTTCAGGCTCCGGGCAATGGAATAGGCAATGGACGTCTTGCCAACACCGGGAGGGCCCACCAGGCAAAGGATCTGGTGCTGGCTCTCAGGGGCCATTTCCCGAACAGCCATGGCTTCCAGGATCCGTTCCTTCACCTTTTCCATGCCGAAATGGTCATGATCCAGGATTTTTCTGGCAGCGGCAACATCCACCCGCTCCTTTGTCTTTGTGTTCCAGGGCAGGTCCAGCACAGTATCCAGGTAATTTCGGAGAACGGAAGCCTCGGAGGAACCGAAGGGCTGTTTTTTCAGCTTATTCGCATCCTTGATGAGCTTCTTCTCCTGCTCCTCGGGAAGCTGGAGGGCCTTGATCCGCGCAATGTCCTCATTGAGCTCTTCGTCTTCATCCTCTTCTCCCAGCTCCTCCCGGATAGCACGCATCTGCTCTCGCAGATAATAGTCCCGCTGATTCTGATCCATGCTGGCCCGGGTCTTATCCTGAATTTCTCCCTCCAGCTTTAAGATCTCAATTTCCTGCCGGAGCATAGAAACTGCCATTTCCAGCCTTTTGTAAGGGTTCAGCTGGCACAGTAGTGCCGCCTTATCCCGGTAGTCCAGGCCGGAATTCTGGCCAATGGAGTCCGCCAGGAAGCCAGAATCGTCACTGTCTATCATCTTCAGCTGGATAGTCTGAGCGGGATGCTCCGTCATGTCCGTATAGTCGGCATAGAGCGCATTGGCTTCCCGGCGCAGTGCCAGGTTCCGGGGGGTGTTTGGACTAGCCCCAGCAGGGATAGATTCCACGTACCCCGCAAGATAAGGGGTGTTCTGAGTCAATTCCGTAATGCGGCCCCGGCTCAGGCCGGTGACCAGTACCCGTAAGTTCTCATCCTGGGCTTTCAGGACCTGCTTGACCATCACAATGGTACCCACGGCATACATGTCCTTGAGACCAGGGTCATCTACCTGGATATCCTTCTGCGGCACCAGCAGAAGGGTCCGGTTATCCTTCATAGCCGCATCCAGGGCCATAACGGATTTCAGCCGACCCACATCAAAATGAACCGTCTGTTCCGGAAACACCGTCAGTCCCCGCAGAGCCAGAATTGGCATTCTCCCGGCATAAATGGTTTCGCTCATAGGTAAAACCTCCTTTATATGGAGTTTCAGTGTTAAAATAGCAAAAGGAGGCAGAAGACTCTGCCCCCTTTATATCGGATTATTTCTTCCCGTTCAGGGGCTGCCTGGGGTGCTGGGGGTCCCGAATGATCTGGGGTTCGCCGCCATCGATGCACTCCGGGGTCAAAACCACCTTCTGAATGGTAAGATCGGAAGGAATGCGGAACATAATGCCCGTCATCACCTTTTCCATAATGGCCCGCAGGCCTCTTGCGCCGATCTGACGGTCAATAGCCTTTTGGGCAATGGCGTTCAGAGCCTCATCGGTGATCTCCAGGGCAACGCCATCCATCTCCAGCAGCTTCTGATACTGGCGGGCAATGGCATTTTTAGGCTCCACCATGATGCGCACCAAATCATCCTTGGTCAGACTTTCCAGGCAGGAGATCATAGGCATACGACCGATGAGCTCCGGAATAATACCGAATTTCATCAGGTCATGGGGCTCAACCTGAGCCAGAAGCTTCCCCACATCCTTATTTTTCCGGCTCTCTACAGGAGCATCGAAGCCGATGGTACTCCGATCCGTCCGGGCCTCAATGATTTTATCCAGGCCATCGAAGGCACCGCCGCAGATAAAGAGGATGTTGGTGGTGTCCACCTGGATCATCTCCTGCTGGGGGTGCTTTCTGCCGCCCTGAGGCGGTACATTGGCCACGGTCCCCTCCAGGATCTTCAGCAGAGCCTGCTGAACGCCCTCACCGGAAACATCCCGGGTAATGGAGGTATTCTCGCTCTTGCGGGCGATTTTATCCATTTCATCGATGTAGATGATACCCCGTTGGGCCAACTCCACGTCAAAGTCTGCCGCTTGCAGCAGCCGCAGCAGGATGTTTTCCACATCGTCTCCTACATAGCCGGCTTCTGTCAGGGTCGTGGCATCGGCAATGGCAAAGGGGACATTGAGGATCTTCGCCAGAGTCTGGGCAAAGAGGGTCTTGCCGCAGCCTGTGGGACCGATCAGCAGAATATTGCTCTTTTGCAGGTCCACATCGGAATAATCCGGGTAATTGATGCGTTTGTAGTGGTTGTATACGGCGACCGAAAGGGCAATTTTGGCCTCCTCCTGACCAATGATATAATGGTCCATAAAGGCCTTCATTTCCATAGGGGTGGGCAGGCTGTCCAGCTTGGGAATGCCGGACTTTTTCGCTGCCATTTCCTCTGCCAAAAGGTCGCTGCAGGCCTTTACGCAGTCGCTGCAGATGTAAACGCCGGGGCCGGCAATCAGCCGCCCGGCCTGAGATTCCCGTTTCCCGCAGAAGCTGCACCGAATCGGGGGTTCACTCGTTCTTGCCATGCAGGCAGGTACCTCGTTTCTGTAGATTCGAACTTTCAAAGATGGGCGCCTGGATAGCGCCCATCTTTGGGATATGGTTTAGTGATGCTCCAGCACCCGGTCGATCAGGCCAAAGGCCTTGGCTTCCTCGGCGCTCATGAAGTTATCCCGCTCGCAGGCGGCGGTGACTTCTTCTATGCTCTTACCCGTATTCTCAGAGAGAATGCGGTTCATCCGGGCCTTAATGATCTCCAGACGCTTCAGGTGAATGGCCATATCCGTGATCTGACCTTGCGTACCGGCAGAGGGCTGGTGGATCATGATCTCGGAGTTGGGCAGAGCCATCCGCTTGCCCTTGGTACCGGCGCTAAGCAGGAAGGCACCCATAGAGGCAGCCATGCCTACGCAGATGGTAGCCACATCGCACTTAATGTACTGCATGGTGTCGTAAATGGCCATACCGGCTGTGACGCTGCCACCGGGAGAATTGATATAGAACTGGATGTCCTTATCCGGATCCTGGGCTTCCAGATACAGAAGCTGAGCAACCACCAGGCTGGCGGTAGTATCGTTGACTTCTTCGGACAGAAAAATGATGCGGTCATTCAGCAGACGGGAGAAAATATCGTAGCTGCGCTCGCCGCGGCTGGTCTGCTCAACAACATAGGGTACTAAACTCATGGTGATGTCTCCTTTCAAGGGGCGTAAGAATTGCCGTGAAACATTCTAACCACTTGGTAGGCTGCTTATTCCTCGGTCTTCTCTTCCGTCTTGGGGGCCACAGCCACGGCGCTGTCTACAATCAGCTTGACGGCCTTACGGGTCTTCAGGCTCTCGGTGAGCTCGTCCATGGGGACCATCTCCTTGATCTTGTCCTCTTCCATTTCGTACTGCTTGGCCATGGACTGGAACTCTTCCTCAATGTCTTCCGCGGTAACGGTCAGATTCTCCACCTCGGCGATCTTCTCCAGGGTCACGGAAATCTTGGCCTGCTTCTCAGCAGTGGGCCGGAACGCATTGCGCATGGTATTCACATCGCCGCCCATCATCTTGGCGTACTGCTCCATGGAGTAGCCGCTCATCTGCAGCTGATAGCCGAAGCGCTCCATCTGAATGTCCAGTTCCTTCTCAACCAAAGCGTTGGGCATGTCCACGGTGGTGTTCTCAGCAGCCTTTTCCACGGCGGCATTCTCGAAAGCGGAGTCTGCCTGCTTCTGAGCCTTCTCCAAAGCCTTGGCACGGATATCGGCCTTCAGCGCCTCCAGAGTGTCGAACTCGGAGACATCCTTAGCGAACTCGTCATCCTGGGCGGGGACGATGGTAACGGTGATCTTATTGACCTTTACATGGAACACCACGGCCTTGCCTGCCAGCTCCTTGTGATAGTCCTGAGGGAAGGTGATATCGATGTCCTTTTCCTCACCGGCAGACATGCCCACGATCTGCTCCTCAAATCCGGGAACAAAGGAACCGCTGCCCAGCTTCAGGTCGAAGTTCTCACCCTTGCCGCCGTCGAAAGGCACGCCGTTGTCAAAGCCCTCGAAATCGATGTTGGCGGTATCGCCCATTTCAGCGGGACGATCCACATTCTCGGTAGAGGCAACGTTTTTGGCCATGTTGTCCAGCTCGGCCTGAATCTGCTCGTCGGTGACAGTGGGCTCGGTCTTCTCCACCTCCAGGCCCTTGTACTGGCCAAGGGTAACCTCGGGATACACATCGGTGGTGATGGTCAGGGTAACGATGTTGTCATCGGAAATCTGCATATCGGTCAGGCTGGGGCGGCCAATGGCCTTGAAGCCCTCCTGCTTGGCGACGGCAAAATCATAAACTTCGGGGAAAATCTCTTCCAGGCCGTCTTCATAGAAAACGTGGGTGCCGTACATGGCTTCGATCATCTTCCGGGGAGCCTTGCCCTTCCGGAAGCCGGGGATCATGATGCTCTTCCGGGCCTTGGTGTAGGCCTTGTTAATGCCGGTCTCCATGAGCTCCTTATCGATTTCCACAACAATCGTAGCCTGATTGCCCTTTTTCTCAACATTCTTTACTTGCATTTGTGTATTCCTCCTGATAGACACGCTTCCGCGCATCCTTTATTTTTTTACATAGCCGATATATTCTATCAAATAATAGCGGAATTGTCCACTGTTTTCAAAAAAATTTTTCATTTTTTTACTTTGTAGGGCTGGAAGCCGATATAGTCCGCGGAAAGAAGCCGATACTCCACTCCGTCCCAGAGTCCTTCCATAGCCAGCTTGTGGCTGCCGCCATGGAGGTGGCCGTAGAAGCACTGTCGGACCTGATATTTTTCCAGCAAGTCGAGGATCTCCCGGCAGGTGTAACCCTTGTACCGGGGGGGATAGTGGAGAAACACCAGCTTTTGCGTCTGCCCCGCAGCCTTCAAGCTGGCTTCCAGCCGCATGAGCTCCCGGCGGAAAACCTTCTCATCGTGCTGGCCGGATCTTTCTTCCTCAAAAAACCAGCCCCGGGTACCGCAGATGGCAAGGTCCTCGTAAAAATAGCAGTTATTATTTAAAAGATTCAGGCCTTCAAAGCTGTGCTCCTGGCAGAATTTGGTAAATTTCGCCTGGGTGCTCCACCAGTAGTCATGGTTTCCCTTCAGGATGATCTTCCTGCCGGGAATCGCGTTGATCCAGGCAAAATCCGCGCTGGCGCTTGCCAGGTCCAGCGCCCAGCTCAGGTCTCCCATTAGGACCAGCGTATCCTCCTCGGTCAGGACCTCCATACCGGCACGGAGCTTATCCATATATCCGATCCAGTTGCCGCCAAAGATATCCATGGGCTTCGGGGCTCCCAGACATAGGTGCAGGTCGCCGATCGCATACAGTGCCACGCCCTCACCTCCTCAAAATTGCTCGCACTTCTTCTGGTTTCTTTCCCAGGGCCTGGGCGCAGACCAGGTCGTCCAATGCGGGGCTTTTTTCCGAAAGCATCAGGCACAGACGGTTTTCACCACCCTTGGCCCGATAATCCTGGATTCCCGCGTAGGTCAGAGCCTCATAGGGAGACAGGAGCCTGTCTGACGTTTGCAGCACCCCGGAGATGGTAAAGAGCATCCGGCTGTCACTGACTACGCTGACATAGAGCAGCCGCCGCAGAGCCTTCAGCAGGTCTTCCCCAGGAACATAATCGCTGCCCATGTAGGCACATCGGGCATACTCCACTGCCGCAGCGGAGCCTCCCAGCAGACACAGTACCCCTTCCAGCCCCAGAGGCAGCCACACGTCCGCTTCCGACGTCTTTGTGGTGACGGTCACGCCGTCAGTCCGCAGAGTCCCCAGGTGCACCAGCTCCCAGGGGCTGTTGTTTTCGTTGCAGCATATGATGACCTTCCCCACAGGAAAGCCCATGGCTTTCAGGCAAAGCCCGGCAAAAACGGCAGAAAAGTTTCCCCCCACCACGGCAAGATCAAAGGATGCTTCCTCCTCCTGGATAAGGAGCTTGGAAAGTCCCATGCCAAGTACGGCGATCCGTGCCGCCGTTTCTCCCCAGAAGCCCCAGGAGATGCCGAGGCGACCGGACAGGAAATTGTTCAGGGAGTCGATTCGCCCCTGGGGCGCATGCCAGCATTGGCAGAATTTTGCCTTTCGCTCCAGGCCACACAGACGGACCCAGCGGCGGCCTACAGAAAAATCCAGGTCCCAGCCGGTAAGCTTTTCCTCCCAAAAGAGGTTCAGCAGGTTCGCCACGGCGGTATTCTCCGGCTGACGGCCCAGAGTAAGAATTTCCTCTCGGCTCAGCCTGGGCAGCCGCTCCGGCAGGTACAGGCCCCCGTCCGGGCTGCGATCCTCGCTGAAGGCCTGACGGAAACCGTAGCAGGGATCAGTCGATCTTGTTGTTGCGTAACGCAGTTGACATCACTCCCAAGGCGTTGTTCCAGTAAATATCCATCACATTCTGCTCCGTCAGGCCCCGCTCCAAAAGTCTCTCAGCCAGGGACTGGTAACTGTCTACCCCGGTAAAGCTCTGAGGCAGCTGGCTGCAACCGTCCAGGTCCCCTCCAAGGGCGATGTGCTTCCCCTCCGGATCCAACTCCATGAAGTGGAGAATGTGGTCACAGACTGTATCCAGAGTCGCATTTTCTCCCAAAAAGGCGGCATACTCGTTGATGCCTACCACGCCGCCGGTCTCCCGGATAGCCCGGAACATATCGTCCGTCACGTTACGGCTGTGATTCCACACTGCCCTGCTGTTGGAATGAGAGGCAATGATGGGGGCCCCTGTGATTTTGACAATGTCCCAGAAGCCCTCATCGCTGCAATGGCTCACATCTACCAGCATTCCAAGTGCCTGGGCGTTTTGTACATAAGCCTTGCCCAGATCCGTCAGGCCGCCGCCGGTGAGGTGGGAGCCAATGAGAGGATTCTGCTCATTCCAGCCCAGGGTAGAGATCCGGAATCCCGCCAGAAACAGGCTCTCCAGCAGCTCCGGGTCGAAGCCGAAGCCTGCCGGTCCCTCGATGGTCAGGATCGCGGACATAAGGCCCCTCTTTTGGTTTTCCGCCACCTCTTCCGGGGTGTAGCAAAGTGCGATCCGGTCTTTGTTTCGGTCTATTTCCCGCTGGATGGTGGCAATCTCCCGCTCGAACATCACTGTGGGAGAAATGTGGTTCTCTGTCTCCATCAGCGGAGAGGTAAAGCAGGCGAAGCACTGGGCATATCCCCCCAGCGTTCCCGCTCGGTCCAGGTCTACCTGGCCGGCATTGGCGCGGAGACTCCCCGCCTGGTTCAGGTCCTCCCCCAGCAACGCCAGGGCGGTATCACAATGCAGATCAAATACAGGGAATTTCATGTAGAAGCCTCCTCTATATCACTTCTGACCGTAAAATTTTCTCAAAAAAGTCCTGCGGTGGATGGCGCAGGGACCTTTTTCTTCCAATGCGGCATAATGGGCCTTGGTGCCATAGCCCTTGTGAATTTCAAATCCGTAACCAGGGTACTCCTCCGCGGCCTTCAGCATCAGATCGTCCCGGCTGACCTTGGCCAGCACGGAGGCCGCCGCAATATTGGCGCTGAGGCTGTCGCCCTTGATGACTGTCCTGCAGGGGACTCCAAAGTCCGTCTCCCGGTTGCCATCGATGAGGGCCAGGTCCGGCGTTACATGCAGCTGGCTTATGGCCCGGCGCATGGCTAAAAAGGTAGCCTGCAGAATATTGATTTCGTCAATTTCCTCTGGAGAGGCAAACCCGATGCCATAGGCCAGGGCAGAGCCTTGGATGATGGGGAACAGTTCCCGGCGGCGCTTGTCGGAAAGCTTCTTGCTGTCGTTAAGCCCCGGGATCTCCAGGTGCTCCGGCAAAATCACCGCCGCCGCACAGACAGGGCCTGCCAGAGGGCCTCTGCCCGCCTCGTCCACACCGCAGATCAGGCGGTAGCCATCTTCCTTGCAGGCGTCCTCAATGGCCCACAGGTTTATTTCGCTCATAGTGCTTCCTCCTTGAGCTGCTCTAGGGTAAATTTCCCCAGTTTTCCGCTGCGGAATTCATCCAGCAGCACCTTTGCCATCCGCTCTGTGTGGATTTCGCCCCGGGAAAGCAGATAGCCCCGGTTCTTCCCTGCCATCTCCAGCAGTTCATAGCCGGGAGTCCCGGCGGGGGCCTCCAACTTGTAGCGATCCTTCAGTGTGTCCGGGTAATATGCCAGCAGAAGCTCCAGGAGCCGACAGGCCAACTCTTCCATGTCAATGACGCCTTCTTTGACAGCCCCGGTAAAAGCCAGCATCATGCCTACCTCCGGGTCCTCAAACTTGGGCCAGAGAATGCCCGGCGTATCCAGCAGCTGAAGGCCGGAATCCACCGTGACCCACTGCTTGCCTCGGGTCACGCCGGGGCGGTTCTCCGCCTTGGCGCCCTTCCTGCCGGAAATCTGGTTGATCAGGGTGGATTTTCCAACATTGGGGATCCCCACCACCATGACCCGCAGAGGCCGGTTCATGCCCTTGGCGGCATCCCGGGCCAGCTTTTCAGCGCAGGCCTGCCGGGCGGCAGGGGTAAAGCCGTTAATGCCCCGCTTGGTTTTGCAGTCAGTAGCCAGGACTGCCATGCCCTTCTTCCTGAAATAGGCCTGCCAGCGCTGGGTAGCCGCCGGGTCCGCCAGATCCATCCGGTTCAGGACGATCATCCGAGGTTTGCTGCCGCAAATAGCATCAATATCCGGATTCCGGCTGGAAACGGGAATCCGTGCATCCACGATCTCGCACACCGCGTCCACCATGGCGAGGTTTTCCTCTATCATGCGCTGTGCCTTGGTCATGTGGCCGGGGAACCACTGGATATTCATTTTTTCAAAGCCGTTGTTCTGCGTCATTTGGCAACTCCAAACTCGCTCAGCGGGTAGATGACCATATACACCTTGCCGATTATGAGCCGCTCGTCAACCATGCCGATGCGCTTGTCGCGGCTGTCGGTGGAGGCGTTGCGGTTATCGCCCATGACGAACACGCAGCCCTCGGGCACGGTCTGCGGGCCGATGAAGTCGAGCTTCTTCTGCGTCGCCTCGTTTATATACGCCTCTTCGATGACCTCGCCGTCCACATATACAAGGCCGTTTGCGAAGTCAATATTGACCTCCTGCCCCTCGACCGCGATCACGCGCTTGACCAGCGCCTTGTCGGG
>URGL01000034.1 GCA_900547405.1 uncultured Eubacteriales bacterium
CCCTCATTCAGGCACGTGCCGCCGAGGGCGCGCTTTTCGATCAGCGCAGGGCGCAGGCCCGCCTTTCCCGCGCGCTCCGCACAAAGATAGCCGCCCGGCCCGCCGCCGATCACGATCACGTCACTGGTCATTGCCGGGTACCTGCTTTTCGTAGACGTTGTATTCGTCCCAGATCCGCTCCAGGCTCTCAAAGGTCCGGGCGATCTCCTTTTCCTTCTTGGCGGCAATGGCCACGATGAGGGCGTTGATCATGCTCAAGGGGGCCACCAGGCTGTCCACCAGGGACACCATGTCGCTCTTGGCTACCAGCACATGGTCGCAGCACTGGCCCAGGGGGGACAGCTTGCTGTCGGTGATGCCGATGACCGTGGCTCCGGCGGAGCAGCAGTACCGGGCCCCCCTGGTGGTAGAGGCGGAATACCGGGGGAAGCTGAAGGCAATGACCGCGTCGTCAGAGTTGACGCCCACGATTTTCTCAAACATCTCCCCCTCGCTGACACCGGAGATCACATGTACATTGTTGAACATATAGTTCAGATAATAGCCCAAAAAGCTGGCCAAAGGGGCTACAGAGCGAACACCGATGATATACACCCGCTTGGCCTTCAGGATGGCTGCCACCGCGTCGCCGAACTCCTCCCGGCTTACCGTCTCCTCGGTCTGCCGGAGCTTCTCCATATCGGAGTGGAAGACCGTGGAGATCACATCCTGGTCCTTCATCCGGTCGTTGGCTACCTCGATCCGCTGGACGGAGGTCAGACGGTTCAGGACCATCTCCTGCATGGTCTTCTGCATACTGGGGAAACCGTCAAAACCCAGGTCCACGGCAAAGCGGACCACGGTAGACTCGGAGACACCCACCATCTGGGCCAGCTTGTTGGCGGTCATAAAGGCCGCCTTGTCATAAGATTCCAGAATATACTGAGCGATCCGCTTCTGGCCCTTGGAGAAGCTTGACATGTTTTCTTTTAATAATGAAAGAATATCACTCACGGTGATACCTCCCTGCAATATTTTTGAATTGGCCCGGGCCGCTGCCCGGAAGCTGCTCGGGGTAATCATAGCAAACCCCGCCGCATTTTGCAAGATGAAACGAAAAATTATTCACTTTGGAGTGCCCGGATCTCCTCCTCCGTCAGATACCGCCAGGCTCCCGGAGGCAGCGTGCCCAGAGATAGGGCTCCTTCCCGGATCCGCTTCAAGCGGGTGACCTCCAGCCCCGCCTGCTGACACATCCGGCGGATCTGCCGGTTCCGGCCCTCGTGGATGGTGATCTCCAGCCGGGCCTTGGTGCCCTGTACTCGCTGTAGCGTAACTTTTGGCGGGCGGATCCGATAGCCGTCCAGGGTGATGGGGCGGCCCAGGAGGGCTTCCTTCCCCGGCTCGTATCCCGTCACCCATACCAGGTAGACCTTCTCTACCTCTCCTCTGGGGTGCATCAGGCCGTTGGCAAAGGCACCGTCGTTGGTCAGCAGCAGCAGACCCTCGGAGTCCATATCCAGCCGCCCCACAGGGTAGACCCGGGTATCGCAGTCCTTGAGGAGCTCCGTTACATCCTCCCGTCCCTTTTCATCGGACAGGGTGGTCACATAGCCTCTGGGTTTATTCAAAAGGATGTACACATTTTTCTGCGCCTGAGGCAAGGGCTTTCCGTCGATGCGGACGGTGTCCGTCTCCGGGTCCGCACCCTCTCCCAGGGCGGCGGGGCGGCCGTTCACCGTTACCCGCCCGGCGGCGATCAGCTCCTCCGCCTTCCGCCGGGAGGCAACCCCCCGGGCGGACAGTAATTTTTGTAAGCGTTCTTTCATAGTCTCTCCCTGTATTGAGGTGCCTGCCGCCCCTCATCCGGCTCGGCTCCGCCGAGCCGCCTTCCCCCAGGGGAAGGCTGATTTTTCTTCCATTTGTTCCACAGTTTGCCCATAGGTCAGGGGCACCTTGCCTACGGCTTTCCCGTTCAGCATCACATAGGCGAATCCGGCCTCTGCCCCTTCTACCACCGGGGCATAGACGAAATCCTTCCCCCCCAGCACCACCTGGGGCCGGTCCTCCGGGGCCAAGGCAAAGTCGAAGTCCTCGGCGCACAGAAGGGGCACTTCTCCCCCGCCTCCCACCACCGGTACGGCACCGATTTGGTCACCGGCTGTGAATAACCTGTGGACAGTGTAGCGGGTAAAGCCCTCTTCCAGCAGCGTTCTGTGGTCGTTCCAGTCATCGGGGGCATCCAATGTCACCGCCACGATCCGGCGGCCTGCCCGGCTGGCGCTGGAGACCAGAGTCCGTCCGGCAGCCCTTGTATAGCCGGTCTTGACACCGTCGGCTCCCTCCAGCTGCCACAGGAGCTTATTATGATTGCGCAGCACCCGGCCCCCTGCCTGGATGGTCTTGGTGGAAACGGTTTTGGCAAAAATGGGATTTTCCATGGCGTAGGCCGCCAGAACAGCCAGGTCCTGGGCGCTGGAATGGTGGTCTGGGGCATCCAGGCCGTTGGGGTTGGCAAAGTGGGTGTGTTTCAGCCCCAGCGTTCTGGCCTTGTCGTTCATCAGCTCCACAAAGTCCGCCGGATTCCCGCCGCAAAAGCAGGCCAGAGCCACGGCGGCATCGTTGCCGGAGGACAGCATGAGCCCATACAGCAGTTCCTGGACGGTCAGCACCTCCCCCTCCTTCAGATACATGGAGGACCCCTCAATGCCCACCGCCTCTTTCGGGATCCGGTAGCGGCTGAGCACATTGCACTGCTCGCAGACCACCAGAGCCGTCATGATCTTGGTGGTGCTGGCAATGAGGGCCTGCTCCTCTCCTCGCCGGGAGAAAAGCGTCTGCCCCGTCGTGGCATCCATCACCGTAGCCCGCCTTGCGGAAAGAGCCTGGGCCTTTACTGGCAGAAACAAAACGGCAGCTAAGGTAACAGCCGCCGTTTTGGCAAAAATTCGATCCATATTCCTCACCCGGAGCTAGTCTGCCCCGGATAGCGGCAGATTATTCCGGCTTTTTCTTATCCAGGAAGGATCCGATCCGGTCCAGAGTCTCCGGCACCATTTCCACGATCCGGTCCGCCGTGGAGTTGGCAGGCTCCGCAATGGTCAGAATGCGCACATTGCCCTCCTTCACCACCAGAAAGCATACCGGGGTCACCTTCACACCGGCTCCTACGCCGCCGCCGAAGGGCATCTGGCCATTGGGTACTTTAGAGCTGGCGAAGTCGGAGCCGCCGCCCCCCAGGCCGATGCTGATCTTGGACACCGGCAGGATGGTGGTCCCGTCGGAGGTGGTAATGGGCTGGCCCACCACCGTATTGGCATCCACCATGTCGCGGATCTTCTGAATGGTCGTTTCCAGCATATTGGGGAGTTTTTCACTCATTGGTCTGCACCGCCTTTTTCATAGTTAAAAAGAGTTTCAGGGCCCGAAGGCCGTAGCCCAGGGCAAGGCCCAGGAGCCTGCCCAGGGTCATGGTCAGGTCCATGGCAAATACAACTGTCGTTTCTTCCGCCTGGAAATCACACTGGATCTCCACATCCCGTTTCCGGATCACCAGGGCCCGCTCCAGGTTCGGCATCAGGTTTCCCAGCGCCGCCCAGGCCCGGCCATAGTTCACCGCCAGGTCACAGGGGTCCTCCCCTGCCAGGGTCAGCCGCAGCCGGAGGAAATTCACCCGGAGCTTCCGGCGGAAATCCCCCAAAAGCTCCAGACCCAGCCGGACAAAGGGGAGGAATCGCCGGATACCGCCCCCCGGTTGCTCCCGGCTCTGGGGTTCGGCACCCTTGGGTTTCGGCTCCGGGGGCTGCTCCTCTTTTTTATGCCTGGAGGGCATATTCCGGAGCCACTTGGGCACCGGGTACATCCGGACCGGAATTCTCCCGATCAGCACCGCAGCCCGAAAGCCCCCTTCATCAAAGTTCAGCCGGACACCCAGGGGCAGGCACCCAAGGAGCACCAGTACCCCCAGAAAGATCAGCCAGCCCATCAGGTGGCCTCCTGTTGGCCCTGGGCCTTCTCCTCAGGCCCTTGCTCCTCTTCCGGCAGCTCAATGGGCTCGCCAAAGGCGATCTTGTCGATGGGGGGCAGCTCCTCCAGAGAGCTGAGGCCAAAGGTCCGCAAAAAGTCCGGCGTGGTTTTGTATTGGATGGGGCGGCCCGGGACGTTGAGCCGTCCTGCCTCCTCGATGAGCTTCTTGTTCAGCAGGGCCGCCACAGAATAGGAGCTGTCCGCTCCCCGGATCTGCTCCACCATGGCTTTGGTGGCCGGCTGATAGTAGGCAACGATGGTCAGTGTCTCCAGCTGGCTGGAGGACAGCTTCGGCGGCTTCCGGGTCTCCAGGGCTTTGGTGATGTAGTCCGCCATTTCGCCGGAGGACACCATCTGGTAGCCGGTTTCCAGCCGCAGGATGCGGATGCCCCGGCGGTCGTAGGCCAGCTGGTCCGCCAGGGTGTCGGTGGCCTGGACAATGTCCTTTGGGTCCACCTCCAGTGTCTGGGCCAGTCGGCCGATCTCCACCCGCTCACCGGCAGCAAAAAGGATGGCCTCAATGGCCCGCATCAGGTCGTTCAGCTCCATCAGGTGGTCTCTCCTTCCGCGCATGGTTTCTTGTCCAGCAGCCGGACATTGGGGTTCTCCCCGTTTACGTCATCCTCCAATGTGATGGCATTGGTCTTGCACAGTTCCAGAATGGCCAGGAAGGTAGCCACCACCTCAGACCGGGTCTTGTTGCCCCGGAACAGGGCCTTCAGCCGCTCTACGCCCCGCAAAATCAGCTGGCGCAGCACCTCCCCGGACTTCCGGGCCACGGGATAGGGCTCCTTGCCCACAATGCCCTTGAAGTTCTGGGTGGGGGGCGGCAGCTGCCGCTGGCTCCGCTCGGCGATCATCTCCAGGGCCCGCAGAAGGTCCTTCACCTCATGCTGGTAGCGGTAGCCTCCGATTTTTTTCAGGGGCTCCGGCTCCTTGGTAAAGATGCACCGGCCGATCTCGTTTCTCGGCTCCAGCTGGGTCACCGCCAGACGGATCTGCTCCATGGCTTCCTTCCGGCGGCGCTCGATGAGGCTCTGGCGCAGGCTCTCCAGCTCATCCTCCGCCTCCTGCTGCTCAGCGGCAGACAGGAGCATCTTGGTCTTGATGAGCATCAGGTGGGATGCCATGGTGATGAACTCGCTGGCGATCTCCATGTCCAGCCGCTTCATTTCGTCCAGGTAGGCCAGATATTGCTCCAGGATGGCGGTAATGGACACATCCTGGATCTCGATCTTATTCTTGCTCAGCAGCAGAAAAATCACATCCAGGGGCCCCTCAAAGTCCTCCATGGCTTCGCTGCGGGTGTGGACAATGCCCTCCAGGTGATATTGGGGTTCCGACATAGACAATTCCTTTTCTTCCGGACCGGGAAACTGCTCCGGCCCAATACTTTGACACATATTTTTGGTATTATACCACCTTTTTTCCACCGGCGCAAGCGGGTAGAAAAAAGAATTAACGAATTCTATCAAAACGATTGCAATTTCTGACGGATTGTGATAAGATACTTGTAGAAAAATGTCCGCCGGAGGGATGCAGCGTGGGAAAGAGAAATCGATATCGCGAATTGGAGCGGCTGATGACCAGGATTCTTCTGGGCACCGCGCTGATTTTTGTGTTTTTTCTGCTCTCCTCGGCCCGGGGCTGGAACCTGGTGCGGGTCATCACCGCCATTGTAGCCACGCTGGCAAGCCTGCTGTCCCTGGCCTGGCTGTTTATTACCGGCGAGCTGATCCGCCGCCGCAGCTTCTGGATGGTGACAGGGTTTGGATGTATTTTTTTGTGCCTGGTGGTGTCCCTCATCCTCAAGTTCCCCTGCCCCCCGGTGACCGGCTGATGGCCAATAAGATGTTTTGACCCGTGCGGCAAAAGCCGCACGGGTTTTTTCACCGTCATTCGTCACCGGCCTCCAGTCGGCGCATCCAATTTCTTCTGTAAAATACCACCAGGGATATCCCAAAGCGGTAAGCGCCACGGGAATGGCCAGGGCCCACACGTTCTTTAAAAAATCATTCTTCGGTTTCATGCCGCACCACCAGAGAAACAGGCCGCCGGATCAGCAGCGAAGCGATCCGGCGGTATTGCTATGACCTCACCTATAAAACGTATTTCCCCCGATAAACTCCCGGATGAGGCTTGTAGGCGGGATCTCATCGTCCACGTCCGCCTCTTTGACGAAGTCCAGGATCTTTTCCATGTAGCGCACCTCATCGAACCAGTCATCCTCAGGCTGGACAGAGGCCAGAAGGGGGTAGATGTGCTTTTTCAGCACTGCCAGCTCGTAGAGGGTTGAACTGTTGAAGATCACGTCCGCGTTCTCCTGGAAGGGGAATATCCACCGCTTTTCACCCTGGCGGACGGACTCCCACATGGATACGGTCCGCTGGGCGGAGGAGCCCCGGGTCTCGTAGTCCCGGACGATGCGGCGGATGAGCCGCAGGTAGCTGGTGGGGATCCGGTTGTGGTTGTCCAGGTTCAGGGGCAGCAAGGGAGATACATACATCCGGAAAATCAGGTTTTTATCCACATTTTCCGGCAGCATCAGGGGATTCAGGGCATGGAGTCCCTCCACGATGATAACGGAGGAGGGTTCCAGACGCAGCTTCTCCCCGTGCCACTCCCGTTTGCCGGTGAGGAAGTTAAAGGTAGGCAGGCTGACCTCCTCTCCCTTCAGAAGATCCCCCATATCCTGGCGGAAGAGCTGGCAGTCGATGGTGTTGATGTGCTCCAGGTCCAGCTTGCCGTCGGGGCCCGGGGCGATTTTGTCCCGGTCGATGTAATAGTCATCCAGGCTCATGAGGATGGGCTTCTTGCCGTAAACCCGGAGCTGGGTAGCCAGACGGTGGGCAGAGGTGGTCTTGCCGGAGGAGCTGGGCCCCGCCAGAAGCACTGCCTTGGCCCCCCGGGAGCAGACCATATCCGCCACCTGAGAAAAGCGCTTCTCATGCAGCGCCTCGTTGACCCGGATCAGCTCCCGGATTTTTCCGGAGGCTGTCAGCTCGTTCAGATCCGCCACGTTTTCGCAGTCCATCAGGCGGCACCAGCGCTCGCCCTCGGAGAAAACGCTGAAAAACTGGGGCATGGGGGACAGCTTGGCAGGTCTGTCCGGTTCCAGCTCGTCAGGATAGACGAAGAGGAAGCCTCCATCCGCCGGGAGGATATCCCATACGGAGAGGTAGCCCGTAGAGGGGGCCATTTCCCCATAGAAATTATCCGTATAATCCCCGTAGCTGTATTCGCTGCAATATTCCAGGCTCCGCCACTGCAAAAGCCGGGCCTTATCCCCCTGACCCTCGGCGGCAAACCGGGCAATGGCCTCCTCCTTTTTGGCCCGATGCCGCAGCAGAGGGATATCCTGCGCCACGATCTGCTCCACCTGGGCTTTCAGCCTGGACACAGAGAAATCCTTGGCACCGGTTACGGAGATAAAGGCGCTGGAGCCCAAGGTGCAGTCCATGGTGCTCACTGCCTCCGGCCACAGCTGCCGCAGGGCCAGGAACACAACAAACTGACCGGTACGGACGTACACATCCCGCCCGGCAGAGTCCTTGATCCGCAGCAGCCGGATGTTCCCTCCGGAGGCTGCCATGGCCCGGCGCATAGAGGGCCGGTCCCCTTCCCCGTCCTTGTCACGCAGGGGAATATAATTCAAGGTAAAGACCTCACCGGCGATCCGGGCCGCCAAGGGACGCTGGGATAGCTGCTCCCGGTCCAGCCCAAGGCCGCACACCAGCTCCCGGAGGCTCTGGCCCTTTTTGGCTTCTACGGTCTTTCCATCAACGGTCAATTGCATTTGATCACCTTCTTATTGTTTATACACAAGGATCATATCATTCATTTGTGAATTTTTCAACATATTTCACCATTTCCGTTCCGGGGTAATAGTGCTGGAGAATTTTCCCATAGGATTTCCCCGCCTGGGCCATGGCCTGGGCCCCATATTGGCTCAGGCCCACCCGATGGCCGTAGCCCCGGGTCTCGAAGGTCAGGCCGTCCCCTTCTACCGTCGCCGCAAAGGCGGCGGACCGGAGGCCCAGACGTTTTCGGACTTCCACACCGGTAAAGGCGGTTCCCCCAATGGTCCAGGTCTCCACACCGCCGCCGGAGGTATAGACGGTCTCCCCCAGCCAGGCATCCGGATCCCGGGGCAGCGTTATGCCCAAAGCCGCCTCCAGCTCCTGCCGGGAAAAGCTGCGGCTGTCCCGGAAGTATCGGGCCTCCTCCTCCCCTGGGCTGTCGGTGGCCCGAAGGTAGGGATAATCCCTCCCCCACACTGCCACAGCATCTTCCGTCCGCCCTCCGGAGCAAGAGAAAAAGGTAGCCTCAATCAGCTCCCCATCATATGTAAGGACCTGGTCGTCAGTTTCCCCCACCGCCCATCGAAGGGTCTCCAGCTCCTGAGGGCTTCCGCCCCCAGCCAGGAAATCCTCCGGATCCCAATAGGCCTGGCAGCAGCCGGCCTCCCTGCACAGAAGGCCCCCTCCATGCTTGCCTCCGGTGACCATAGCCTTCCGGGTGTAGGTTCTGGCCGCCACTGCCTGGGCCTTCAGAGCCTCTTCTTCAAAATCCGCCGGGATCTCCCCCAGTACCACTCCCACCAGATAGTCCTCCAGATTCTGCTCCTCAATATGGCCCTCCGCCTCCAGGATCCGAACCGTAACGGCCCCGTCTGCCCCTGCCCGGCGAAATTCCGGTGTCTCTCCCCCGGCGGCCCAGGCCATCCGGGCCAGCATCGGCAGCAGCAGGATCGGCACCGCCAGAAGGATCCACAGAACGCGGTGAATGCTCTTCCAGATCAAGCGCATCTCTTCCCCTCCCTTTCCAGATTGCACAGGCTATCTTATCATGGAGGCGGAGCGGAAAGAGGTGAAAAATAGGGGCACAGCCGGTGCCAGAAATATCTTGCATTTGCTTTCCGTATTTGGTAAAATAAGCCCATCTATGACATTATGGAGGAATCAATCATGTCTCAGACAAAGAAGAAATGGGGAGACCGGCCCGATGCCGTCTGGCTGAAGGATATCCCTTCTATGAACAGGATCATGCCCGGCATTATGCCGAACCGGGCAGACAACGAGGCCTTCATCAACCTGGATGTGGATTTCGCCCCTCTGAAGGCCTATGTGGACAAAAAGAACGAGGGGGTGGATCCGGAGAACAAGTATACCTTCTTCCACGTCATCGCCGCCGCCATTGGCAAGGCTTTTGTACTTCGGCCCCGGATGAATCGGTTTATCTGCAATCGGAAAGTGTATCAGCGCAATGACATCACCATGGGCTTCACCGTCAAGAAGAAGTTCAGTGACAAAGCTACCGAGTCCCTGGCCATGTTTACCTACGACCCCAAGGAGACCATGGATTCCTTCCACGAGAAGATCATGAAGGTCATTCACCTGACCAAGAGCGACACGGAGAAGGATACCTCTACGGGCGCCATGGATATCCTGGCCAGCCTTCCCCAGTGGCTGCTGAACCTGCTGCTGGATATCATCCTGTGGCTAGACAAGCAAGGCTGGGTGCCTCAGTCCATTGTTGGCTCCGACCCCAACCACGCCTCCATTTTCCTGTCTAATCTGGGCTCCATTGGCCTGGAGGTGGGCTACCACCACCTGGTGAACTGGGGCACCAACTCCTGCTTCATCGTCATCGGCAAGAAACACATGAAGATGATCCACCATCCCGACGGCACCGAAGAATTAAAGGAAGTGGTGCCTATGGGCATCACCCTGGACGAGCGGATCGCCGACGGCTTCTATTATTCCGGCACCGTGGCCCTGCTCAAGAAGCTGCTGGAGAATCCTGAGCTGCTGGATGCTCCTGCCGACACCCCCGTGGAATTCACCATTTCCCGCTCTTAAGAAAGGAGCTCCTGATTTTGCTGATCCCTGTTTTACTGTTCGCTCTTGGCCTTGTGCTGCTCATTAAGGGCGGCGACTGGTTCGTGGACGGCGCCACCGGCATTGCCGAGCGGTTCCATGTGCCGGAAATCATCATCGGAGCCACTGTGGTCTCCATCGGCACCACATTGCCGGAGGTCATGGTCTCCTCCACCTCCGCCCTGACGGGCCACGGCGAGATCGCCTACGGCAATGCCGTCGGCTCCATTATCTGCAACACCGCTCTGATCGCCGCCCTCACCGTAGCTGTCCGCCCCGGCCCTGTGGATACCAAGTCCCTGAAGCCGCCGGTGATCTTCTTCTTTACTTCCGCCGCCATCTTCTGCCTGAACGCCTATATTTCCGGCTATTTCAGCAGAGTTTTGGGCATTGTCATGCTGGCCATCTTTGCCCTGTATCTCTTTGTCACCATCCGCCAAGGCTTCCGCAATCCCGCCGGCCAGCAGGATGAGGATGCCGATCACGCAGAGGACCTCTCCATGGGCAAAGCCGCCGTGCTGCTGGTGGTGGGTGCCGCCCTCATTGCTGTGGGCGCAAATCTGCTGGTCAACAACGGCACTCTGATTGCCCAGGCAATGGGTGTGCCGGAGTCCGTCATCGCCCTGACCTTCGTGGCCCTGGGCACCAGTCTGCCGGAGCTGGTCACCGCCATTACCTCCCTGGTCAAGGGGCACGGTGCCTTGTCCCTGGGCAACATCATCGGCGCCAACATCTTCAACCTGGTCCTGGTCTGCGGTGTCTCCATGACCTTGGCCCCCTTCCGCATCCCCCAGTCCAGCACCATTGCCGGAATGAACGCCTCCCTGGTCCTGGATATCCCGCTGATGCTCTTTGTCATGGCCTTCCTGTGCCTGCCAGCCCTTGCCAGAAAGAAGCTCTCCCGCTTCCAGGGCATCGTGCTGCTGGCCGTCTACGCCGCCTTCTGCGCCATCCAGTTCAGTATGTAAGCATTTTTCGGGGCAGGAATCTGCCCCGAATTTTTTCTTGACTTTTGCCGTCAACCGGTATATAATATAAGTCACATGGGCCCGTAGCGCAGCTGGGAGCGCATTACATTCGCATTGTAGGGGTCGGGAGTTCGAATCTCCTCGGGTCCACCAAAAAAACCGGTAAACGTGAAGTTTACCGGCTTTTTCTTTAGAAGGGAACGTTTCTAACAGCCCCCTCTTCATATCCTCACATATGCAGCTGCTCTCTCAGCGCTCCCTGGAGCACCTGGGAGAAGTTGATATTCCGCTCCATGGCCGCCGCATTCAGCCAAGCCGGGATCGTCACGGTCCGGTTAACAGCCCGGTTGACCTTCGCCAGCCGGATGGACGGCATATATACATCCACCAGGGCCGCCCGCTCATTCTCTTCCAGCTTCACGGCGTTCAGGGGCGTGGGGGCCGGGATGGGGTCCCCGTCCTCTTCCATGCCGTAGAGGACGGCTCCAAGCAGCTCCCGGGCGCTGGTCAGGGCGTCGGCATCGTTTTCGCCGCTGGTGGCTACGTCCAGGTCCGGGAAGACCACGGCGATCTCCTCCCCTTCCTCATAGGTGAAGACGGCGGGATAAATATATCTTTCGGGTAATTTTGCCATACAGATTACACCTCCATAAAGGTTGCCAGGAGGGACAGCCAGGTCACCGGAACCGGAGGCCTGACTGCCGCTCGATGCTGCCCAGGGTCCTGACATTTTTTATTTGTAATCCTGGCACAGGAACATAGGCTTGACGGTGACGACCTCGTCATATTCCTCCTGTTCTACCTGGACGGAGGAATCCAGCTTTTTCAGGTCCTCCTTGACCAGGGCCAGGGATTCCTTGACGCTCTGGGCTCTTCCCTCCCGCAGGACACGGATCATACGGTCCAGGACGATGGGGTGGGCATAGCGGGCGGGGAGCGGGAAGTCCGCGGGGATCATCTTTTCCATGTCCTCGATGGAGGACTGCCATTCGGCGGTGACGGCCTTTTTGTTGTTTCGGGCGGTGGGGAGCACCTGGGTACCGGAAAACAGGAAGGCGGCAGCAAAGCCCAGAAGCAGGAAATAAAGGCCGGTGTTGTCGCCGCCTACCAGCTCTTTGATTCCATAGACCAGAGAGATGATACCTGCCACAATGATGGCCAGGGCCACCCAGCGATAGGCGGGATTGGTGCGCTCGTTGACCCGCTTGGCCTTGGCGGCAGCAGCCAGACGGGTGGTCTGCTCCGGGAAAGAGGCAAGGTAGGTTTTTGCCTTCTCCAGCTCTTCCCTGCTCTGCTGGGCCTTTGGTGTCAGCTCCTTCAGGTAGCGGGCCTCTTCCCGCTCCCGCTTCTCCCGCAGGCGGCGCTCCGCCTCCACGCTGTGGGTGGGGATATCCGGCAGGAGTCTGGAAATGTGGGCGATCATCATATCCACATCCTGCTCCCACTTGAAGTTGCACTGCTTACTGGTGCCATCGTCCAACTCCACAACCAGGTAAGGAATGGCTCCAAAGAGGCCTTTGCCGGAGAAGCCACCCTTGCTCATGGCCACCCGCTTGAAAACCCGGCGGACAGAGGTCAGGGCTACATAGTACCAGCGGTCAAAATAAAAGCTGTTGAGATACAGGGCCTTGTCCCCCACGCCGCAGGGACCGTACTTCTTGCAGAATTTCTTATCGACGGATAGGATGGGCTTGTCCAGGGCGATGGAGCCCAGCTGGGAAGGTGTAAAAATCATGGTGTTACCTCACAAAGAAAAAGAAGGTGGGAGAGTTTCCTCCCCCACCCGAATACTTATGAATTACTTGCCGAGGGTCTCGTACTGAGGCTTCACATCCCGCTTCTTGATGGAATACAGGAAGATGCCCAGGAACAGAGCGGCAAACAGGATGCCCACAGGGTATGCCAGAGCGGTGTTGTAGCCGTCCTTATTCAGGAACTGGCCCAGGCACTCGTTGCCCAGCATGAAGTAGGTAATGGACACGGCGGTCATGAAGGTTGCGGGGACAGCGGTGATCCAGTAGTTCTTCTTCTCGTAGAACAGGAACATGGAGGCAGCCCACAGAACGATCATAGCCAGAGTCTGGTTGGTCCAGCTGAAGTAACGCCAGATAATGGTGTAGTCGATCTTGCCCAGGGCGTTGCCGATACCCAGGACGGCACCGACACCCAGAACAGGGATGCAGAGCATCAGACGGTTCTTCCAGTTCTTCTGGTCCAGGTGGAACCAGTCGGCCAGCACCAGTCGGGCAGACCGGAAAGCGGTATCGCCGGAGGTGATGGGGCAGGCGATAACGCCCAGCATAGCCAGAGCAATGCCGATGCCGCCCATGGTCTTGGAGCAGACGTCATACACAGCGGTGGATCCGCCGCCGCCCAGGGCCAGCAGCTCTTCGCCGGTGTACAGAGCGCAGCCGGCAGCAGCCCAGATCAGGGCGATGATGCCCTCAGCGACCATGGCGCCGTAGAATACGAAGTGGCCCTGCTTCTCGCTCTTCAGGCAGCGAGCCATCAGAGGGCTCTGGGTGGCATGGAAGCCGGAGATAGCGCCGCAGGCCACGGTGATGAACATGAAGCTCCAGATGGGAGTGCCCTGGGGATGCATGTTGTAGAAGTGGCTCCAGATCTCGGGGATCTCATAGCCCTTGGTGAAGATACCCAGGGCCACGCCAACGGCCATGACGATGAGGCAGATGCCGAAGACGGGGTAGATCTTGCCGATCAGCTTATCGATGGACAGGAAGGTAGCGATGAAGTAGTAGATCAGGATCAGGATCAGCCAGAACATCTTGCTGCTCAGCAGACCGGCAGCGCCGCTCTTGGAGCACAGCAGCTGCAGCAGACCGGCGGGGCCGACGGCAAACACGGTGCCGACCATGACCAGCAGGACCACAGAGAAGACACGCATAACGTTCTTCATGGTGCTGCCCAGGTAAATGCCGGAAATCTCGGAGATGGAGACGCCCTCGTTACGCTCGGACAGCATGCCGGAGAAATAGTCGTGAACACCGCCGGCGAAGATGGTGCCGAAGGTAATCCACAGGAAGACGATGGGTCCCCACAGGGCACCGCTCAGGGCGCCGAAGATGGGGCCAAGGCCCGCGATGTTGAGCAGCTGGATCATGAACAGCTTCCACTGAGGCAGGACCACATAGTCCACGCCGTCGTTGATCTTCACGGCGGGGGTCTCGCGGTCGTCGGGTCCAAAGGTATTTGCTACGACTTTGCCGTAGAAAACGTAACCCAGGATCAGCAGTGCCAGGCAGAGCAAAAAGCTAATCATTTGAACTCCTCCTTGAATAAGTATAGAATTTTTTTGCGATGGGGCAAAGCCGCTATTCGCATGGTGCCATTATGCTATAAGTTGTCCAAAAAATCAACAGGCATTCTTCACAAATTAGACACATCAAATTCTACATTGTTCACAAAGAGGCCATATTTTGTACATAATTTTCAGGAATCTCTTTTGAAATTCGGTCAAAACAGCGAAAAATAATCATCAAAGTTTTTCGTCAATTTCAATAATTTCATTTCAGGCCGTGGCCCTGTGGCCCTCTGCCTCTTTGGTCCTGCGCTTGATACAGACCAGGTAAGCAGGGATCAGGAAGCAGTCCGCCAGCACCCAGGCGGCAGGGCTGGCCAGGCACACGGCATCAAAGCCCAGCACCGGAACCAGTCCCAATGCGACGACAGCCCGGGCAATCATCTCGAAAATACCGGAAATCACTGCCAGGTTGGAGTATCCCAGGCCCTGGATGGTGAATCGGACCAGGTTTACCCCAAGCAAGGGGATATAGAAGAGCGCCCAAATGGTCAGCATCCGCTGGGCCAGGGGCAGTATCTTCTCTGCCGCGGCAGCGTCTCCTCCGCTGAGGAACAGCCCGGACATTTTGCCGCCTACCAAATACAGCACCGCCAGGGCCGCCAGGCTGTAGGCCACACCCAGCAGAGCGCAGTCCTTCACGCCGGTGCGGACCCGGTCCAGCTTTCCGGCCCCCAGGTTCTGACCGGCATAGGTGGCCGCCATGGTGCCCATGGCATCATAAGGGGTGCAGAACAGGGCGGAAACCTTTGATCCGGAAGCAACTGCCGCCATGACTACAGAGCCCAGACCGTTGACAGCGGTCTGCAAGACAATGCTGCCAATGGCTGTGATCGAATATTGCAGCCCCATGGGCAGTCCCATCAGCAGCAGTCTTTTCACATAGTAGCCGTTCCATCTCAGATTCTCCTTTTCCATCCGGAGAATGGGAAACTTTTTCGCCATATACACCAGGCACAGGATGCCGCTGATCAGCTGGCTGATGAGGGTCGCCCATCCGGCACCGGCTACCCCCATCCCCAGAGTCACCACGCACACAATGTCCAGGCCCACATTCAGAAGGCTGGAAAAAATCAGAAAAAACAGCGGAGTCCGGCTGTCTCCCAGAGACCGCAGGATCCCGGACAGCAGGTTATAGAGCATGGTAGCGGGGATCCCCAGGAAAATCAGGAAAATATAGTCATAAGCGTAGGAGAAGGTATCCTCCGGAGTGTTCATGGCACGGAGAATATCGGCGCAGCCTACAGTGGTCGCCAAGGTAACGATGGCGGCAATACCGGACCCCAGCCAGATCATATTGCCTACGAAGTTCCGCAGTCCCTTGGTGTCCTTCTCCCCGAACTTCTGGGCCACGGGGATCGCGAACCCGGCACAAACACCGTTGCACAGGCCAAGCACCAAAAAGGAAATGGAGCCCGTGGAGCCCACACCTGCCAGAGCCTCCATGCCCAGGAAATTGCCCACCACCACGGTATCCACCATGGAGTAAAACTGCTGAAACAGCAGCCCCAGCAGCAGAGGCAGCATAAAGGAAAGAATAATGGGCATGGGAGGGCCTACGGTCATATCTTTTGTAGGTTCTTTTTCCATATTACGCACTCACTTTCTTATAGATTCATCGAATTCGGCGCACATATTAGCACTTTTCGGCAATTCTGTCAATCTTGGAAATCTGTATAAAAAATGTACTTGTTTTTTCCTCTTTCATGTCCATCCTGCAAAAGCAAAAACCCTCTCCTGGGAGAGGGTGGCAGGGCAAAGCCCTGACGGGTGTGGGGCAGCACGCAGGACCAAGTTTGTACCGCCCCTCTTCCGTCTCGGCTTTGCCGAGCCACCTTCCCCCAGGGGAAGGTCATAGAGTTACGCTATAGGGATCAGGAGCATCTGCCCCGGAGTGCTTTCCCCCTCCAGGCCGTTGGCCCTTTGGATGGCCTCAACGGTAGACCCTGTCTCCTTGGCGATGGTCCACAGATCCTTTTTTTCTGCCCGGCAGAGGATCAGAGAGGGGCGGTCCGGGTCCGGAGTGCCGGGCTCTCCCAATTCCATACCGGATACCTGTGAGATCCCGCTTTTGTCCAGTGTCAGCACCCGGCAGCGAAGCTCCACACTGAGAGAATCCCCGCTGGCAGGCTCCGGCTGAGGCTGACCGATGGCGCAGGCGGTCACGTAGACGCGGCTGCCCTCCCCTGTCGGCAGGCACTTCTCTCCATCCCAGCGGCTGGTTGCCCCGGCAAGACCATTGTCCTCCTTCCACAGCACCTGGGCTATGCCCCAGGCCTTCAGGATCGTTCCGCTTTCCTGGCGCTCCACTCTGGGGGGCTCCGGCCAGGCGGTCATTTGCAGGGCCCCCGGCACCTGGTCCGGCAGGCGGCCCCTTCCGGCGACGGTCTCCCAGCGGCTATCCACGATGGGGGCCAGAAGCAGCTCCTCCACGGTCAGCTTCACAGGACGCAGATTGCTGTAGGCATCCTCCACCCGATGCAGCTCCATCATATCCGAGATGGCATATTGGGCGGTGATCCCCAGTTTCAGCCGCCTGGTGCCGTCACCGTCCTCCTCCAGCTCCGCAGAGGTGACGGCCGGAATGACCTCCGCCTCGGCCTCGCTGCCAAAGGTGCCCTCCAGCTCCGCAAATTGGCTGAAGGGGAAGGAAATGTTCCGGCTCCCGGCGGCCCCCTCTTCCCCGGCCAGCAGCGCCTGAAGTTCTGCCGCGCCCCGGAAGGCCAGCTTATTGCCCACCACCTTCTGATCGCTTACGGTCACACGGACCGTGTAGCACAGGACCTGATCCTCACCAAAGTCGGAAAGGGCTTCCTCCATCTGGAAGGTCTTCTCTCCGGCGCTTTGGTAAAGCCGGACCGGTTCCACCTTTTCCAGTATATGCACATCCTCCGGCAGGTCCTGTGGCACCCATTGGGTCCCTTCTGCCGGAGCCAGGGCCTGGAGGCAGACTCCCAGACCGCAGCGAACCAATATCTTTCTGGGGGATACCGTCCGGGCGTCCATGGAGGACTGGAAAAGGTTCAGAAGCAGCTTTCCCTCCGGCATCATCTGAGGCAGATCCCATCTGCCCTGAATGGCTGCCCAGCCCTCCAGCATCCTGGGCTGGCTGCCGTCCTCCGGCCGGTAGAGCACGAAGAGCAGCATCCCGCCGGAAAAGCCCACCGTGTCCCCCCGCCATTCCTTACTGCGCAGCACCGGCTGGCCCCACACCCCCAGAACCTTCTCCACATCCGGCTGTCCCTCTGCCAGCCGCAGCTCCTGGGTCTGCTCAAATACCCGGCTGTCCATCACAAGCGGATCCAGATAGGAAAAGACCGACTTTTTCATGTCCATGCAACTTCCTCCTTGCGCACTTAGCTTGTCTGGTGGAAGTGTATGCGGCAGAGGTATGAAAAAGAACAGGGCTTGTTCCGCCCCGCATCCACCGCCGCCCCCAGGGAACGGCAGAGGGCCTACCTCTGCCTTAATACGCACCAGCCCAAGGTCAGCAGCATCAGTCCTGCCAAAATACACAAAAAGGCGGAATCGATCCACTGTCCCAGCAGCAGTCCCAGACCAAAGGCGATCATGCAGCCGCCCCGCATTCGATTTTTTCTGCACACAAAGAAGCACCCCCCTGCAAAGTGTATGCAGAGGGGTGTGGAATTTGACTCAGCCGCCCAGATAGGCCTTGCGGACCTCGTCGGACTTGGCAAGCTCCGGGCCGGTTCCGCTCAATGTAATGGAGCCGGTTTCCAGAACGTAGGCCCGGTCCGCGATTTGCAGGGCCTTTCTTGCGTTCTGCTCCACCAGAAGAATGGTGGTGCCGGACTTGTGCAGCTCCTTAATAATACCGAACACCTGATCCACGATAATGGGGGCCAGGCCCATAGAGGGCTCGTCCAGCATCATCAGCTTGGGGTGGGACATGAGGGCCCGAGACATGGCCAGCATCTGCTGCTCGCCGCCGGAGAGGGTACCGGCGATCTGCTTGCGCCGCTCCTTCAGCCGGGGGAAATAGGTGAAGACCTTCTCCAGGTCTGCCTCATCCACCGTCTTGCGGATATAAGCGCCCATCTCCAGATTCTCCTGGACGGTCATCTCCAGGAAGATCCGGCGTCCTTCCGGGACGTGGGCCAGCCCCGTCCGCAGGAGCTTATAGGCATCCATGTGGGTAATGTTCTGATCGCAGAAGGTGATGGTGCCCGTTCTCGGGTGCATCAGGCCGGAGATCGTTTTCAGTATGGTGCTCTTGCCTGCGCCGTTGGCACCGATCAGAGCCACGATCTCCCCTTCTCCCACTTCGAAGGAGACATTCTTTACCGCATGGATGGCACCGTAGTACACATCAATGTTCTCAATTTTCAGCATGGCTCTCACCGTCCTCCTTGCCTAAGTATGCCTCGATGACCGCCGGATTGGTCCGGATCTCCTCCGGAGTCCCTTTGGCGATGATGCGGCCGTAGTTCACGACGGCGATGGCCTCGCAGACATTCATAACCAGATTCATATCATGCTCAATGAGGAAAATCGCCACATGGAAGGTGTCCCGGATCCGGCGGATCTGGTGCATCAGCTCCGTGGTTTCGCTGGGGTTCATACCGGCAGCCGGCTCATCCAGCAGAATGACGGAGGGGTTGGTAGCCAGTGCCCGGACGATCTCCAGCCGACGCTGGGAGCCATAGGGCAAGGATCCGGCCTTGTGGTCAGCGAACTCAGAAAGGCCCATAAACTCCAGCAGCTCCATGGCCTTCTCGTTGGCCTTCTTCTCTGCCTTGTAGTAGCCGGGCAGATGGAGGGTAGAGCTCAGGAAGGAGCACTTGATCTCATTGTGCAGACCCACCTTGACATTGTCCAGCACAGACATATCCGTAAACAGTCGGATATTCTGGAAGGTTCTCGCAATGCCCAGCCTGTTGACCTTGTGGACCGGCATACCCTTGATGTCGATGCCGTTGACAAGGACAGAGCCCCGGGTAGGCTGATAGACACCGGTGAGCAGGTTGAAGATGGTGGTCTTACCGGCACCGTTGGGGCCGATCAGGCCGGAGATCTCGGTAGGACCAATGGTGATGTTGAAGCTATCCACGGCGGTCAGACCGCCGAAGTCAATGCCCAGGTTCCGCACGTCCAAAACAGGCTGCTTGCCCTGATCCTGCTCCCGGACGAAGGTCACGGTAGGCACTTTCAGGATCTTCTTGGAATACTCATTCATTGCTGCCAGCCTCCTTTTCTTTCTTGCGGAAGATTCCCGCCAACTTATCGGCGATCACGGACACAAAGTCCTTCACCTTGGGAGACCAGGTAAAGAGCATGACAACAATCAGGACAACGGCGTAGATGATCATCCGGTAATCCTGCAGGCCGCGCATTGCCTCCGGCAGGATATACAGTACCGTGGCGGAAATAATGGACCCCAGGATGTTGCCCATGCCGCCCAAAACCACAAAGACCAGAATGTTGATGGAGGTGTTGAAGTTGAACTTGCTGGCATTGATGGAGCCATAGTTCATGGCATACAGGGCACCGGCCATACCGGCCAGGAAGGCAGACACCACAAAGGCCTTCATCCGGAAGGCAGTGACGTTGATGCCTACGGATTCGGCAGCGATCCGGTTGTCCCGGACGGCCTTGATGGCCCGCCCTTCCTTGGAATTGATCAGGTTCTGAACCACAAACAAGGTGAAGAGGATCAGGACAAAGCCCATGGCGAAGGTGGAAAGCTTGGCAATGCCGGTAGCGCCCCGGGGGCCGGAGATGATCATCTTGCCTCCCGCCGCCAGCGTCAGTCCATCGGAGCCGATAGCCGCATGGACTCCGGCATCATCCACGCCCAGGTACAGATTGCCAAAGATGTTCTTCATGATCTCGCCGAAGGCCAGGGTCACGATTGCCAGATAGTCGCCCCGGAGCCGCAGCACCGGGATACCGATGAGGAAGCCGATAACGCCAGCCAGCACACCGCCGACGATCATGCCCAGCACCAGGCGCAGCGGGCCGCTGGGCACCGCCTCCGCCAGAAGCGCCGTGGTGATGATGCCGGTAAACGCGCCGATCCCCATAAATCCGGCATGACCCAGGCTCAGTTCCCCGCAGATACCCACCAGCAGGTTCAGGGACACGGCCAGTACAATATAGGCGCAGGCGGGAACCAGGAAGCCCTTGGTGGTGCTGTTCAGCTTTCCCTGGGTATTGAGAATTTGAAGGATCACAAACGCCGCAGTCACCAAAATATAGGTAGAGGCGTTTTTCACTTGATTCTTAATCAGTTTCTTTTTCATGGTACGCACCTCACACCTTCTCCTGGACCTGCTTGCCCAACAGGCCCGCGGGCTTCACCAGAAGGATGATGATCAAAACACCAAACACAATGGCGTCGCTAAACTGGGGGCTCAGATAGGCCTTGCTGAAGGTCTCGATAATGCCGAGGAGGATACCGCCCAGCATAGCCCCGGGGATAGAGCCAATGCCGCCGAAAACCGCCGCGGTAAAGGCCCGGATGCCGGGCATAGAGCCGGTGGTGGGCTGCAGGGTAGGCACCGTGGAGCACAGCAGCACACCGGCGATGGCCGCCAAGGCAGAGCCGATGGCAAAGGTGGTGGAGATGGTCTGGTTCACATTGATGCCCATGAGCTGGGCAGCATCCCGGTCCTCGGAGACGGCCCGCATGGCCTTGCCGGTCCGGGTCCTGGTGGTGAACCAGGTCAGTCCCAGCATAATGATGACGGAAGCGGCAATGGTGTAGATCACCTCACCGGTGACCACCAGCTGGCCTCCGGCCAGGCGCAGGGGCGCGAAGGTCACAATGGAGGTAAAGTTCTTGGGGCTGGAGGACCAAATCAGCTGGGCGGCGTTTTGCAGGAAGTAGCTGACACCGATGGCCGTGATCAGCACCGCCAGGCTGGGAGTGCCCCGCAGGGGCTTATAGGCCAGCCCCTCAATGAGAACGCCCAGCAGCGTGCACACCACCATAGCCGCCAGAATGGACACAAATACAGGCAGCCCCAGATAGTTGGTCACGCAGAAGGAAATGTAAGCTCCCACCATGATGATATCACCATGGGCGAAATTCAGCATCTTGGCAATGCCGTACACCATGGTATAGCCCAAGGCAATGATGGCGTAAACGGAGCCGATGCTGATCCCGTTGATCAGATACTGGATGATTTTCATGAATCGATCCCTCTCTTTCTTCATTTTTCTCAACAGCCTATGAAAACACCGGAGCGCCTCCGATGCTTTCATAGACTGCTGATCGTAAACATCTCTTTAGGGGATGGGGGGCCGGAGCCGCCCATCCCCTTTGATGGGATTTGCTTTTGTTCGGAGCTTAAGCCATGGGAACGTAAACGCCGTTCTCGATGACCACAGCGGCAGGAGCCTTGGAGATCATGCCGTTCTCGTCCCAGTGCATGCCGGAGCCGGTGAGGCCATCCACAGTCATGGTGGCGAACTGGGCCTCCAGAGCGGTGCAGATGTCGGAAGCAGACTCGGTACCGGTGATACCGGCGGCGTTCATAGCGTTGTACAGGGCGTAGATGACATCGTAGCCGTCAGCAGCGAACTGGTTGGGCACCAGGCCGTTCATCTTCTCCTTGAACTTGGCAACGAAGGACTGGGTAGCCTCGTCGGAAGCGTTGGCATCGAAGGGGGTCATCAGGGTCAGGCCCTCGGCCAGGGTGGTGTCGAAGCCTTCCACGGTCAGGATGCCGTCCATGCCGTCGCAGCCGAAGAACTTGGGAGCGTAGCCGATCCGGTTGGCATAGGTCAGGATCTGAGAAGCCTCGGTGTAGTAGATGGGCAGGAACACCAGGTCAGCACCGGCATCCTGGCACTGGGTGACCTGAGTGGACAGGTCCGCCTTGTTGTCAGCGGTGAAGGAAGTGGTAGCCACGACCTCCAGGCCCAGCTCGGCAGCCTTGGCGGTAAAGCCGTTGTACAGGCCGGTGGAGTAGTCATCGGAGGAGTCGTAGATGATGCCGACCTTGGTGCCCATGGACTTGGTGGAAACCAGCTCAGCAGCGGAAGCGCCCTGGTTGGGGTCGGTAAAGCACATCTGGAAGATGTTGGTGCCGGACAGAGCCAGGGTCTCAGCGGAAGCGGAGGGGGTCAGGTTGAACATGTTGTCAGCGGTGGATTCGGGAGCCACAGCCAGAGCGGAGCCGGTGGTGACCTGGCCAGCCATGACCTGCATGCCCCAGTCCTTCAGAGCGTTGTAGGCGGAAACGGCCTTCTCGCCGTCGGCCTCGTCGTCCTGAGCGTTGAACTCGATCTGCAGACCGCCCTTGGCGTTGATCTCCTCAACAGCCACTTCCATGCCGGCCTTCACAGCCAGGCCATAGGCAGAAGCGCCGCCGGTCAGAGGGCCGGACATACCGATCTTTACGGTGCCGGTGCCGGCGGGGGCTTCAGCGGTGTCACCGGCTGCCGCGGTGGTCGCCGCGGTGGTGTCTGCAGGGGCGGAGGAAGAGCTGCCGCAGCCGGCAAAGCTGGCTGCTACCATGGCCAGAGCCATAGCAAATGCAAGATACTTTTTCATTTTTCTTTTCTCCTTTGCTTTGGAAATGTGTCCATATTGTATCTCACAGATGGACATTTGTCAACAAGTCAAGCACTACAAAATCGCTTCATAATTTCTTAATTTTTCTGTGCAGAACTGACAAGGGCAGCAGAGAAAAAAATAACCCTCTCCTGGGAGAGGGTGGCAGGGCGAAGCCCTGACGGGTGTGGGGCAGTACCGACCTGGCACCACCCCTCATCCGGCTCGGCTTCGCCGAGCCACCTTCCTCCAGGGGAAGGCTTTCGTTTTTATAGTACGGACTTGACCACCCGCAGCACCTGGGACAGCACCGGCACGCAGGCAGAGGCGCCGTAGCCGCCGTTTTCCACCACCACAATAAACGCCAGGGGATATTCCTCATCCATCAGGAAGCCCGTAAACATGGCATTGGACCGCTTCCCGCCTCCCAGCTGGCTGGTGCCGGACTTGGCGCAGACGGAAAGGCCGGGGAAGTTGCCATCCCCATAGATGGTCTGAACATTGTTGCGGAGATACTGCTGCAATGTTTGGGCGGTACGCTCGCTCATGATCCGATTGGTCTTTTGGGCGGAAGCTTCATAAAGAGTTTCCTCTCCCCGGGTCACGGCAGAGACCAGGAAGGGCTCCAGGCCCTTGCCGCCTGCCGCAATGGTGCCCATAAAGGTCATAAACCGGGCGGGATTTACAAGATCCGTGTGCTGGCCGATACAGCTCCAGGCGAAGGAGGCACCACCGGTATTGGAGATGTCATAGTTGCCGGAGGCGCTGGTGACGCCATCGAAGGAGACGGGCTTGGTGATGCCGAACTTCTCTACGTATTTCTCCATATTCTTCCTGCCCACCAGCTTGGCGATCTGGGCGAAGGCGCAGTTGCAGGAGTGGGCCAGCGCCCCCTTCAGGTCCAGCGTGCCGTGGGCTGTTTCGCAGGTAACGGCGGTATCCTCGCCGTATTCATACTTTCCGGTGCAGGTAAAGCTGCGGCTTTCTATGTCGCTGACGCATTCCAAAGCAGCCGCCGCTGTGACAATTTTGAAGATGGAGCCGGGGACATAGCTGGACTGCAAAAAACGGTTCAGGTATACGCCCTCGTAGCTCTCTCCGGTCAGGTCCGGCACATTGTCCGGATCATAGGTAGGCGACGTGACGGCACACAGGATCTCCCCGGTCTTATAATTGTAAATGCCTACGGTGCCCTTCCGGCCGTTCAGCGCCGAGAGTGCCGCATTCTGGATCTGGGCAGAAAGGGTCAGGTGCTCCACGCCCCCCGTCCCGGCAAAATTATACAGGCCGTCAACCTTATCATAGCCTGCCATGATGGCGGCGTAGTGGCCTACAGCCTTGGCCTGGATGCTGCCGGACCGGTCCCCCAGCCAGTGGAGGGTAGCGGCCCTGGTTTGGGCATTGTCGGAATAGGTGCGGTTTTCATCGATGTCCAGCAGCACCACATCGTTCCGGTCTACCACCGTGCCGTTGCCCAGGTTGCTGCCCTTGTATACATGGGGAGACCCGGTGGATACCACCCAGGTATCCGCCTGAAATACATACTCCGCGACAAAGAAGCCCATGCCTCCCAGAAGCAGGAGGATAAAGGCTCCCATCAGCCAGCTTCGTTTGGTTACTCTGTTCATATGCTTCTCCTACTTGGTATATCGGACGGCAAAGCTGGCATTCTGCCGGGTATCCGCCGCCTTCACAAAGGCCAGCAGTCCCCAAGCGCCGATCATGCTGGTGCCGCCGTTGGAAAGGAATGGGAACGTCACACCGGTAAAGGGCAGGACATCCACCGTACCCAGGCAGTTCAGCGCTGCCTGGATGAGCAGTATCCCCGCTGCCGTACAGCCGCCGATGCAGTAAAAGCTGCTGCGGGACACCCGGGAGGTGCGAATGGCAAAAAAGCCCAGAGTCGCCACCACCAGCACCGCCAGCAGGGCCAGCAGCAGGCCCCACTCCTCAGATATGGTGGCAAAGACGATATCCGAATCCGCCGCGAAAACCTTCTGCAAAAAGCCCTTCCCCGCGCCCAGGCCGAAAAGGCCTCCGGAGGCAATACACATAATGGCCTGGGTCTGCTGATAGCCGGAGGAATAGGGATTTTCCCAGATATGCCGCCAGGTGGCAAACCGGTTCAGCGCATGGGGGGCAATGCGGATGGCCAGCACCCCGGCAAAGCCCAGAGCCGTGCAAGCCAGAGCAATGGTGCCCACGCTGCCGGACCGGAGATAAGCAATGATCAAAAAGGCGCAGAAGAAGATCATTGCCGTGCCGAAGTCATTCATCAGTGCCAGCAGCCCGCAGATCACCACAGAATAGGCGATGAACAGTATGAGGTTTCGCTTGTTCATGATCCGGTCCATGGTAGAGGCTCCGGCATAGACAAAGCAGACCTTGCTGAGCTCCGACGGCTGCAGCGACAGTCCGCCGATGACAAGCCAGTTCTTTGCCCCATAGTACTCCCTGCCGAACAGCAGAGTGATCACCAGGAATCCCACACCCAGCAGCACCGCTAAGTACCGGCACCGCTTGGCCCGCTCCAGGTCCCGGAGAGACCAGCCAATGAGCAGGAAGGTCAGCACACCCAGGACCATGGCTGCCGCCTGCTTCAAAATCTCTCCGGGCTTCACCGTGGCAATGGCCGCCATCCCTAAGGTGCAGAGGAAGAAGGCCAGGGTCTCCACTTCAAAGGAGCTCCTGTGGATCACCGCATAAAAGAGAAACAGGCCCCACTGGCAGATGGCCACAGAGCAGAAGCCCAACACGTAAGAGGGATATTCCTCCTCCACGCCGGAAAGGAGGAAACCCATAAGCATCGCCGCCTGGAGAAGCGTCAGCAAAATCAGGCCGAAAATACTGCTGATGGGTCCGGAGCCCCGGGTCCGCAGCTGGGACTGGAGCTGCTCCTGCCGCTTGGTAATGGGCACAAGCTCCATATCCACACCGCCGATGGAGATCTGATCTCC
>URGL01000035.1 GCA_900547405.1 uncultured Eubacteriales bacterium
GCGCCGACAATACTTGCAGGGTGACTTGCCGGGAAGATAGGTAATGCCAACATAATAGAAAAACCGCTTCGCTTACGCGAGGCGGTTTTTTCGTGCCAAAAACAGCGAATTCATTCAAAAAAGCACACAGTTTTCCTGTAGGGGCGGCTATCAGCCGCCCGAAAGATACCGAAAGAGAGTGGTAAAACCCAACCGCCCAGGCCCGGAAGCGGTGAGGGTTTCGCCACATCAGAACAGCAGGGCCAGATTCTCCTGGAAGGTCCTGCGGACGCTGTCCACATGGGTCCGGACGGCGGCCTCAGCCCCGGCGGCGTCCCGAAGGCGGATGGCCTCCAGAATGGCCTTGTGCTCCTGAAGGGAGTGGGTGTTCCGCCCGGGGACCAGGATGGTCTTCATGTTGTATTTGCGCATTTGCTGCTTGAGCTTGATCAGAATGTCTGTTGCCGTTTTGTTGGGACAGGCGTCGTAGATAATGGCGTGGAACTGCTGGTTCAGGGCGGAATAGCCCATCAGGTCCCCGTCCTTCTGCCGCTGGCCCATTTGGGTGATGATGCCTTCCAGCCGCTGGAATTGGGCCTCCGTGATGCAGGGCACCGCCAGCCGGACAATAAAGCCCTCCAGCTCTACCCGCAGCTGCAGGTAGTCCAGCACCTCCTGGGAGGAGTAGCTGCGGACCTTGGCCCCCTTGTTCATCTCGATGGTCACATAGCCATCGTTTTCCAGCATCAGCAGTGCCTTTTTGATGGTATTGCGGCTGACATTGTATTCGTTTGCCAGCTCTACCTCCGGCAGGCTGGCGGAGGTGGAATAGACGCCCCGGAGGATCTTGTCCTTTAGGGACTCGTAGACCATGGTGGTCGAGTTGGTTTTAGCCATGAAATTACCCCAATCTTCTGCTTCTGTTCTTCATATCGGAACATTATTGTTCAACAATCAAATCAATTTGATTATAACATTGCAACGGAAAAAGTCAAGATTTGATTTACAAAATGGACGTTGTGCAGAATTAACAAAATGAGATGAACTGTTTTGTAGCAGTCTACAAAGTCTCGGGAAAACGGAAATACGACTTGACAAGGAAACAAAATTGTTCTACAATTCAGCCATACAAGTAAATTGCTCTACAATATTGAAAACCAAAGCAAGCAAAGGAGACAATGGATCATGGATTGCAAAGAACTCATCAAGGGCGCTTACGACCTGCACGTGCACTCCGCCCCCGATGTGCTGCCCAGAAAAATGAACGACATCGAGATGGCGAAGCGCATCCGGGAAAGCGGCATGGGGGGCTATGCCATTAAGAGCCACTTCTTCTGCACCAGCGAGCGGGCAGAGCTGATGCATGAGCTTTACCCCGATGTGGACTACATCGGCACCATCACCCTCAATAGCTCCGTAGGGGGCATCAACCCCACGGCTATGGAGATGGCGGCCCGCAGCGGGGCCAAGCTGGTCTGGTTCCCCACCTGCGACAGCGAGCACGAGCGGGCCCACACCTTCAACGGGGACCCCAACAAGAAGCTGCCCTTCTGGGCCCGAATCATCCTGGAGATGAAGGAGGCTGGTATCGAGGCCCCCACCGTCACCTGCCTGGACGAGAAGGGGAACCTGAAGCAGAATGTGCTGGATACCCTGGACATCATCGCCAAGTACAACATCATCCTGACCACCGGCCATATTTCCCACCAGGAGGCCTACAAGCTGATCCCGGAGGCAGCCAAGCGGGGCGTGAAAAACATGATCATCACCCATGTGACCTTCCCCACCACCTGCTACTCCATTGACGATCAGAAGATGTTCGCCTCTTACGGGGCCAAGATGGAGCACTGCTACACCACCTGGGCCACCGGCAAAAGCGACTGGCAGACGGAGGTGGAGCAGATTCGGGCCCTGGGGGCGGAAAACGTAGTCCTGGGCACCGATTTGGGTCAGCCTGCCGCTGTATATCCCGATGAGGGCATGTTGGCCTGGGCCGAAAGGCTCACCGCCGAGGGCTTCTCCCCGGAGGAGATCCGCACCATGATGGTTTACAATCCCAGAAAGCTTCTGGGTAAAGACTAAGGGAGGAAACGAAACATGATCGAAGGAAAAAAGGTTCTGGTGGTCAGCGCCCATGCCGCTGACTATGTCTGGCGGGCCGGCGGCACCATTGCCAAATATATCAAGCACGGCGCCCAGGTCCATGTGGTGGTGCTGAGCTTCGGTGTCCGGGGCGAGAGCAACGACCTGTGGAAGAAGGAAGGCGCGACCTACGAAAGCGTGAAGGAAGAGCGCTTCGGTGAGACCAGAAAGGCCGCCCAGATCCTGGGCATTGAGAACATCGAGTTCTGGGATCTGCCGGACTATCCCATGGGCCCCACGCTGCAGCTGGATGAGACCCGGGAGCGGATGATCCGGAAGATCCGGCAGGTCCAGCCGGACATCATCATCACCCACGACAAAAACGGCGAGGACATTCTGAACCCGGATCACAACAACGTGGCCCAGTTCGTATTCGCCTGCAGCATCCAGTCCAACTCCAACGGCTATCGCCTGGAGGGCACCAAGACCACCAAGCAGATGCGGCTCTTCGGCTTTGAGCCCCACCAGACGGAGCTGAGCAAGTATGTGCCCGGAGAACTCATCGACATCAGCGAGGTCTACGACCAGAAGGTGGAGGCCATGCAGTGCTTCAAGGCCCAGAAGCACCTGATCAATTACTACACCGAGCGGGCTCACCTGCGGGGCAACCACCTGCGCCGGATCTCCGGCAACAATAGCTACCAGTATGGCGAGAGCTTCAGCACCTTCTTCCCGGTGGCCGGGGACGAATTGGTTTAAAAACAGTTTACTATATATAAAGAGGGAGAATTATCATGAAAAAAGTTATTGCTATGATCCTTGCCCTGGCCGCCTTGACCGCCATTCTGGCGGGCTGCGGCTCCAGTGAGACGGCCCCCGTGGCCTCTGCCGCCCAGACTACTGCCCAAGCCTCCGGCGAGGTGGATGCCTACAGCGTAGGCGGAAACCTGACCCTGGGCACTGCCTCCTCCACCGGCACCTTCTATTATGTGGGCGCTGCCATCGGCAACGCCGTTTCCGATGCGGGCGAACTGAATGTGCTGGTCCAGGCCACTGCCGGTTCCAACGAGAATGTGGCCATGGCCCAGAGCGGCGATATCGACCTGGGTATGGCCAACTGCGATGCTCTGTATGCCGCCTACAACGGCACCATGGGCTATGCCGAGGCGGGCAAGCAGGACATCCAAGAGGTGGCCGCCCTGTATGAGTCCCAGCTCCATGTGTTTGTCACCGAGAAGAGCGGCATTACCGACATCAGCCAGCTCAAGGGCAAGAAGGTCTGCATCGGCTCCCAGGGCACCAGCTATCTGTTCATCAACGAGGCCATTCTCAATGCCTACGGCATTGCGCTCTCCGATGTGACCCCCTTCTATATGAGCTATGCCGAGGCCGCCGAGGCCCTGGCCAACGGCGACATCGACGCGGCCTTCCAGACCGGCGGCTACCCCATTGCCGGTATCCAGCAGTATGCCGCTACCACTGCCTTCCGGATGCTGCCCCTGAGCGACGAGGTCATCCAGAAGGTCAATGGGGAGTACCCCTTCGCCAAGCCCTCCACCATTCCCGCAAAGACCTATGAAAACCAGAGCAACGAGGATGCTGTGGCCACCCTGTCCTACATGACCTGCCTGTTCTGCTCCAGCAAGGCCAATGACGACCAGGTCTACGCCTTTGTGAAGCTGATGATGGAGACCCTGGATACCTACAAGGATACCAACAGCTCCACCCAGCAGATCTCCCCGGAGACCGTGGCCACCCAGTACATCCCCTTCAACGCCGGTGCCGAGCGCTACTATCAGGAAGCCGGTCTGCTGAACTGATTCAAACCCATCCATTGACGCACATACGGGGCGATGTCCTCATCGCCCCATACAAAGAGGAGGAGTATCCATGAGTGACCAGCCCGAAGGTCAGACCGTGGAAACGGTGTCCGGCATGGACAAATTCTGCGGTTGCCTCAGTGTTGCAGTGGCCATTGTCCTGACCCTGTTTCACCTGCTGGCGGCATCCCCACTGCTGACCCTGAACAATACCAGCCAGGCCGTGATCCACGGTGCGCTGATCGTTTCCTACTTCCTGCTGACAAAGCCCATGAAGTGGAAGAAGCTTTCCCGGCCCGTTGATTTCCTGTTTATCATTATTACTGTTATCGCTGCCTATGAGGTCATCGCCATGCGGAACAACAACGCCGCCTCCGCGAACCTCTACAGCCCCTTCCAGCAGTATATCTCCATGGTCTTCGTGGTGGTGGCCCTGATCGTGGCCTACCGGGCCCTGGGTCCTGTGCTGCCCACATTGAGCCTGCTGTTCTTGGTGTATACCCTTATCGGCCGGTACCTGCCCGGGGCCTTTGCCACGGCCAAGGTGACCATGACCCGGATGGGAACCTACCTGATGGTCAGCAGCGAGGGCCTCTTCGGCAGCGCTCTGAGCACGGCGGCAAACTTCATCTTCCTGTTCGTCATCTTCGGCTCCGTCCTGGCCTTCATCGGCGCGGGAGAGTTCTTTGTGGATATCTCCTTTGCGGCCTTCGGCAAATTCTGCGGCGGCCCTGCTCAGGCGGCGGTTTATTCCTCCATGCTCATGGGCATGGTCAACGGCTCCGGTGCCGCCAACGTGGTCACCACCGGCACCTTTACCATCCCTCTGATGAAGAAGACCGGCTTCGACAAGGATACGGCCGGTGCCATTGAGGCGGTGGCATCCAACGGCGGCCAGATCATGCCTCCCGTCATGGGTGCTGTGGCCTTCCTGATGGCGGATGCCACCAGCCTGCCTTACACCACCATCTGCCTGGCGGCCCTGATGCCCGCGGTCATGTATTACCTGACCCTGTCTGTCTCCATCTTCTCCTACTCCCATAAGAACCACATTCCCGTGAAGGCCCCGGACCCCGATGCCCCCACGGTGTGGCAGATCTTCAAGAAGGGCTGGTTTTATTTCCTGCCCATCGTGGCTCTGATCGGCCTGATGACCATGGGCCTGAGCACCCAGCGCTCCGCCCTGCTGACCATTATCCTGTGCGTGGTCATCGGTCTTCTGACCAACCCCAAGAAGTTCACGCCCCAGAATCTGAAACAGCTGTGTGTGGACTCCGCCAAGTCCATTATGACCGTGTCCATTGCCTGTATGATCGCCGGTGTCATCGTAGGTGCCATCAACATTACGGGCCTGGGTCTGCGGATCTCCGGTCTCATCACCGCTCTGTCCGGCGGCAAGGTTTTCGTCATGGGCATCCTGACGGCCATCGTCTGCATCCTGCTGGGCATGGGTCTGCCTACCTCCGCCTGCTATATTGTGCTGGCGGTGCTGGTGGCCCCCGCCATGGTGAGCCTGGGTGTGGCCACGGTGTCTGCCCACATGTTCATCCTGTACTACGGTGTGGTGGCGGCCATTACCCCGCCTGTGGCCCTGGCGGTCTTCGCGGCCATCGGCATCTCCGGCGGCGATATGTGGAAGACCGGTCTGCAGTCCATCAAGCTGGCGGCGGCAGGCTTCGTGATCCCCTTTATTTTCCTCTACAATACGGAGCTCCTCTGCTTCGACAGCGCCACGGCTACCTTTGCCCTGACCCCCTCGGTGATCCTGTGCGTGGTCACGGCCCTTATCGGCTGCGCTTTTATGGCCCTGTCCCTCTTCGGCTGGATGGGCCGGGACCTGAAAGTCCCTGAGCGGCTGGTTCTGCTGGTCTGCGGCGTGTGCCTGATGCTGAAGGACCCGGCAATTTTGAATCTGGTTGGTTTGATCGTCGGCGGCGGGATCCTGGCAGCCGCTGTGATCTCCGGCAAAAAGAAAGAAGGACAATTGCAATGCTGAATCCCTGTGCACCTTTGCTCAGCGATGAGATCATCCGCCGGGCGAAAAATCTGAACGTTCCCCTGCTGCTGGACGGTGTGAAGGCGGCAAAAATCGATATTCCCAATGGCGGCTGTATGGATATGCACATCAATGCCGTAGAGCGGGGCATGACCGTGGTGGGCACCGCCCTGACGGTGGAGACTGCCAACGGGGATAACTTCCCCATCCATGTGGCCAGCTACAGCTTTGACGCCAAGGGCTATGTGATGGTCATCGACGGCAAGGCTTACGAGGGCCGGGCCTATTTCGGCGACCTCATCATGGGGGCCTGCCAGGCCGTGGGCTTCGAGGGCATGGTCATCGACGGCTGTACCCGGGACCGGGACGGCAACATCGAGCTGAATTTCCCTGTCTATAGCCGGGGCTTCATGCCCCGGGGCCCCATCAAGAAGGACGAGGGCAATATCAATACCCCCATCCAGTGCGGCGGTGTCCGGGTAAACCCCGGCGACCTGGTGATGGGCGACTCCGACGGTGTCTGCGTCATCCCGGTGGAGTACATCGAGACAGTGCTGGCCGAGGCGGAGAAGAAGAAGGCCTACGAGGACAAGCGCACCGAGACCATTGCCGCCTACCGGCAGGCAAAGAAGGATGGCACTCCCCTGCCCCAGCTGGCCCCCCAGTGGGTCCTGGACATGATGAAGTAATCCAGACACATATATTCCCATTTTTTACGGGGCAGGCATCTCCTTGGCAGAGCAGAGATGCCTGCCCTCCTTGCTTTTTGGAGGCAGCTATGGCAGAGAGCTTTTTTATCGCGGTGAACGCCGTCATTCCCTTCTTTTGTTACCTGGCCCTGGGCTATGGGGCCAAATGCCTGGGAAAGGTGGATACACCTTTTCTGGATCGGCTGACCAAGCTGATCTTTTCTATCATGTTCCCCTTTATGACCTTCAACAACATCTATGCCGCCAGCCGGGATGCCATTCCCAGCCGGATGCTGCTGCTTTTTGTGGGCCTGGCCATTCTGGCGGTGGAGGGCCTGGGGCTTTGGCTGGTGCCGAAGCTCATCCGGGAAAATTCCCGCCGGGGGGTCCTGATCCAGGCACTGTACCGCAGCAACTTCGTCCTCTTCGGCATCCCCCTGACGGCTACCCTTTATGGGGCGGATCAGACCTCTATAGCGGCTATGCTGGCGGCGGAGGTGCTTACCATTTACAACATCACCTCCGTCATCATCCTGGAGCTGTTCAACAGCCAGGGGGGAAGGATCCGGCCGAAAGCCCTGGTTGGAAAGCTCCTGCGCAATCCCATGCTCCAGGGCTGCTGTGTGGGTCTGGTGTTTTTCTTCCTGGGCATCCGGCTTCCCAAGTGCCTGGAAAGTCCCATTTCCAGCTTCGCCAATATGACCACGCCCCTGGCCATGTTCGCCCTGGGGGGCACCATGGAGTTTGACGCTCTGCGGCGCAACCTTCGGGTGCTCCTGCACACCGTGGCGGCGAAGCTCTTGCTGATCCCCCTGGTCCTGGTGGGACTGGGCTATGCCCTGGGCCTGCGGGGAGTCGAGCTCTTTCTGGTGGTGGCGGTCTTCGGCACCCCGGTGGCCTCCGGCTCCTACCCTATGGCCATGAACATGGGCGGCGATGGCCCCCTGGCCGGGCAGCTGGTGTTTGCCAGCACCCTGGCGGCAGTACCGACCCTGTTTCTGTGGATCTTCGCCATGAGCGCGCTGGGGTTGCTGTAAAGGGCAAAAGCATCCGTATTTTCACGAATTCGTGAAAAATTTGCATTGGGATATTGACAAATGGCAAGTGACTAATATATAATTAATTCGTATAAGTGAATTGTTTACCAAAGGATATGACCTGGATTTGCTGTGGAGCTGAGGACGGATCATAGGTGATTCCCGCCGGAAAACAAAGAACATAAAAGGAGGCATACGAATGAAGAATTATGTAGAGGTCAATTCCCAACGGCTGTGGGCACGGCTGAATGAGATCGGGCATATTGGCAGCGATCCTCGGGGAGGGATCAGCCGCTTCGCCTGGGAGCCCGCCTATAAGGAGGCGGTGACTCTCCTCGTCCGATGGATCGAGGAGGCGGGGCTGACTGCAAGGATCGACACGGTGGGCAATGTTTTTGCCCGGCTGGAGGGCTCAGACCCGGAGGCACCTGCCATTTTGAGCGGTTCTCACCTGGATACAGTCCCCCAGGGTGGATGCTTTGATGGGCTGTCCGGCGTGATGGGGGCCCTGGAGTCCCTGATCGCTATTCGGGAATCCGGCCTTCCCCACAGAAGACCCCTGGAAATGGTAGCGTTTATCAATGAAGAGGCCAGCCAGTTCCTGGGCGGGACCTTTGGAAGCAAGGCCATGTGCGGTATGCTGCCGGAGGACTATGCCTTTCACCTACAGAATCGTCAGACCGGCCAGCTTCTCAGCGATGCTATGAGAGAGTTTGGAATGGGCCTGGACCCGGATAAGCTGGCGCAGAGCAGAATTGACCCCAAGGCCTATTGTGGCTTCCTGGAAATGCACATTGAGCAGGGCCGGTATCTTCTGGACGGGAATAAGCCCTTTTCCATTGTCAGTGCTGTAGCCGGGATCAAGCAGTTCTATATTACCTTCCGAGGCACTGCCGCCCATGCCGGAGGCATGGCAATGTCGGACCGTCATGACGCTCTGGCCACGGCAGCGGCGGTGATTTCCGCGGTGGAGACCTTGGCAAAGAATTGCAGTGCGAATACCCGGGGCACCGTTGGGTATATTTCTGTCCTGCCCTGTGAGCACAATATCATCGCGGAGAAGGCGACGATCTCTGTTGACTTCCGGGAGGTAGAAGATGCAAAATGGGAAAAGCTCTACACGGATCTGATGGAGGTGACCCGGCGGGAATGCGAAAAACGTCAGATAGAGTGGAGTGTAGAGTCTACCTGTAATCTGCGGCCTGCCCATTGTGCGCCGGAGCTGGTCCACATCCTGGAGGAGGCCGCAACTGGCAGCGGCTATGAAAAGGAACGGATGATAAGCTTCCCGGCCCATGACGCCATGAATATGTCCAGGATCATGCCTATGGGTATGCTGTTCCTGCGAAGCTCCAACGGTGGGTTGAGCCATTGCCCCGAGGAGTACACGACCCAGGAAGACCTGACCTTGGGCACACAGGTGCTGGCAAACGCCCTGTATCTGGCGTCTAATCGGGATTTTCAGAAATAAGCGAAAGGAGATCAGGTGTATGACAGCGGATCATTTGTTTATTCACGCCATTGTGATCACCATGCGGGGAAACGGTGTGGGGATTATAGAGGACGGGGCGGTTGCGGTGACAGGAAGCCGGATCAGTGCCGTTGGACCGACGGAGGAGATCCTGGCGGAGTGGACGGGCCACAGAGTGATCAATGCCGCCGGAAAGGTCATTATGCCGGGGCTCATCGATGCCCATATCCATACGGGAGACGGCCTGGTCCGGGGCGTGTCCCAGGACCTCAATAACTGGATGCAGCACGGGTTGTGGCCTTTTGAGCAGGAGCTGCGGAAGGATACAGACGCGGTATGCAAGGGATCTTTGATGAACATTGTGGAGGCATTGAAGGCGGGTACCACCACCTTCTGTGACTTTGACACGCCTATGACTCAAATCGTACAAAATCATGTCAGAGTGGGGACCCGGGCCAGAGTTGCGGAGCTCATCAGCGAGCTGCCCGAGGAAAACAAGACCGCAGTGGGTGAGCTCTATGAATTTGATCCGGCCCAGGGCAACCGGAAGTTCCTCAGGAATATGGATTTGATCCGGGAATGGAACGGACGGGAAAACGGTAGGATCACCTGCATGCTGGGTCCTCAGGGGCCGGATATGTGCAGCAAGGAGCTGCTGCTGGAGATACAGGAGGCAGCCTTCAGCCTGGATACCGGGATCCATATGCATGTCTCCCAGGGAGACAGAGAAATCAACCAGATGCTGAAGCGGTACGGAAAACGCTCGATCCCCTTTCTGGATGAAATTGGCTACCTGAATCACAGGCTCATGGCCGTGCATCTGACGGAGGCGACCCGGGAGGAGACCCAGCTGTTGGCTTCCAGGGGAGCGGGAATGGTGCTGTGCAGCGGCAGCATTGCCATTATCGATGGGATCATTCCCCCGGCGGCGGAGTTCCTGGAGGTCAGCAGCAGACTGGCTCTTGGCTCTGATCAGGCCCCCGGGAACAACTGCAACAATATGTTCAACGAGATGAAATTTACCGCTATCCTGAATAAGTGCAAGGTTCGGGACCCCTCGGTGTTCCCGGCGGGAAAGGTTCTGCGGATGGCGACCATTGAGGCAGCGAAGGCCATCGGCCTGGGAGACGAGATTGGCTCTCTGGAGGTCGGAAAGAAGGCGGACCTACTGATGATCGATATGACCCAGCCCTGTCTTTCTCCCATTATTCTCCACCCGGTACGTAACGTGGTTCCCAATTTGGTGTATTCTGCAAAGGGAAGCGAAGTGGAACTGGTGATGGTTGATGGCCGCATTCTTGTTGAGGACTTCCGGGTCCTCTCCGTAGACGAGAAGCAGGTCGTTCGGGATGCGCAGGAAGCGGTAGAGCGGATCTGCAAGGCAGCAGAAGTGCCGTTTTCTAAAATCCCCGAATCCAAACTCCATGCGATGATGCAAAATGGAGAACTGTGAGGTGGACGGTATGAAATATGATTTGCTTATTTACAATGCAAGAATTGTAACAGAGGACGAAGTTTTCCTGGGATATATGTGCGTTTCTGATGGGAAAATAGCGGTTGTCGGTCGGGGAACGTCGGACCATGAGGCAGTGCGTTCCGTGGATGCGAAGGGAATGCTGTTGCTTCCGGGCGCAATCGACACCCATCCCCATTTCTTTGAACCCGGAGCTGAGGAGCGGGAGGACCTGGAGCACGGTACCCGGGCGGCGGCCTCCGGAGGCTTTACCACGGTACTGGATATGCCCAACACCCCGGAGCACCCGGTGCTGGACCCGGCGGCCTTTGCGCTAAAGCGGGACCGGGCCAAGCAGGAGGCCCTGATCGACTACGCCTTCTGGGGGGCGGCGACACCGGAAAACATAGACCAGTTCGAGGCTCTGCGCCAGATGGGCTGCGTGGGCTTTAAGGCCTTCACGGTATACGCTGGCCCCAATTATCCCTTCTCCGACGAATACAGTCAGCTGCGGGAAATGGAAAAAATCGCGTCCTTCCACGGGATCTTTGGAGCCCATGCCGAGGACAGGACCCTTGTGAAGGGCTTTTCGGAGGCACACCGGGAGGAACCCTGGTCCCTGGCGGTGCATGACGCCAGCCGCCCCTGGATCGCGGAGTTGACGGCCATCAATACCCTGCTGCTTTACGCGGAAAAGACGGGGTGCAAGCTTCATATCTGCCATATGTCTATTCCCGAGGGGGCCGAGCTGATTGCCCGGGCCCGCCGGAACGGGGTGGATGTGACGGTGGAGACCTGTAGCCACTACCTGACGCTGAATTACCAGGACCAGGCGCAGCTGGGGACCTTCGCCATGATCAACCCGCCGCTGCGGAGCCGGGAGCGCATGGAGCGCCTGTGGGACTATGTGCTGGACGGGACGATCGACTACTTGGGTACGGATCATGCGCCCTATCTGCTGTCGGATAAGCTGCCGCCGGACGGGGATCTGCGGAAGGCCGCCTGCGGTGCGCCGGAGATCGATGTGGCGATCCCCTTACTCCTGGAGGAAGGCGTCCGGAACCGGAATATGCCCCTGGAACGCTTTGCTGCCTTTACGGCAACCAACGCCGCCAAACGCTTCGGCTTGTATCCCAGAAAGGGCGTATTGGCCGTTGGGTCAGACGCGGACTTCTACCTGGCGGATATGGACACAAGCTGGACCTTCTCCCGGAGAAACAGCTTCTCCAAAAGCAAACTGGACAGATTCGCCCATGAGGGCAGAACCTTCCATTGCCGTGTCGTCTCTACCTGGGTCCGGGGCAACGAGGTATACCGGGATGGGCAGATCCTTCGGGAGCCTGGCTACGGACGTATGATCCTTCCTCAGTGGGAGAAGACCCAATAAGGAAACAATGGGCAGCCCTCGGACCTGTGTCTCGTGGGGCTGCCCATTGTTTGTAGAGTTCAGATGGCCGCGCTTTGTCCTTCGGGAGCAGGACCTGTGGATTCCCGGACGATCAGCTGCGGTTCACTGGCAAGCTTGAGAACGTCGGAATCCTCGGAAGCCTTCAGCACCATGTCCACCGCCAGTTCACAAAGGGCCTCTGTGCAGTAGGAGACGGTGGTGAGCTTGGGACGGGTCATGGAGGAGAGATAGATGTTATCAAAGCCGCAGATGGAGATGTCTTGGGGGATCCGCTTGCTTTCGCAGTTCAGCACGCTGGACAGTGCGCCGAAGGCCACAAGGTCATTGACGCCGATGACGGCGGTGATCTGGGGCTCCTCCCGCAACAGACGCTCCATTATGGAATAGCCGGCCTCCGCCTCAGACTGGCCGGAGTCGCCCAAGGCCCCGGTGAATACCTGGAGAGTCTCGGGAGGCAGCCCCGCGTCCCGGATGGCGCAGCGCACGCCCTCCAGTCGCTTCGCCCGGGTCAGAGAAACCGAGGAAACGGAGCTCATGAGAAAGGCGATCCGCCGGTGGCCCAGCCCCAGAAGATGCTTTGCCACCAGCTGCCCGCACTGGAAGCCATTCAGACTGATGGTATTCAGGGGAATTTCGCCGGACTGCTCACTGAGCAAGACCACGGGAATGGTATAGGACAGCTGGGTCACCCGCTTGACCCAGTTCGGGGTAAAGAGGTAGACGATCCCATCTACACGCCGCTCCTCGCACAGATCCAGGTAGGCCTTTTCCCGGTCGGGATTCCGGTAGGTACAGCACAGAATCACGTTATAGCCGAGCTTGACCGTGTAGCGTTCAATATACTGCATCAGCATTGGGTAATAGGGGTTGTCCATTGTCGGGAGAAAAACCCCCAAAAGCTTGGACTGGCTTGTTTTTAGTCCCCTGGCGAAGGAGTTGGGGACATATTGCAGCTGCCTGGCGGCATCCAGGACCTTTTTCCGAGTTTCCTCCGGCAAGGTGACATTCGGCGTGTTGTTCATGACAAAAGAAACCGTTGTCTGGGATACGCCCGCGAGCTTGGCAACATCTTTGGATGTGGCCCGTTTCATGGCAAGACCTCCGATATGATTAATAAATAGATTACTGAATCTCATTATACGCAATCTGACGGCTACTTGCAAGAGCAAATTCAACAAGGATTACTTTTGCCCAAAAATTATTTTATGCATTCTGTAATTTTGACTATTGACATTCCACAAAAACTACTATATAATTAAACCATCAATTAAAACGTATTAACGTTTAAATTAATAGGAGGAGTTATTTATGAATCTCAACAACTATGTGGCGGTGGTCACCGGCGGTACCAGCGGAATCGGAGAGGCTACGGTCCGTCTCTTTATTGAGCGGGGCGCAAAGGTCGTGATCGTTGGCCGCAGCGAAGAGCGGGGCAAGGCTCTGGAGGAGGAGCTGGGAGAACGCGCCTGGTTCTACAAGGCGGATGTCAGCGATTCCAGCCAGGTCCAGGCACTGTTCCAGGCTGTAGGCGAGAAGTACGGCGTGGTAGACGTGCTGTTTAACAACGCCGCCTATTCCCTGAGCAAGACCCTCTGGGACACCACCGAGGAGGACTGGGACCGGGTCATGAACGTGAATCTGAAGGGCTACTTCCTCTGTGCCAAGTACGCTCTGCCTCTTATGAAGAAGAGCAGCCACGGCTCCATTATCTGCACTGGCAGTGAGCTGGGCGTGGTGGGCTGCGTGGAGAGCCTGGCCTACAACACCTCCAAAGGCGGCATCATCCAGTTTGCCAAGAGTTTGGCTCTGGAGCTGGCACCCTTCGGCATTCGTGTCAATGTGGTCTGCCCCTCCGGCACGGAGACCCCTGCTTTTATCAAGGATATGTCCCGCACCGGCAATTACGAGGCCGAGGTCGCCAGACTGGTGGCCAGCTATCCTCTGAAGCGTCTGGGCCAGCCCATCGATATGGCTTACGCGGTGGCCTTCTTCGCCAGCGAGGAATCCTCCTTCATTACCGGTACCCATCTGATGGTCGATGGCGGCTACACCGCCCAATAAGTATACAATAGAAAACCAGAGAGCACGAAAGGAGTTACCCCATGGAAAAAAAGAATGACACCCTCCAATCTCAGGGAGAGCTGAAACGGAAGCTGGGCCTGGGCGCGGCCCTGGCCGTGGCGGTCGGTTCGACAATCGGCTCCGGCATTTTCTCCTCCCTGGCGGAGGTGGCAGGAGCCTCCGGCTCCGCAATGATGATGATTGCCAGCTTTATTATCGGCGGCCTGATCATGATCCCTCAGAATCTGCTCTATGCAGAGCTGGCCTCCGCTTATCCGGAGGACGGTGGGCAGTATACCTGGCTGAGGGAAGCCGGTTGGCGTCCTGTCGCGTTCCTGAACGGCTGGCTGGCCTTCTGGGCGACGGACCCCTCTACCTGCTCGGTGATGTCTTTGGCCATCGCCAGCTATCTGGCCTTCTTTATTCCGGCCCTGGCGGGGATCGGTATTAAGATCGTGGCGATCCTGCTGATCATTGGTTTTACCGCACTGCATTATCGTTCTGTAGAAGCCGGTGCCCGGTTCCAGGCCTTTATTACCAGCCTGAAGATGCTGCCCTTCTTCCTGCTGATTGGTGTGGGACTGTTTTATATGAACAGCGAACTGATCTCTGTGCCTGCTGTTACAGGTGCTCCTGTAGGCATTGCCGCATTGCTCGCCGGTGTATCCGCTACCACCTGGTCTTATGATGGCGCGATCGGCGCGTGCTATATGGCAGGAGAGGTCAAGGATCCGAATAAGACAATGCCCAAGGTAATGATCTACAGCATTGCAATCGTCATTCTCCTGTACGCCGGTCTTTCCACCATTGCGGCCGGCCTGATCCCCCTGGGTGAACTTGCCGCATCCGATGCCCCCATCGCGCTGGCATTCTCGAAAATCCCTGTGATTGGTTCTACCGCCGGTGTTGTTACCGCTGTGATGGCAATCATTGTGATTACCGGCTCTGTTTCTGGTGCAACCATGTATCAGCCCCGTCTGGAGTACGCAATGGCAAAGGACGGCCTGTGGTACAGCCGTTTTGCCGAGGTGCATCCGAAGTACAATACGCCTTCCTTCGCACTGATGGCACAGGCAGTTTACGCCATTATCCTTGTTTGTGTTTCCGGCATCAATGATTTGCTGGGCTACTTCACGTTTATCTGCCTGGTGAAAAACATGCTGGTATTCTGCACCATGTTTGTCCACCGCAAGAAGGCCGACTACAAGCCCGGCTGGAGCTGCCCGGCTTGGAAGGTCATGACGGTCATTGCTATTTTTGCGAATGGTATCCTCCTGGTTTCTACTTTCCTGTGGACACCTACCGCTGCTCTGATCGCCAGCGGCGTTGCGCTGGCCACAGGCCTGCCTGCTTACTACTTCTTTGATAAGAGAACCAAGGCCAAGGCAAAATGATTCACAAATGACTGATAGGCTGCCGTGTATTTGTACGGCAGCCTTCCCCCAAAATAAGGAGATATCTCTCATGGAAATTACTAAAATTTCAACAGCCAAGGCCGCACAGCCCGGCGGATGGTATTCCCAGGCATTCCGGGTTGGGAACCTTGTTTATACGGCAGGCATCACCGGCACGGACCCCGAAACAGGAAAGCTTGTAGCGCCTGATGACATTGTTGCCCAGACACACCAGATCATGAAAAATATGAAAGCCATTCTGGAGGAAGCTGGGTCTGATATGGACCACGTTTTTAAGACCCTGGTATTTGTAGCGGACATTGACCAGTTCGCTTTGTTCAATGAAACCTATCGGCAGTACTTTCCGAAGGATCCACCGGCGAGAAGTACGATGCAGGTTGGGAAATTCAACGGGGGAATGGCCATTGAGATTGAAGCCATTGCCGTCGTAAAATAAGCCGGAAACGGAAGGCCGGGAGGTAGAATCAATGACTGTTATGGAACGAATGGCACGGTCCGTTGTGGTGCCGGTGGTTGTTTTGGAGCGGGTGGAGGATGCGGTCCCTACGGCCCAGGCCCTGCTGGCCGGTGGGGTGGACACCATGGAAATTACCTTCCGCACCTCCTGCGCTCCGGAGTGCCTGCGGGCGGTGGCGGAACACTGCCCCCAGATGCTGGTAGGCGCGGGGACGGTGTGCAATAAGGCTCAGGCGGAGCTGGCGGTGGAGATGGGGGCCCGGTTTATTGTGTCCCCCGGCTTCGATCCGGAGGTCGTGGAGTGGTGTGTTGCAAACAATATTGCGGTCACCCCCGGTTGTGTGACGCCTACGGAGATCATGATGGCCCTTCGCCATGGCCTGAAGGCTGTGAAGTTTTTCCCCGCCAAGGTTTACGGTGGGCTGAACGCCATGAAAAATCTGGCGGCCCCATTTGCGGGGGTGAAATTTCTGCCCACAGGCGGCATCGACGGCTCCAACATTCGGGAGTATGTAGAGGCCCCCTTCGTGTTCGCAGTCGGCGGCAGTTGGGTATGCCCCAAGGAAGTCATAGCCGCAAAGAATTGGGAGAAGATCACGGAGCTTTGCAGGGATGCCAGAAGAGCGGCGGGAAAGGACTTGTAATATGGCAAAAATCATTACCTTCGGTGAACTGATGCTGCGGCTGCAGCCCTACAACTACGAGCGATTTGTCCAGTGCGACCATGTGGAGTTTACTTTCGGCGGCGGTGAGGCCAACGTGGCGGTGTCCCTGGCCAATTATGGCATGGATGTGGCCTACGTCACCAAGCTTCCTGCCCACGCCATCGGCCAGGCGGCGGTGAACTCCCTGCGGCGCTACGGTGTGGATACCTCCAAAATCCTCCGCGGCGGCAGCCGGGTGGGCATTTACTTCAATGAAAAGGGTGCTTCCCAGCGGGGTTCCGTGTGCATCTACGACCGGGCCCACTCCGCCATCCAGGAGGCCAAGCCGGAGGATTTTGACTGGGACGCCATCTTTGAGGGAGCCGAATGGTTCCATTTCACCGGCATTACCCCGGCCTTGGGGGAAAATCTGGTAGAGATCTGCCGTCAGGCCTGCAAGGCCGCCAAGGCCCACGGCTGTAAAATCTCCTGCGACCTGAACTACCGGGGCAAGCTCTGGACCCGTGACCAGGCCCGGAAGGCTATGACGGAGCTGTGCCAGTATGTAGACGTGTGCATCTCCAACGAGGAGGATGCCAAGGATGTCTTCGGCATTGAAGCCGAGGCTACCGACATCTACGGCGGCAGCCTGAACCATGAGGGCTACAAGAGCGTTGCCAAGCAGCTGGCGGACAGGTTCCATTTTGAAATGGTCGCCATCACCCTCCGGGAAAGCCACTCCGCCTTTGACAACGGCTGGTCCGCCATGCTGTATAACGTGGCCAAGGACGAATACTGCTTCTCCAAGAAGTACGATCTGCACATCATCGACCGGGTCGGCGGCGGCGACAGCTTCGGCGGCGGCCTGATCTACAGCCTGCTCTCCGGCAAGGACACCCAGCAGGCGGTGGAATTTGCCGTGGCCGCCTCCGCCCTGAAGCACTCCATCGAGGGGGACTACAACATGGTAACCGTAGCCGAGGTAGAAAAACTGGCCGGCGGCGACGGCTCCGGACGGATCCAGCGTTAAGAAGCCTGGTCGGTAGACACAAACGAAATAAGATAACGACGCTCCTGGGAATCCATTCCGGGAGCGTTTTTCTCTGGAAAACCCCGCCAAAACTGGAAAATTACGTTGACAAAAGAGGTTACAAATGGTATCATAATGGTATCGTTCCTGTAATTTAAATTACCCATGAAAGAAGGATGATTTATGATGAAAAAGCTATTGTCCGTACTTCTGGTGGCGGCAATGCTGCTGTCGGTGCTGCCGATGGGCATTTTTGCCGAGGACACCGACGGGGCGGCCTACGCCGGGGAGGAGACCTCCCTCATCGGTATTTCCGCCGATGGCCGGACCGCGACGGCCAGCGCCTCCGGCGATGGGCTGGTGCTGACGGCCATTTATGACCGGGGCGGCAAGCGCATGATCGCCTATGCCAAGGACACGGAAGTCACCCTGCCCGAGGACGTGGCCGGCGACGGCGAGTGCGTGGCCCGGGCCTTCCTGCTGGAAGAGGACACCCTGATCCCTGTGTGCAAGTATGCCGAGGTGAACATGGGCGTGCTGAAAAAGGCCGAGGAGACCACGGAACCCACCGAGCCCGAAGAGCCCAAGCCCGGCAACAAGTTCACCGCCGAGATGAAGAACGGCTCCCTGTGGGTCGGCGGCAGCGGCCCCCTGGACGGTAGCGTCAACTGGCCCAAGGACATTGACATGACCGCCGTGACCAGCATCGTTGTGGATCCCAACGCCACCTTTGAGACTTTGGATGCCGGTGCGTTCGATTCCTTTACCAACCTGACCACTCTGGACATCGGCGGTGTGAAGAACATCGGCGAGAATGCCTTTGTGGCCAATACCAGGCTGACCAAGGTCACCATCCGCACCGGCAAGCTGGAGTCCATTGGCGACAGCGCCTTTGCCCTGGAGTCTCTGGGCGGCAATACCGTTTCCTTTGAGGGCACCAAGGCCCAATGGGATGCCATCGGCGCCCCTGCCGGCGCGTTCCTGGACACCACCACCATCCGCATGACCGACAGCGCCGACAAGGGCACCGTCATGTCCGGCACCGAGGGCAGCAACAGCTATGAGGATGCCGAGCCCACGGAGCAGACCGAGGCGGAAGAAGAGACCCTGGAAGAGCAGGAGGGCATGACCCTGGAAGAGGCCGCCGCCGATGGCTACATGGTCCTGCCGGAGGGTGCTCAGGCTGAGGATGCCGCTGCCGCCGAAGAGATGGCCGCTTTCTCCGGCAAGACCACCGGCAAGCAGGCCGACCGGACCACCACCTTCACCGGTCTGATGCCCGGCCAGCCCTACCAGATCGTGGTGACCAAGCTCACCGGCGCTCCCGTAGAGGATCCCGCCGCCCTGAGCCAGATGGTGGACGAGGAGAACCTGGTCTACACCAATCAGAAGGTGGCCGGATCCAGCGGCAGCCTGAGCTTTACCTATGAAGTGACTACCCACGAGGATGTGCTGGTCCAGCTCTACGGCCTGGCCAACAAGCGCGGCATCCATCTCTACGCCGCCGATGGCAGCGACCTGGACGAGACCATGGGCGAAAACGGCACCGTGGCCAACCTGACGCTGAAGCTGGGAGAGACCGCAAGCTATCAGCTCCGGGCCGAGGTCACCCCTGTCCAGTGGGCCGGGGATCTGGAGTGGTCCGTCACTCCCGAGGGCATTCTGGATGTGGATGACGAGGGCGTTCTCACCCCCCTCACCGCCGGTACCGCCTATGTCAAGGCCACCGTCAAGCACGGCACCTATGAGTTCAGCACCACCTGCCGTGTGCTGGTGGTCAACGAAAAGGCTGAGGAGCTGTCTGATGTGACCCTCATCAGCACCAATGCCGCCCTGGAGCTCTACAAGACCAGCGGCTTCCAGCTGCGGATCCATCCTCAGCTGGGCAATAAGGCCAGCACCTATGCCTATGATGCCGACACGGTGGATTCCTACGATGCCGACGAGGCCCTGGGCCATCTGATCCAGTCTGCCGAGTTTGGCTCCCTGGATAAGAATAAGGACATCGTCCTCAACGACGATATGAACGACCTCTTCGATCTGGAGGTCATGGACGACTGGTCCCTGTGGCTGATCCCCACGGACTACGCCCGGGAGAACCCGGACAAGGTCAAGAGCAGCTACAAGAGCAAGATCGTTCTCCACACCGCGGACCAGGATCTCCTTACCGAGGAGACCCTGAACATTAGCGTTAAGAAGAACCTGCCCAAGCTTACCGCCTCCCAGCTGACCATCAACGGCTTCTATAACGAGAAGACCTATATGCCGGATATCAAGGGCGCTACCGTCACCGGCATTTACGTGGAAGAGGACCACGCCAACAGCTGGCCTGAGTGGCTGGGCATTGACGAGGGCCCGGACGGACAGATTGGTGTCAACCCCGATGTCACCACCAAGACCGCCAACGCCAAGGTCTGGCTCAGCGTGGAGACGGAGCAGTGGGCCATTCCCGCCGCTGTCCAGCTTCCCGTGAAGCTCATCTACCAGGCTCCCGCCGTCAAGCTGGCTTCCTCCGGCATCACCATCTCCCAGTCCGATAGCTACGGTGTCAAGGATAAGCTCATCAGCCAGGACAAGTCCCTGGACCTGAAGGCCCTGGGCGTGACCGACGCCAGGGTAGAGGATGACCGGCTGATTGCGGAGTATGACAAGGAAAACTACCAGCTGACCTTCTACCCCAACTCCGATTCCTACAAGGGCACCTTCAAGACCAACGTCTATGTGGACATTGAGGGCTCCAACAGAGATTTGGTACTGCCCCTGACTGTCAACATGAGAGCCCCCGAGATGCGGGTCAGCAGAACCAACGTGACCCTGAACACCCTCTACGGCGACAATGCCGACCTGGACATCCACATGACCCCCGCCGATGCCGCCGTGCCGGAGCTGGAGGAGGAGAATCCCCTCGTCATCACCTGCCGCAAGGGCAGCAAGTACGTGGAAGTCGACGGCGAGCTGGAGGTGACCTACGACCCGGAGAACAAGACCGTCTCCATTTCCACCAACGCCTCCACCGAGCCCGGCGCCAATTACCGGGTCACTCTGAATCCCGTAGGCCAGAAGCCTGTGGTCATCGCCGTCAAGACCCTGGCCAAGAACACCAAGCCCACCGTGACCCTGAAGGTCACCGGCTCTCTGGACCTGACCTACTACAAGAAGGGCATCAAGCTCACCGAGACCTTCCGGAATATGTTCGGCGATGTGGACATCATCGAATACATGGTCCGCAAGAACAACGCCGCCCCTGTAGACTTCTTCGACTACTTCCAGGCCAAGAACGACGACGGCGAGTATCTCCTGAAGGAAGATGCTGACCTGAAGGCCGGGGACAAGCTGACCATCCTGGTCTACGCCAAGAATGATGAGGACGTGGTTGCCTGCTCCAGTTCCGCAAACCTGACCGTGAAGCGCACTGCCGTCAACATCCGCCTGAGCAAGTCCACCCTGACCCTGAACAAGGATGCCGCCCAGATCCTGAAGATCTCCTACACCGTCAGCCCCAGCGGCGACAACGTGAAGAAGGCGGACAAGCCCATTGTCACCGTGTCCCCCGCGGATGCCGTGGACATCGTGGAGATCGATGAAGACAACCAGACCATCAAGCTCACCGCCGGTGCGGGTGCCGTCTACGGCAAGACCTACAAGGTCTTCGTCAAGGCCTCCGAAGCCGACAGAGCCGCTACTCTGAACGTCCAGATCGCCAACAAGACCAACTCCAGGATCCGGCTCTCCGCCTCTACCTCCGGCACCATCGATCCCACCCGGGATTCCACCAAGGTGTACGTGAAGTACAGAGCCAGCAACTTCAACTTCGTGGATGCCGTGGACGAAAACGGCGACCCCGTCTACCCCGAGGTAAAGGTCTTGGCCTACTCCAAAGACCGCACCAAATGGGAGGATGTGTCTGACAAGTTCGAGATCCGGCCCAGCACCAGCCGGGCCAGCACCTACTCCATCCTGAAGCTGCCGGAAGCCGTGCTGAACAGCGAACTCAAGTATCAGGTCCGGGTGACTCTGAAGGACGCCGAGGGCCTGGATGTGACCCCCGCCAAGGCCGTTTTGAAGGTCAGGGCCGGCAGCTGCTCCGTGAAGCCTGACCGCACCGTGACCGTCTACAAGTCCGATCTGAAGGCCGGCCACAAGTTCCGGCTCACCAGCTCCGACAAGAACCTGAACAGCGTGGAGAAGGTCACCATTGTGGATAAGACCCTGGCTAAAATGTACAACATCGAGGCCCTGGGCGACGGCTGGTTCGAGCTCCGTCCCTCCGGTGTCAATGTTGACAAGATGAGGACCACCAGCATCAAGCTGAACGTCTTTGTCCGGGGCATGGCGATCCGCACCAATGCCAAGGGCGAGAAGCTGCCCAACGGCACCGTTACCCTGAAGCTCACCGTCAAGTAAACCCCATAACACGCCGCAGCCGCCCCACCGGGGCGGCTGTTTGCGTCCCATGTCCAAAAAAATTCAAAAATAGGGGGAAGACAACCGTCTCTTTCTGTGTTATACTAGTATACTGATTAGGTTTATCTTGAAGGAGGGCTTTCCTTTTGAAATATTTACGCGGATATCTGGCCGCCGGGATCTTTGGGGCCATTACCTGGGTGCTGATGGCCTACGCCCAGCGGTTCTCTACCATCGTGGATATGGTCTACCCCTACGTGACACGGAATTTGCAGAGCATTCTGGCCCAATGGAGCAGCCAGGTGGATCTGTGCCTGTGGCAGCTGCTGGCAGTGGCCCTGGGGGCCCTGATCCTTTGCAGCATTGTGCTCATGGTGGTCCTCAAGTGGAACGCCATCCAGTGGGGGGGCTGGGTGCTGGCGGTGTTCAGCGCCATCTACTGCCTCCATACGGCCCTGTTCGGCCTCAATTACTACGCCGGTCCCATTTCCGAGGATCTGCGGCTGGATATGTCCCCCTATACCCTGGAGGAGCTGACGGAGGCCACGGAATACTACCGGAACGAGGCCAATACCCTGGCCGGCCAGGTGCCGAGAACCAGCGACGGCAGCGTGTCCTTCCAGACCTTTGACCAGCTGGCAGCCCAGGCCGGGGAGGGCTTCAAGACCCTGACCTACGAGAAGCACTATCCCATTTTCGCCGGGTCCACCCTGCCCGTCAAGAAGCTGGGCTGGTCCGATATGTATGTGTCCATGGGCATTACGGGCTTCACCTTCGCCCTCACCGGGGAGGCTGCCGTAAATCCCCAGGCTCCGGACGTGAGCCTGCCCTTTACCATGTGCCACGAGATGGCTCACCGGATGTGCATTGCCAACGAGCGGGATGCCAATTTCGCCGCTTTTCTGGCGGCCTCCGGCAACTCCGATCCCCAGTTCCGGTACTCTGCCTACTTCATGGCCTACCGCTACTGCATTTCTGCCCTGTCCACCGTATCCAGCCAGGCAGCTGTGGATGCCCGGACCCGGGTGGAGCAGGGGGTCAGCGACGCTCTGCGCTACGACATGGCCCAGTACGATGCCTTCTACCGGACCAAGAAAAATGACAAGGCCACCAAGGCCGGAAACGCCGTGAACAATACCTACCTGAAAACCAGCGGCGACAGCGCGGGGCTCCGATCCTACGGCGAGGTCTGCGATCTGCTGGTGAGCTGGCATATCCAGCAGGTTCTGCTGCCCAGCCTGGCAGAGGAAGAGAATCCCTTCAACCCCCTGGACAAGACCCAGGTGGACCTGACGGGGATCGTACACGCGGGAGGTGTGGGCTGATGGATATGAAGCAGACCCTGATTTCCGGCCTGCCGGAACTGAAGCTGGACCTGACCCAGGCCCAGACCGATACCCTCTGCGCCTTTGGCCAGGCGGTCATCGACCAGAATCAGGTCATGAACCTGACGGCCATTACAGAGCCCCAGCAGGTAGCCAAGCTCCACCTGCTGGACAGCCTGACGGTGCTCTCCGCCCTGGACCTGAGGGGCAAAAGCCTCATCGATGTGGGCTGCGGGGCGGGCTTCCCCGGGGTGCCTCTGGCCATTGCCTCCCCCCAGACCCAGGTGACCCTGCTGGACAGCCTGGGCAAGCGGGTGAACTGGCTGAAAGAGATTCTCCCCCAGCTGGGGGTCAGCGCCCAGTGCGTCACCGCCCGGGCGGAAGAGGCCGTGGCGGACCGGCGGGAAAGCTATGACTATGCCGTCTCCCGGGCCGTGGCCCGGCTGAATATCCTGCTGGAGCTGCTGGCCCCCTACGTCAGAGTAGGCGGCGCCGTGGTGGCCATGAAGGGCAGCGCCGCCAAGGAAGAGCTGGCGGAGTGCGCAGGTGCCATGAAAAAGCTGGGCCTCCAGCAGGAGGCCTTCCTGGAGTTCCCCGTAGACGGGGCCAGCCACGCCGTCATCATCCTGCGCAAGGTTGCCCCCACCCCAGAAAAATACCCCCGCCGCTATGCCAAGATCAAACAATCCCCCCTATAACCCCCGCCGGAGGAAGCCTTCCCCTCCGGGGAAGGTGGCCCGGGCGCAGCCCGGGCCGGATGAGGGGACCCCAGCCCCCCCAAAAGAACCGGGCCCGGATGAATGGCAAAATCCCACCGTTCGCGTAGGGGGCGATGCCCACATCGCCCCGAGACCTGACGGGCGGGACTGGTC
>URGL01000036.1 GCA_900547405.1 uncultured Eubacteriales bacterium
CTCCACACCCGTCCCGGGCTGCGCCCGGTCCACCCTCTCCAGGCAGGAGAGGGCTGAAACCCCCCGGACCATTCAGTCCGGGGGGTTGTCATACTTCCTTGTACATGGCGCTGGCGTCGTCCTTTTTCACGGTCTCGGCAACCTGGAGCACTTCGACAGCCAGGGTGCGGGTGCCCAGGGCGATCTCCAGCCGGTCGCCTACCTTGACGTCGTAGCTGGCCTTCACCGGCCGGCCGTTGACGCTGACCCGGCCATTGTCGCAGGCCTCGTTGGCCACGGTGCGGCGCTTGATGAGCCGGGAAACCTTCAGATATTTGTCTAGTCGCATGGGTTACTTCCTTACGGTATCCTTCAGCACCTTGCTGGGCTTGAAGGAGGGTACTTTGGTCTCTTCGATCTGCATAGGCAGTTTGGTGTGGGGGTCCCGGCCGATGCGGGCCTTGCGGAGCTTGGTTTCGAAGATGCCAAAGCCGCTGAACTGGACCCGTTCGCCCTCTACCAGGGCGGCGGAAATGGTGTCCAGGGCAGCATTGACGGTCCGCTCGGTGTCCTTCCGGGAAAGACCGGTTTTTTCGGACACGGCGGCGATAAACTCGGGTTTATTCATAAAAAGCATTCCCTCTCTTTGCTTTGTTTGTTCGACTAATAGATTAACATAATACCATAGAAAATGCAAGAGCGGGAAGGGAAAAAAAGATGAAAAATTTTGGGGGATTCAAAGCCTCAGGATGCTGGCGATCTTCTCTCCCTTTGGCAGCAGGAGGCAGTCCTCCCTGCGGATGACCTTCAGCAGGACGACTGCGGCGGCATAGGTGATGCCGCCTGCTGCCACAGGAAGGCCGCAGAGCATGAGCCTGCTGTCTACCCCCAGGGTGGTGAGGAGCAGCCAGAGGCCGTAGGAAAAGGCACCCATCAGAAGCCCGGACAGCAGGGGACGCAGCACGTTTTTCGCAATGGCGGGAGGGTCCTCCAGCAGCCCCCGAAGAGCCCATAGGTTCAGCAGGGCGATGACCGCGTAGCAGTTCAGATTGCTGATGGGTGCACCGACAATGCCGATGGCAGGATCTCCGGAGAGGATATACACGGCAACGAGCCGCACCAGGCCCGCCAGGGCCATATGGACCACGGGACGGGTCACGTGGCCGTGGGCCTGCATAATGGCGGTGGTGACCAGCACCAGGGCGTTGAAGAATACGCATATGCCGAGGATCGACATGAGCTTTGTGGCCAGCTCCAGCTTTTCTCCGGTGTAGCCTCCTAACAGCGCCGTAATGGGCCGGGCCAGCACCGTCAGGCCAATGGCGCAGGGGATGGCCAGCAGCCCGGTCAGACGGGCCGCGGCTTCCTCAGTCTGCCGGGCCTTCTGGTGGCCGCCGAGGGTGATCTGGGCGGTGATGGCGGGAATGATGCTGACGGTGATGGGAGTAATGAAGCCGCAGGGCATATTGAAAATGGTCTGGGTCATGACGTGGATGCCCCGCATGGTGTCCGCGGTCTGCTGGGATAGGCCGCTTGCCAGCAGCCGTCCCATATAGATCTTACTGGCCAAAGCGGTGATGACCTGTAAGCAGGCGGAACCCAGGGTGATGGGAACGGCGATGACCAGCAGAGCCCGGGCGGTGGCCCGGAAGCTCCAGGGGGTGTCACCGGACCGGGGAAGCTCCTTGTAATGGCGATGAAAGCAGAAGAAAAGGTAGCCGGAGCTGATCAGGCAGCTGGCGGTAACGCCCAGGATGGCCCCACCGGCGGCCAAAGACACGCTTCCCGTTGCCCGGAGAAGGACCAACGCGGCGGCCATACCCACAAACAGCCGGACCACCGCCTCGATCACCTGGGAGACGGAGGTGGGCAGCATGTTGCCCTGGCCCTGAAAGAAGCCCCGGAAGGTGGAGATCACGCAGATCAGCAGCACACAGGGGCCCAGAAAACCGATGGCGGCCCAGGCATCAGGCTGATTCTGGAATCGGGCAAGGGGACGGCAGAAGAGGGTCATCAGCAGGCTTCCCACAACGCCCAGACCCAAAAACAGGTTTCGGGCAGTGGCGTAGATCCGCCGGACCTGGTTGTAATGCTGCAAGGAGTTGGCTTGGGAAATCATTCGGCTCATGGCTACGGGAAGCCCCGCGGTGGAGATCATCAGCAGAATATTATAAATTTCGTAGGCGGTGTTAAAGTAGCCGAAGCCCTGCTCGCCGATGATGGCGTTCAGGGGGATCTTATACACAGCCCCCAGGATCTTTACAATGGCGGTGGCCATGGCAAGCAGGGCCGTACCCTCCAGAAAATTCTGGCCGTCCGATTTCCGATGTTCAGCCATTACTGACCTCCTTCGTCGTCCTTGGCAAAGAGCTTGGGAATGGCGTAGGTCGTCAACTCCTCCACCACGGCCCCCAGGTCGATGGTGGGGAACTTCCCGTTTTGATAGAGGATCTTGCCCCGGACCATGGTCATGGCCACGTCTCCGCCCTTGGCGGCGTAAACAAGGCCCGTCATCACGTTGTGGCAGGGCATCAGGTGGGGGGCGGAGAAGTCCAGCAGTACCATGTCCGCGTCCAGCCCCTCCTTGAGCATGCCGCACTCCGCGCTTCGGCCCTGGGCCTGGGCACCGCAGACGGTGGCCATCATCAGGGCGGCGGAGCTGGGCAGGGCAGAGGCATCTCCCGTGGAGGCCCGGACGGACATGGCGGCTCCCCGCATGACTTCAAACATGTCCAGGTTTCCGGCCTGGATGGCGCCGTCGGTGCCCAGAGCTACATTCATGCCGGATTTGACCAGGGTCATGATGGGCGCGCAGGGCTGACCGTTTTTGGCATCGGACAGGGGCAGGGCCACGGCGGAGACCTTCTTTTTCCCCAGAATGCGGGCCTCCTCCTCTGTCAGGAAGGAGCACCCGGCGGCAGTGGCCGGGACGGCGAAGAGCCGGTGGCAGTTGAGAAGCTCTCCGGGGTTCATGCCGGTACGGTCCAGGCAGGAGTCCACCTCATTCCCGGTTTCGGCAAGATGCAGCTGCATCCCCAGACCCTGTTCGCTGGCGTAGCCCGCCAGGGCTTCCCACAGCAGGTGATTGCTGGTGTACTCGGAGTAGATGCCGGCGTCGATTTTGATCCGGCCATGATCAAAGCCGTGCCACTTGTCCACAAGGCGCTGGAGCTCCCTGCACTGCTCGTCGGTCTCAAAGTCGAAGTCCTCGTTATCGTCGATAAAGCGGTAGCTGGAAAGGGACAGATTGGCCTTGATGCCGGACTCCGCAACGGCCTTGGCAGTGGCATCGGGGTAGTAGTAGAGGTCCGACACGCTGGTAACGCCGAAGCGAAGGCACTCGGCAATGGACAGCAACGCCGCTGCCTTGGCCCCCCGGGAATCCATTTTGGATTCCTTTTTCAGCAGCTCCTCCAGGGCCTGCCTGTTGCTGAGGTCATCGGTGTAGCACCGCAGGACGGAGGTTGCCAGGTGAGTATGACAGTTTATGAGACCCGGCATGGCCACCATGCCCGTACCGTCGATGATGGTCTGGGGCAGCTCCTGGGGGACCTTTTTGGAGATGAATTCAATTTTGCCGTCCGTGACGGCGATGTTGACGCCGAAGAGCACCTCCGTTCCGGGAGCCATGGTCACGGCGGTTACGTTGGTGATTAAAGTATCCAAGGTGTAAGTTTCCTTTCACGGTTAATATTGCCTTCCCTTTGGGGAAGGTGGCTCGGCAAAGCCGAGACGGAAGAGGGGCGGCGAAGGCCCGATTCTGGGTGCCGCCCCGCACTCCCTCAGGGCTTCGCCCCGCCAACCCCTCCCGGGAGCGGGGTTTGGCCCAACAGGTCAAAGATCTCCCGCTTCTGCTCCAGCACATTCTCAAACTGCTCGATGTACTGCTCCGGGAATTTGGGGTTGTGGAATCGCTCCAGCTTTCCGTTTGCCAGATTGACCTTGGTCATGCCGCCGCCTCCCAGGGAGACGATGGAGTGGATCTCCTCCATCATGTAGATGTTGTACAGGCAATCCCGGCCGTCCCGGCTCCAGCCCACGTTTTCAAAGGAGCCGGACATATATTTCTGCCGGTAGAGGTAATAGGGCTTGTAGCCTAAGGCGCGGAGGGTTTCTTCGGCGTAGGCCACCATTTCTTCCACGGCCCGGACCTGGGGCAGGCTCTCCCGCCGTTCGAAGAGGTCTGCCCCCTTTTTCAGAGCCAGGGTATGGACCGTGATGTTGCTGGGGTTCAGCTCTGCCGCCTGGGTCAGACTTCTGCGGAAGCCTGCCGCCGTATCCGTAGGGAGCCCGGCAATTAGGTCCATGTTGATGTCCTGAAAACCGGCCCCCACCGCCTGACGGTAGGCCCGGACCACATCCTCTCCCGTGTGGGGCCGCCCGCAGGCCCGGAGCACAGAGTCCTCCATGGTCTGGGGGTTGATGCTCATGCGGTCCGCCCCATGGTCAAAGATGATCCGGAGCTTCTCGTCTGTCAGCGTGTCAGGCCGCCCGCCCTCTACGGTAAATTCCAGGCACCGGGAGAAATCCAGGTGCTCCCGGAGGGCATCCAGAAGCTGTGCCATCTGGCTCTCGGACAGGGTGGTGGGGGTGCCGCCCCCAATATAGAGGGTGCGCATATGGCGGCCGGAGGAGCGCAGCAGCTGCCCGGTCAGGGCGATCTCCTTCAGAAGGGCCTGCAAATAGGGCTCCAGCAGCTCGGTCTTTTTGCCGACAGACCGGCTGACGAAGCTGCAATAGCTGCACCGGGTGGGGCAGAAGGGGATGCCTACATACAGAGAAATATCCCCCGGCTCCGTTTTGCGGATGGCCGCCACCGTGGAGACGGAGCAGTCCACCGCCAGAGCCCGCCGGGCAGGGGTCACGTAGTAAACATCCTTCAGGAGCCTGTCCGCGGTTTTGGGGGTGCCTCCCTCCAGCAGCTCCTTGGTGGTCAGCTTGGTGGGCCGGACCCCTGCCAGAGCACCCCAGGCGGGCTCCTTGGAAAGCACTTGGATGGCCGCCAGATAGACACTTTGCTGGAGCGCGCGCCGGCGCAGCCGGACGGTTTCCTCTGCCGCCTTCAGCCGCCGGGAGGCGCTGGCAGTGCGGCCGTCCCAGGTGACGCGAGCGGTGGCGGTGAGCCAGGTTTCCCCTCGGTGGAGACAGGAGCGGGCATCCACCTCAGCCCCTTCCGGGAAGAGACTGAGGAGCAGCTGCTCTACGGCGTAACGGTCGTCATGACCGGAAAGAGTTAGGTTCATAATGATCCTTTCGATTTACAGGTACGGATTCGTTTGCTTTTCCCGGTCCAGGGTGCTGCCTGGGCCATGGCCCGGATGGACGAAGAAATTGCCCTCCAGCTTGGCCAGCCGCCCCAGGGAATCCCTCATGGCTCTGGGATCGCCGCCGGGCAGGTCTGTCCGGCCGCAGGAGCCGGCGAAGAGGGTGTCTCCGGCAAACATATGCGCATCTATGAGCAGACATACGGATCCGGGGGTGTGGCCCGGGGTTTCCAGCACCAGAGTATCCATTCCGGCAAGGGTCACCCGGTCACTATCGGCATAGGTGTCGGTATAGTAGAGGGGTCCCGCCGTCAGCATGGGGGGCAGGGTCAGCTCCTTGGGGTCCAGATAGACCCGGCAGCCGGTCTCCGCCGCCAGGTCCCGAACAGCCCCCACGTGGTCAAAGTGGCCGTGGGTCAGAGCAATGACGGAAAGCTCCAGGCCCTTCTCTTTGAGAAAGGACAGAATGATCTCCGGCTCATAGCCCGGGTCGATGACCAGACACTCCTTGGCCCCTTCCGGCCGGACGATGTAGCAGTTGGTTTGGTAGTCTCCCAATGGGAGGGTGTCAATCTGAAGCATAAGCATACTCCTTTGCATTTTACAGCGTATCCGTTTGGAAGGTGGTATACCCTTCATAGTAGTAGCTGTGGTCAATGCCCTTCCTATAGACTTCCCGGCTGTTTACTTCGCTGGTTAAGGCCGCTTTCAGCAGGACCTTGATTTCAACATCTTTGATGGGGCTGCGCTCCATGGCAAGGAGATAGTCCTCCTTGTCCACCTTGCTCCAGTCTACCACCTGGCCGATGCCCTTTTTCAGCATCAGATCCAGCCAGATTCGAGTGCTCCGTCCGTTGCCCTCCCGGAAGGGGTGGGCGATGTTCATTTCCACATATTTTTCGATGATCTCGTCATAGGTGGACTGAGGCATTTTTTCGATATTTGCAAGGGCCGCCTCCAGGTACATAAGGGGCGCAAAGCGAAAGTTTCCCTTTGCCAGGTTTACGGTGCGGAGTTTTCCCGCAAAATCATAGATATCCTCAAAAAGAAACCGGTGGATTTCCTTTAGGGAGGCGAAGGTGCCGGGGGTCAGGGCATCCAGTGTGCCGCTTTCAAAGAGCCAGGCGGCTTTTTTCTTGCTGATCCGTTCTTCTTCCCGGGCAAGAGCGGCAGAATCCGTCAGGCCAAGCTTGTTTTCCAGTGCCATCCGGTCCCTCCGTCAGTTTCCCCGTCTGGGGCTGTTCATCAGCTGGTCCGTGTCCAGGATCAGGGTCACAGGCCCGTCGTTCAGGGACTCCACCTTCATGTCGGCGCCAAACCGGCCATGCTGGGGGGGATAGCCCAGCTCCTCACAGATGGAGAGAAATTTTTCATACAGGGCGTTGCCCAGCTCCGGCCCAGCGGCCTCGATGAAGCTGGGGCGGCGGCCCTTGCGGCAGTTGCCGTAAAGGGTGAACTGGCTGACAACCAGCACTTCGCCGTGAATGGCATCCAGCCCTAGGTTCATTTTTCCGTTTTCGTCCTCGAAAATACGCAGGCCCAGGGCTTTTTCTGCCAGCACCCGGGCGCATTCTTCCGTATCGTCGGGGCCGACCCCCAGAAGGATCAGAAATCCGGGGCCGATTTTTCCAACGGTCTCTCCGTCAATGGTGACGGAGGCATATTTCACACGAGTCAGTACAGCACGCATGGTGTTCTTCCTTTCTTACGAGATTGTCGGGTCAGTGCCCCCACTGGCCCCCAATGACGATTCGTTAGTTCTGGCCCCGCTTGGAGCCGGTCACATCCCGGATGTTCAGAAGCTTTGTCCGGATGGCTTCCAGCTCGGCGGTGTTCTTGACTTCAAAGCGGATGGTCATGGTGCTGTGGCCTCCCGGCAGGTCCTTGGCGGAGAGCTCCTTGACCCGGACCCGGGCGGTGGTGAGGGCCTGGGCCACGTCCAGCACCAGGCCGTCTCTTGTGATGCAGTCCAGCTCCAGGGTGGTTTCGAAGGGCTGCTCCTCCTGGTTGGCCCAGCGGACTCTTACCCAGCGGCCGGCCTGACTGGGGTCGTTCCGGTTCCGGGCATTGGGGCAGTCTGCCCGGTGAATGGATACGCCGAAGCCCTTGGTGATGAAGCCCACAATGGCATCCCCGGGGACGGGGGTGCAGCACTTGGCAAATTTGATCATGCAGGAGTCGATGTCTTCCACAATGACGCCGTTGACGGCGTGGCGGTTCTGCTTGACGGCCTCGCTGTCCGGTGTCAGACGCAGAGGGGCCTGGGGCTGCTTTTCGGCAGACTGGGCCTTGATGGCCTTGTTGATGTCGTCCCGGATGCGGCCAACGGCCTTCACGGCGGTGAGGCCGCCGTAGCCAATGGCGGCGTACATATCGTCCCAGTTGTCAAAGGCCAGCTTCCGAAGCAGGCCGGGCTCCAGCTCCGGATCTGTGATGGCGGAGAGGGGCAGGCCTGTCCGCTTCATTTCGGACTCGAAGGAGGCCTTGCCGTGGACGATGTTCTCGTCCCGCTTTTCCTTCTTGAACCACTGCTTGATCTTGGTCCGGGCCTGGTTGGACTGGCAGATGTTCAGCCAGTCCCGGCTGGGGCCCTTGGCGCTCTTGGAGGTGATGACCTCTACGATGTCGCCGTTTTTCAGCTTGGTGTCAATGTTGGCAATGCGGTTGTTTACCTTGGCACCCACCATGGCGTTGCCCACTCCGGAGTGAATGGCGTAGGCAAAGTCGATGGGCGTGGAGCCGGAGGGCAGGGAGACGATGCGGCCCTTGGGGGTAAAGACAAAGACCTCGTCGTCGAACATATCGATTTTCAGGGACTGGACGTATTCCTCGGCATCGTTGGAGTCCTGCTGGCTTTCCACCAGCCGCCGGACCCACTCAAAATCCTTTTCACTGCCGGAGCCGGTGCCCTGCTTGTATTTCCAGTGGGCGGCAATGCCGTATTCGGCGGTCTCGTGCATCTCCCAGGTCCGGATCTGGACCTCAAAGGGAATGCCCTGAGAGCCGATGACGGTGGTGTGCAGACTCTGGTACATATTGGGCTTGGGGGTGGAGATATAGTCCTTGAACCGGCCGGGGATCAGGTTGAAGAGGTCGTGGATGTGTCCCAGGACATTGTAGCAGTCCGGAATGGAGTCCACGATGACCCGGAAGGCGTAAATGTCGTAAAGCTCGTCCATGGTCTTGCCCTGGGCCAGCATTTTTCGGTAGATGGAGTAGACGTGCTTGATCCGTCCGTAGGTGGTGTTGTGGATGCCCATGGCCGTCAGCCGCTGGGTGATCTTGTCCTGGATGGTGCGCATGAAGCTCTCGTCCTGCTCCTTGTGCTCCTGAAGGTAGGCGGTGATTTCGTTGTACTCCTTGGGGGCCAGGTATCTGAGGGAGGTATCCTCCAGCTCCCATTTGATCTTTTGCATACCAAGCCGGTGGGCCAGGGGGGCGTAGATGTCCATGGTCTCCTGGCACTTGGCGATTTGCTTGGCGGGAGACTGGTACTGCATGGTGCGGATGTTGTGGAGCCGGTCGGCGATCTTGATGAGCACCACCCGGATGTCCTTGCTCATGGCCATGAACATTTTCCGCAGGTTCTCCATCTGGGCCTGCTCTCGGGAGGAGAAGTCCGCTCTGGTCAGCTTGGTGACGCCCTCCACCAGCTCCGCCACAGTGGGGCCGAAGAGCTTCTCAATGTCCTCGTGAGAGGTGTCGGTGTCTTCAATGGTGTCGTGGAGCAGAGCGCCCAGAATGGCGTCGATGTCCAGCCCCATTTCCGTGACGATCTGGGCCACGGCCAGAGGATGGATGATGTAGGGGGAGCCGTCCTTTCGCGTCTGGGAGGCATGCTTTGCCTTGGCGTAATCCACGGCTTTGTCAATGATGGCCAGATCTGCGCCGGGCATCCGCTTGCGGATGGTGTCCATCATGGAGGCATAGTGTTCTTCAAAGGTTTCCATATCGATAAGTCAACTCTCTTTCGCTCGGAGAAGTGTCTGCATGGTTTCGCTCTTTGTCAGGTCCGCCTTGCCGGAAACGGTCCTGAGCCGAATGGCAACGGTCAGATGGATCCGCTTTTCCTCCAGCAGCCCCACATCCCGGAAAATATCCAGGCAGGTCAGCAGCTGTTCCAGGCTCAGCTCCGTACCGGACCGCCGGACGATTTTCCGGCACAGGCACAGAGGACTTTCCTGCAAACTCCCGCCGGGAACGGCGGCCAGGTAGCGCCATACGCAGGCCAGAGTGGCCCGGTCCGGCAGCAGCTTGGCTGCCGCCTGGGGGGTCAGCTGTCCTGTCCGCAGGGCCCGATAGCGGAAGGTATCCATGGGGCAGGGGGCGGCGCAACTGGGGCGAATGTCCAGGATGTTCATCTGGACGGAACGCTCCCCCCGGTATTCGTTGATCTGAGGCACAAAGGCCACATCCACCACATCCCCCTGGGCAATAGAAGCGGATTCGGGGGTGGCGGAAAAATAGATGGCGTTTATGTAAGCCTTTCCCTTTTTCAGCCGCAGGCGCATATGCCGCCCGCCGCCCACGGGTTGGATGCGCTCAATGGTCAGCCCCGCCATGAGAAGCGCGGGCTTGGGGCAGCCGCTGCCGCAGGGCTCCAGCACCTGCAGGGATTCGATCTCCGGGATGGTCAGCATCTCCGGGGTAATGGCGCAGTCCAGGTCCAGGCTGGTCTTGTGGGTGTCGTCCGCATAGTAGGCCGCGGCCATTTCGCAGATCCGGCGGCGGAACTCCGGGATATTCTCCCGGGATATGGTGAAGCCTGCCGCCAGCTCGTGACCGCCGTAGCTTTCCAGCAGGGGAGACAGCTCCGTCAGGGAGGCGAAGAGATTGAAGCCGCCGTGGCTTCGGGAGCTGGCCTTACCGTGGTCCCCATCCAGGCAGATGAGGAAGGCGGGGCAGGCAAATTCCTCCGCGATCCGGCTGGCTACAATGCCGACCACCCCCTGGTGCCACCCTTCGTCGGCCAGGACAATGGCCTCGGGGGGCGCGCCCTCCGGGAGCATGGAGATGGCGGTGGCGTAGATGTCGGATTCGATCTGCTGCCGCTGCCGGTTCAGCTCGCACAGCGCCGCGGCAACATACCTGGCATGGTCCTCGTCCTGGGTCAGGAACAGGTCTACAGCCAGGTCCACCTGCCCCATGCGCCCGGCGGCATTGATCCGGGGGGCCAGCATAAAGCCGATGGTGGAGGCGCTGATATTGTTTGTCTCGCAGCCGCATTCCCGGATCAGGGCGGCGAGCCCCGGCCGGTGGGTGCTGGACAGAGACTGGAGCCCCCGGGATACAAAGACCCGGTTTTCCCCCACCAGGGGGATCACATCCGCCACGGTGCCCAGGCATACCATGTCGGCATACTCGGTGAGAACGGCCTGGGTGTCTCCGGACAGGGCACAGGCTAGCTTAAAGGCCACGGCCACGCCGGAGAGATTCTTGTGGGGGTAGCCGCCGTCGGGGCGGTGGGGATCCACTACGGCAATGGCCTCCGGCAGAGTGTCCTTGCACTCGTGGTGGTCCGTGATCACCAGATCGATCCCCAGCTCCTTGCACAGCAGCGCTTCTTCAATGGCGGTGATGCCGCAGTCTACGGTGATGATGAGCTTTACCCCTTCGCTGCTCAGCTGGCGAAGGGCGATGGGATTCAGGCCGTAGCCCTCCTCCAGCCGCCCGGGGATATAGCTCACGGCGTCCGCGCCCTGCTTGCGCAGAAAGTCCGTTAGAAGACAGGTGGCGGTAATGCCGTCTACGTCGTAATCACCGAAAACGGCGATTTTTTCCCCCCGGGTCATGGCGGCACCTACCCGCCCTGCGGCCAGGTCCATATCCGTCATCAGGTAGGGGTCCGGCAGGGGGCATTCGCAGTCCAAAAAGGCCTTTGCCTCCTCCGGGGTCTCCATGCCCCGTCCTGCCAGGATCATGGCGCACAGCGGGGAGAATCCCCCTGATGCCAGGGCGTTGACACTTCTTGCCGGGGGCTGCTTCACATTCCAGATTCCATATTTCAAGTCCATACACATCCAATTAAAACATTTTCCCTACATTATAGCAAAAACCAGGTGGATGTACAATAGGAAAGTGAAAAAAAGTCCCAAAGCCTTCCCTTGGGGGAAGGTGGCTCGGCGAAGCCGAGACGGATGAGGGACGGTACAGACCTGGCTCCGGGCGCCACCCCACACCCGTCCCGGCTAGGGCGTGCCGCCATCTCCCAGCAGAGGGCTTGTAAACACCGCGGCGGCCAGCATTGGAAGCAGCAGCATTCCCCCAAGGCCCCAGAGCCGCAGCCCGCAGTACATGGCCATCAGGGTCACCAGAGGATCCAGTCCCAGGTGGCTCCCTACAAGCTTTGGCTCCAGCACGGAGCGGGTCAGGGCGGCGGTGGCGTAGAGCCCCAGCAGCCCCAGGGCCCGGGCAGCGCTGCCTTCCAGAAAGCATACCAGAGCCCAGGGAATCAGGATGCTGCCGGTGCCCAGTACCGGCAGGGCATCCACAAGGGTCACCAGCAGGGCAATGAGCAGGGGATAGCCCACCCGAAGCAAGGAGAACCCGGCGAAGAGCAGGCAGAAGGTGACCCCCATGAGCTTCAGCTGGGAGCACAGATAGAGCTTTCCGGTGTTTTTCAGTTTGCCCAGGGCTTTCTGAAGGGCCTCCAGTCTGGGATCCGCCCTCCGGGCGCGGAGCCGGGTGCGGATGCTGGGCAGCTTGGCGCAGATCATAAAGCCGGACAGCAGGGCGGTGCCCAGGCTCAGGGTCTGACCGGGGAGCCGGGTGAGGATGGCCCCTGCCCGACCCAGTACCAGACGGCCTACCTTGGTTATCAGCTCCTCTCCGTCGGAAAACAGTCCGGTTATGGCCTGCCGGTAGCCTGGCAGACCGGACCCCAGGGACAGGAGCCGGTTCTCCAACAGCGCCAGCCCGGACCGGACAGTGGCCGCAATGGAGGGCAGGGCCTCGCAGAGGACCCCCAGCTGGGATACCGCCAGAGCGGCCAGAAGCAACAGTAGCCCCCCCAGCCCGGCAACTAGGGCCCCTACCGCCAATCCCGCCGCCAGGAACCGGGGAAGACGGAGCCTGCGCTCCAAAAAGTCCGCGGCCCCTTCCGCGCCCAGGGCCAGAAGAGTGCCCAGCAGGAAGGGATACATCAGCGGCAGCACCAGCCGCAGCCCCAGCCAGGCGGCCAGCAGAGCGACGCAGAACCGCAGACAGCGTTTCGATGTAGAACCCATATGTGACTCCTTTTAGATAGCAGATAACGGCCTGAAATGGTAAAATATTCGCAAAATACATGGAAATGGTACCCGGAAGATATTTTGCATAATGGGGTTGCTTTTTTTGAATTCTATGGTACAATGTTATCGATTCATGAACAGATGTGCGCCCGTGACGGCGCATGGAGAATAGTAGGAGGAAATCTATGTCCAACAAACCCCAGTATTATATCGTCGAGGCGTCTGCCCTGCCGGAGGTATTCCTGAAAGTAGCGGAGACCAAGCGGCTGCTCTCCACAGGAGAGGCCACCACGGTCAACGAAGCCACCCATATGACAGACATCAGCCGGAGCGCTTTTTATAAGTACCGGGACGCGGTCATGCCCTTTCAGAATATGATGAAGGGCCGGATCATTACCTTCCAGCTCCTGCTCCACGATGAGCCGGGCCTGCTGTCGGAGATCCTGCTGGTATTTGCCGAGGCCAACGCCAACATTATAACCATCAATTCCATTGTCCCCACCAACGGGACTGCGGTGGTTACCATCTCCGCCGAAACCATGGACCTGAGCATCACCCTGGAGGAGTTCATGCAGAGGCTCAGCGCCTCCCACGGTGTGGTCAAGGCCGACGTGCTGGCGGGATAAACCCCAGAACGCACCCTCCCGGGGAAAAGGTCATATCCTGACAGTGGAGGGATGCGGTATGCTGATCGTTCAGAAATACGGAGGCACCTCTCTGGGGGATACCGGGCGGCTCTTTCGGGCAGCCCGGCGGATCGCGGCACTGGCCCGGCAGGGCAACCAGGTGGCCGTGGTGGTGTCTGCCCAGGGAAAGACCACAGACGAGATGATCGCCCGGGCGCTGGAGGTAAATCCCCGGGGCGCCTTAAGCGAAATGGATGCCTATCTGGCCGCCGGGGAGCAGATGTCCGCGGCGCTGATGGCCATGGCCATCGGGGCCCTGGGCTGCAGCGCCGTCAGCATGACGGGCTGGCAGGCGGGGATCCTGACGGACGGGGCCTTTGGCCAGGCCAGGATCACAGAGGTGGATCCGGAGCCCGTCCGGGCACTGCTGGACAAAGGATGTGTGGCGGTGGTGGCGGGCTTCCAGGGAGTCACCGGTGAGGGCAGGATCACGACCCTGGGCCGGGGCGGCTCCGATACCACGGCGGTGGCACTGGCGGCGGTGTTAAATGCAGACCGATGCCAGATCTACACGGATGTGGACGGGATCTACGACCGGGACCCCCGGCGTTACCCGGATGCCACCCGCTTTGCCCGCATCGGCTACGACCGGATGCTTTCCCTGGCAAGGCAGGGAGCCCAGGTGCTGCACGACCGGTCCATAGAGCTTGCCCGGGACCGGGGGATCCGGCTGGAGGTCCTGTCCGCCCTGGAGGATGGGCCGGGAACCCTTGTGGGATAGGGAATATGTTACCCGGTAACAGGGTACGTTATACCCAAAGAAAATAATTATTGATTTTGCTCTTGACAGAGTCTCGGATGCGTGGTAAAATACTCAGGTAATCAAGAAGGCTGAACATCCGCCTCACCGTAAGCACAAGCGAAACGGTCTGTTCCACATTCCTTTGACAAGGGCTTTTTGTGCGAATCATGCGGATGCTTTGGCATCCGCTTTTTTGTTATTTGTTTTGGAGGTGCTTACCATCGCAAAGTTAGACCATCAGCTCAATGAGGAAATCCGGGACAAAGAGATCCGCCTGATCGGCGCCGACGGCGCTCAGCTGGGGATCGTGTCCGCTGCCCAGGCCAATGCCATGGCGGAAGAGCAGGGGCTGGATCTTGTGAAGATCTCTCCCAATGCCGTTCCCCCCGTGTGCAAGATCATGGACTACTCCAAGTTCTGCTTCGACCAGAAGAAGCGGGAGAAGGAGGCCAAAAAGAACCAGCGGGTCGTGGAAGTCAAGGAAATCCGCATGAGCCCCAGCATCGACACAAACGATCTCAATACAAAGGTCAAGGCTGCTCAGAAGTTCCTGACAGACGGCAACCGGGTGAAGGTCAGCGTCCGCTTCCGCGGTCGCGAAATGGCCCACACCAACCTGGGCGAGAAGCTGCTGATGGACTTCGCGGAGGCCTGTGCTGAGGTGGCTTCCATGGAGAAGAACCCCAAGCTGGAAGGCCGCTTTATGGCGATGTTCCTGACCCCAAAGAATAGCAAGTAAAGTTTATCACACAAGATACGGAAGGAGAACTACCTATGCCCAAGCTGAAAACCCATAGCGGTGCAAAGAAGAGATTCAACCTGACCAAGACCGGTAAGGTTAAGAGAGCCCACGCTTTCAAGAGCCACATCCTCACCAAGAAGACCACCAAGCGTACCCGTCATCTGCGCAGCACCACTTACGCCGACGTGACCAATGTGGATGCGATCAAGAAGATGATTCCGTACAAATAAGGGCTAGACAGGAGGATTATAGTATATGGCTAGAGTTAAAGGCGCAATGATGACGCGCAAGAGAAGAAACGCAACCCTGAAGCTGGCTAAGGGCTACTGGGGTTCCAAGTCCAAGCACTTCAAGATGGCCAAGCAGGCTGTCATGAAGTCCGGCAACTACGCTTTTGAAGGCCGTAAGCAGAAGAAGCGTGCTTACCGCACCATGTGGATCGCCCGTTTGAGCGCCGCTGTGGCTCCCTACGGTCTGAACTACTCCACCTTCATGAACGGTGTGAAGAAGGCCGGTATCGAGATGAACCGCAAGAGCCTGTCCGAGATGGCTATCCAGGACTCTGCTGCTTTCGCCGCCCTGGTGGAGAAGGCTAAGGCTGCTCTGAACTAAGATTTATCATTCCGCCCTGCCGCGTATGCGGCGGGGCTTTTTTAAGCCCTCTCCTGGGAGAGGGTGGCACGGCAAAGCCGTGACGGGTGTGGGGCGGTACGCAGAACCGAAGCGGTACGGCCATTTGGCTCCTCTTCTGGGGGGCTGGCAGCGAAGAAATCTGAGAGGGATTCATATGGAACTAAATCTGACCGCCTCCCGGCAGGGAAAGCTCTCCTCCTTCCTGAAAAACGAGTTGAAAATGTCCACCGGCCTTATGAATCGGGTGAAGTGGGCGGACGGGCTCCGGGTCAATGGGCTGAGCGTCCATACCAACCACCCGGTCCTTCCCGGAGACAGGATAACGGTGCTTCTTCAGGAAGAGGAGCCGGAGTACCCGGCGGAAGAGGGAGACCTGAGAGTCCTGTATGAGGATGACTGCATCCTGGCTGTGGACAAGCCCGCTGGGATGCTCATTCACCCCTCCCGAAACCGGATCGACGGGACTCTGGCGAATTTGGTCCAGGGCCATTACCGTCAATGGGGCGTGACTGCCGCCTTCCATCCCCTGACCCGGCTGGACCGGGATACCTTCGGCATTGTGCTCATTGCCAAGAATTCCCACATCCATGCGCTTTTGCAGCAGGGACATACGCAAAAGACCTACCACGCCAGAGTCTTCGGCGGCCCGGAAGGGGATGCCGGGACCATTGACGCGCCCATCGCGAGAAAAGCGCTCCCCAGCCTCCTGCGGGAGATCCGCCCCGACGGCAAGCCCAGCGTCACCCGCTTTCAGGTCCTGGCCCGGGAGGGGCAGACTACTCGCCTGGCCCTGGAGCCTGTCACCGGCCGGACTCACCAGCTGCGGCTTCACTGCGCCTATATGGGGTATCCTATTTTGGGAGACCCTCAGTATGGGACGGAGGAATCCCAGGCATACTCCCTGGTCCGGGGCATCGGGACCCAGCTGCTGTGCGCGAAAAGGATCCAGTTTGTCCATCCCATTACCGGGGCGGCCATGTGCCTGGAATCGGAGATGGACGTGTAGCCCTCTGCCAGGAGAGGGCTTTTACTTTTCTCCTTGAAAAATACCGGCAATCAGGTATAATGAAAACAAAAACGAAACGGGGTTAAACCATGGATTTTAAGGTGCTGGCTGTGGGGGACGTGGTCTGTGAGCCGGGGATGGAGCGGATACGCCGGAGTCTGCGAAAGCTGATCCGCCAGACCCAGGCGGATTTTACGGTGGTGAACGGAGAGAATGCCAGCGCGGTAGGCATCACGCCCAACCAGGCGGAGGATATTCTGGATGCCGGGGCGGATGTGATCACCCTGGGCAACCACAGCTTTGCCAGGCGGGAAATCGTGAATTACCTGGATGATTCCAGCCGGATCCTGCGGCCCGCCAATCTGGCACCCCAGGCCCCCGGCGTGGGCTGGGGCATCTACGAGACCGGAGCCGGGGATGTGGCGGTGGTGGATCTCATTGGCCGCTGCGGCATGGACTATACCCCGGACAATCCCTTCCTGCTGGTGGATAAGATCCTGAAAAAAATCGATACGCCCTTGGTCCTGGTGGAGATCCATGCCGAGGCCACCTCCGAAAAATTGGCCATGGGCTATATGCTGGATGGACGGGTCAGTGCCCTCTGGGGTACCCATACCCATGTGCCTACGGCGGATGCCCGGGTGCTGCCCAAGGGCACCGGCTACGTGACGGACTTGGGGATGACCGGCCCCCAGGAGTCTGTTCTGGGCATTCGGCCGGAGCTGTCCATTGCCAAATTCCGGGGAGATCTGACGGAGCGCTACCGTCCGGCGGAAGGCCCCACCAAGCTGGAGGCGGTGCTCTTTACCCTGGACGCTGCTACCGGGAAATGCCGTCGGGCGGAAAGGGTGGACCTATGGGACTGACGCTGATCCATGCCGCGGACCTGCACCTGGATTCTCCCTTTGCCTCCTTCGGTGAGGCCCAGCGGGAGCTGCTGCAGAGGGCCCAGCGGGAGCTGCCGGAGAGACTGGCCCGGTGCGTCCAAAGCCAGGGAGCGCAGACGCTGCTGCTGGCGGGGGACATCTTCGACGGCCCCTACTGCCGGGAGACGGCAAGAGCCCTGGCGGACTGCCTGGAGGATACGGGGGTCCCCGTGTTCATTGCTCCGGGAAATCATGACCATCTGGGGCCGGATTCCCCCTGGGACCGGGAGAACTGGCCGGAGAACGTGTATATTTTTCGGGGGGCGCTCCGCTATGTGGATATAGAGGCCCTCTCCCTCCGGGTCTACGGCGGGGGCTACAGCGCCATGGACTGCCCGGGGCTTCTGGAGGGATTCCAGGCGGAAGGGGAGCAGAAGTATTCCGTTGGCCTGCTCCATGGGGACCCAACCCAGGCCCGGTCTCCCTACTGCCCGGTGACCGCTTCCCAGGTGGAGCGCTCGGGACTACAGTATCTGGCTCTGGGCCATGTGCACAAGGGAGGCAGCTTCCAGGCCGGGGAGACCCTTTGCGCCTGGCCCGGATGCTCCATGGGCCGGGGCTGGGATGAGACCGGCACCAAAGGGATCCTGAAGGTAGAGCTGGGAGAAAAGGTCCGGCTGACGCCGATCCAATTGGGACTGCCCCGGTTTTTCACAGAGGCTGTGGATATCTCCGGCGGCTGGGAAGAAGCCCTGAAGGCGGTGCTCCCGGCCTCCCAGACCCAGGACTTTTACCGGGTGACCCTGACGGGCAGAGGGGCTGCGGACTGGGAGACCATCGGAAAGACCTTTGCGTACATTCAGAATCTGGAATTCCGGGACCGGACCCGGCCCCAGGAGGATCTCTGGTCCTGGGCGGGAGAAGACAGCTTCCGGGGGACTTATTTCGGCCTGCTGAAGGCCAGGCTGGAGCAAACGCCGGAGGACCGGGAGGCTGTGTCCCTGGCGGCGGAGCTGTCCCGGAAGATCCTGGAGGGGGAGGAGGTGGCGCTGCCGTGAAGATCTATGCCATGACCGCTTCCTTCGGCAAGCTGGAGGGGGAGACCCTTCGGCTGGAGCCGGGGCTGAACGTATTTACCGCACCCAACGAATGGGGCAAGAGCACCTGGTGCGCCTTCCTGCTTGCCATGTTCTATGGCCTGGATACCCGGGCCAAATCCACAAAAAACAGCCTGGCACCCAAAGACCACTACGCCCCCTGGTCCGGGAAGCCCATGTCCGGAAGGATCGACCTGAACTGGAAGGGCCGGGACATCACCATAGAGCGCGGCACCAGAGGCCGTGTCCCCCTGGGAGAATTCCGGGCCTATGAAACGGCCTCCGGACTGACGGTTCCGGAGCTGACGGCCCAGAACTGCGGCAAGGAGATCCTGGGGGTGGAGCGGGAGATCTTCTGCCGGACGGGCTTTATCCGCCAGGCAGATCTGCCGGATTTCCAAAGTGAGCTCCTGCGGTCCCGTCTGACGGATCTGGTGACCACCGGCGACGACTCCGGGGATGCCAAGGTTCTGGCGGACAGCCTGAAGGACCTGAAAAACCGCTGCAAGCGGCTGATCCCCCAGGCCCAGGCCCAGCTGACCCAGCTGGAGGATGGACTGGAGAGGCTGACAGTCCTGGAGGACCGCTGCGCCCGGCTGGAAAAACAGGCCCAAGAGGCGGAAATTCGGCGACGGCAGCTGGAAAACCATCTGTCTGCCCTGGAAAACAGGCAGGTGTCTCAGGCCAGGAAGGACTGGGAACGGGCCTGCCGGGAGAAAGCCTATTGGGAAGAGCGCTGCGCCGATCTGCCTACAAAGGAAGAGGCGCGCAAGCGCCTGAATGACCTGCGGGATTACAATGCCGCCTGGGAGGCAGCGGCCCGGAATCAGGGAAACCTGGAGCCGGAGCCCCCGGTGCCGGAGTGCCTGCCTGCCTTTGCCGGACTGGATCCCAAGCAGGCCCAGACCAAGGCGGAGAACGATGCTGCCGCCTACCGGGACTCCGTAGGCAAGGAGTCCCTGATCTTCCTCCTGCTGGGGCTTCTGGCCCTGGTGCTGGGGACCATTGTGGCCCTGCCATTGGGGCGGCCCATCCCCGGCCTGGCCCTGGCCGGGGCGGGTGTGGTCCTGCTGGGCCTTTCCCTGCTGAGCAGCGGACAGGGAAAGGGAAAGCTGGAGGCCCTGGGCCGGGAGTACGGCACGGCGGACTGGAAGCTGTGGCCGGAGCTGGCCGCGGACTATGCCGCAAAGACTATGGCCTATGCGGAAAGCCGTGACGGCTGGCAAAAGCGGGCGCAGGCGGTGGAAAGCCGCCTGGAGGAGCTGGAAAAAACGAAAAACCGGCTCTGTGAAGGCAAGGACCCGGCGGAGATGGAGGACCTGTGCCGCCAGGTGCTGGAGAGCTGGGAGACGCTGGAAAAGCTCCGGCAGACCGCGGTACAGCTCAAGGCCCACCTGGATGCCCTGACCGCCATGGCAGCTCCTGCCTCTCAGGGAGGGGAGGACAGTCTGACCCTCTCCCTGGAGCAGACCCGGCAGGAGCTGGAGAACAGCCGACGGGAGCAGACCACCCTCCAGCACGACCTGGGAGCTGCCCGGGGGGCCAAACAGGCCCTTGGAGACCGGCAGAGCCTGGAAGGGGAAAAGGCGGCGCTCCAAACCCGGCTCGCCGCCCTGCAAGCCCACTATCAGGCCCTGGACATCGGCCAGCAGACGGCGGAGGAGGCCTCCCGGACCCTCCAGCGACGCTTTGCCCCCCAGATTGCCAAACAGGCGGGGACATACTTAAGCACCCTGACGGAGGGCCGGTATACCGGGCTGACCCTGACGGAGAGCCTGCATCTGCTCGCCGGCACCCAGGAGGATAGCCTCCTCCGGGATGCCCTCTGGCGCAGCGACGGCACCGTGGATGCCCTGTATCTCTGCGCCCGGCTGGCGGCAGCCCAGGCCCTGATGCCCCAGACCCCCATCATCCTGGACGATGCCCTGATCCGTTTCGACGACCGGCGGCTGGAAAAGGCTGTGGAGCTTTTGAAGGAGCTTGGAAAAGAGCGGCAGATCCTGCTCTTTTCCTGCCAGGGCCGGGAAGAAAGAAAAGCCCGTTAGCCCTCCCATTCCTGCCGCAGCGCGATGCAGTGGCCGACCTCCGGCCGCTGCGCCAGAGCCAGAAGATCCGCCCTGGTCCGCCACAGTGTAAACCGGACTTCTTTCTGGGCGGGAATATCAATACGGTAGTGGCAAAGAAGGCCTTCCTCCCCAAAGCCCGGTTCCGGGGGTATCGCCCCCGGCTCCTCCCGGCATCCTGCCGCTGTAAGGAGCAGCCCTGTGGGGCAGGGCGACAGGTCCAGCCAGATGTCCCGGCCCGTCCAGGGCTCCAGCTGCGTTTCCGGCGGGATGTGCGGCACCAGGGGCGGCAGAAACACCGGGCCCCCCTCGGCGTACTCCGGCGGGCAGGCCACAGGGCAGGGGAGCATATGCCGCAGCGCTTCCACAAAGCGGCGGGCTTCCAAAGTGGCGGGACGCTGAAAATCCAGAACCAGCCCGGCAGAACAGGCGAAAAGGGCGCTTTTCCCTTGGAGAATGTCTTCCGGGCGCTGCCCACTGTAGGCGATGCTGTCCGTAAAGATCAGAATGCCCTCCTTGGGCGGCTCCGGCAGCCGGAAGTCCGGACCAAAGGGGCACACCAGCCAGGCTGCCCCAGGCGCTGCCTCAGCCTCCTCCGGGAGCTGGGCCAGGTAAATATCCATGGACAAACCCTCCTTTCCGTGGTATAATCCCATTTGAACCAAGAATATTCAGACAGGAGGAAGGCTATGCCTCTTTCTTTTTTGCCCCGGGTCGTTACCGGGGAACTGACGGACCTGACAGAAGAGTATCTTTTGTCCAAGGGGATCAAGCTGCTGATGATGGACTTTGACAACACCATCGTCCCCTATACCACCGATGTGCCGACGGAAAAAATGCTGGCCTGGCTGGAAACAATGAAGACCTCCAAGGTAAAGATCGCCATTGTTTCCAACAGCAAAAACACCCGCCTGATCCGCTTTTGCGAAACCTATGGCCTGGATTACATCCGCAAGGCTTACAAGCCCCGGCCCAAGGGGCTGAAGGAGTGCATGGCCAGGTTCCATTTCCTGCCGGAGGAGTCTGCCCTGGTTGGGGATCAGATCTTTACGGATATCGTGGCCGCCAACCTGGCGGGAGTGACGCCAATCCTGGTGGATGCCATCCACAATCATACATTTTGGCTGAAGGCCCGGGGGGCTCTGGAACTGCCCTTCCGATTCCTGGCCAGAAAAAGGAGACTGAAAACATGAAAAACCTGGAAAAATTCCTGTCCATTCTGGACGGAGAGGTAGACGGACTTCTGCTGACCTCCCGCTACAGCCGCCACTATGGCGCGGAATTCGACATTGCCGAGGGCATGGCGGTGGTCAGCAAAAAGGGCTGCCGGTACTATACGGACAGCCGCTACATTGAGTCTGCCCAGAAGAATCTGAAGGGCTTCGAGGTCCAGGATGTTCTGGGTGCCCGGAATTATCCCAAGCGCATCAACGAGGCCATTGAGGACTTCGGCATCACCTGCCTGGGCTATGAGGAAAACTACCTGACCGTGGCGGAATTTATGGACCTGGAGAAGAATCTGAAGGCGAAGCTCCTGCCCTGCAACGCCAGGATCAACGGCTTCCGGGGGGTAAAAGAGCCTTGGGAAATGGAGCTTATGCGCCAGGCCCAGAAGATTGCCGACAAGGCCTTTATGGAGACCCTGCCCGTCATCAAGGCCGGTATGACCGAGCTGGAGCTGCAGGCGGAGCTCATCTACCGGATGTATAAAAACGGCGCCCAGGGCCTGTCCTTCGATCCCATTGTGGTCTCCGGCCCCAATACCAGTATGCCCCACGGCGTAGCCGGAGAACGGGTCATCCGGGAAGGGGACTTCATCACCATGGACTTCGGCGTTCTCTACCAGGGCTACTGCTCCGACACCACCCGCACCGTGGCGGTGGGCTACGCCACCGAGGAAATGAAGAAGGTCTATCAGGTGGTTCTGGAGGCCCAGCTGGCAGGCATTGCCGCCACCAAGGCAGGGGTTACCGGCGAGGCCATTGACGGGGCCGCCCGGAAGGTCATTGCCGATGCCGGTTACGGCGACTACTTCGGCCACAGCTATGGCCACAGCCTGGGACTGGAGATCCACGAGGCCCCCAACCTGAGCTTCCGCAACCCGGATCCCATCCCCGCCGGAGCCGTTTGCTCCGCCGAGCCCGGCATCTATCTGCCCGGAAAATTCGGCGTCCGCATCGAAGATGTGACGATTGTAACGGCCGATGGCTGCGAGGATATCACCAACATGCCCAAAGAACTCCTGATTGTGTAAATTTTTTCGAATTCCCTCTTGAAAAAAAGCACAATATAGGGTAAACTAGCATGGTTAAGGATATAGAATGCTTGTATCCCCCATACGGGAACATAACTAGGAGGATAAACCAATGATTTCTGCAAGTGATTTTAGAAACGGCGTGACCTTTGAGATGGACGGCAAGGTCATGCAGGTCATCGAGTTCCAGCACGTGAAGCCCGGCAAGGGCGCCGCTTTTGTCCGTGTGAAGATGAAGAACGTCATCACCGGCGGCGTTACCGAGACCAGCTTCAACCCCTCTGCCAAGTACCCCACCGCTTACATCGAGCGCAAGAAGATGGAGTACTCCTACAACGACGGCAACCTCTACTACTTCATGGACGGCGAGACCTACGAGCTGACCCCCATCGACGGCAGCGTTCTGGACGATTCCTTCAAGTTCGTCAAGGAGAACGACATCTGCACCATCATGAGCTACAAGGGCAGTGTCTTCGGCGTGGAAGCCCCCAACTTTGCTGACCTGGTGGTCACCAAGACCGAGCCCGGCTTCGCCGGCAACACCGCCACCAACGTGACCAAGCCCGCCACCGTAGAGACCGGCGCTGAGATCAAGGTGCCCCTGTTCATCAACGAGGGCGACAAGATCCAGATCGACACCCGCACCGGCGAGTACCTGGGCCGCTCCAAGGTGTAAGGAAGACCGTAACCCGACTTTCGGCTGATTCTGGCCAATAAAGGAGAACGAATATGACGATTTCTGAAAAATCCGCCTATCTGAAGGGGCTGATGGACGGCCTCAAGCTGGACACCGAGACCAATGAAGGAAAGATGATCGCCGCCATTGTGGATCTGCTCGGCGATATGTCCAAGCGTATGGTGGACATTGAGGATACCACCATTGCCATCTCCGACGAGCTGGACGAGATCGAAGAAGATCTGGACGCCATCGAAGACTTCATCATGGATGAAGATGACGAGGACTACGAGGATTACGAGGACGACGACTACTACGACCCCGCCGAGGATGACGAGGACGAAGAGGACGAAGAGGAGGATCCCTCCGACGAGGAGCCTGAGGAAGGCTTTGACTTCGGCGATGAGGACTCCACCATCTACGAGGTAGAGTGCGCCTGCGGCAACATTATCGACTTCGACGAAGAGGTCCTGGAGTCCGGCAGCATCGTCTGCCCCAACTGCGGCGAGACCCTGGAGTTCACCTTCGACGATGACGAGGTTGACGAATAAGCAATACGGATACAGCGCCGGGAGGACAAACCTTCCGGCGCTGTTTTTGTAGAAAAGCCTTCCCCTAGGGGGAAGGTGGCTCGGCGTAGCCGAGACGGATGAGGGGCGGCAGGCACCTAAGATACGGAAGGGCTCTCTCAGCCTGCCTGGGGCTGCCAGCCCTCCCAAAGAGGCGGGGGGCGGAAGACCAATCGGGTACCGCCCCACACCCGTCAGGGCTTCGCCCTGCCACCC
>URGL01000037.1 GCA_900547405.1 uncultured Eubacteriales bacterium
CCGCCGCAGCGGCGGGTGTGGAGGGGACCCCTATCGCATTCAACCGGGCTTCGTAATATGTTTCGGCTAAAACATAGGGTTTTACGTTTTTCCAAGCGCAGAGGTTCTCTTTTTCTGGTCCCCTCCACACCCGTCCCGGGCTTTGCCCGGTCCACCCTCTCCAAGCAGGAGAGGGCTTTACAGGCCTTCGGCGATCATCTCATCAATGACCCCCAGTGCCCGCTGGGAGATGGCCAGGTTCTTTTCCGCCTTTTTCCGCACCCGGTACTCCAGAGGACTGATGATGCTGAAATTTACGTTCATAGGTTGGAAATTCTCGATGCTGCCGTCGCTGATGTACAGCCCCAGGGCACCGATGGCGGTGGTTCTGGGAAACGCCGGAGGCTCCTTCCCCTGGACCTTGGCCGCCATGGCCACAGCCGCCAGGAAACCGGAGGCCGTGGACTCCACATAGCCCTCTACGCCGGTCATCTGTCCGGCAAAGGCCACCAGGGGGTCACGCCGGTCGGCATAGAACCTGTCCAGCAGCTTGGGGCTCTGGAGGAAGGTATTCTGATGCATGACCCCATAGCGGACGAATTCCGCATTCGCCAGCGCCGGGATCATGGAGAATACCCGCTTCTGCTCCCCGAACTTCAGGTGGGTCTGGAAGCCCACCAGATTGTAGACGCTCTTGGCGGCGTTGTCCTGCCGCAGCTGCAGCACCGCGTAGGGCTCCGCCCCGGTTCTGGGGTCCGTCAGCCCCACAGGCTTCATGGGGCCGAAGCGCAGGGTATCCAGGCCCCGTCTCGCCATGACCTCCACGGGCATGCAGCCCTCAAAGACCCGCTTGTCCTCGAAGCCATGGACCTCCGCCTCCTGGGCAGTGATCAGGGCCTTCACAAAGTCCTCGTACTGCTGCTTATCCATGGCGCAGTTCACATAGTCCGGGGTGCCCCGGTCATAGCGGCTCTGCCACCAGGCTAAGTTCATATCCACAGACTCAGCGGTCACCAGGGGGGCCGCCGCGTCGAAAAAGTGGAGATAGTCTGCCCCGAAGTACTCCCCGATGGCCTTCGACAGGGCATCGGAGGTCAGGGGGCCCGTGGCGATGATCACCGGCCCCTGGGGGACCTGGGTCACCTCCTCGGAAACCAGGGTAATATTGGGGTTGGAGCGGATCTTTTCCGTCACCATCCGGGAGAAGCCCTCCCGGTCTACGGCCAGGCACCCGCCGGCCTCCACCCGGGTGGCCTCGGCACACTCCATGATCAGGCTGCCGCAGCGGCGCAGCTCCTCCTTGAGGAGGCCTACGGCGTTTTCCAGCCGGTCCCCCCGGAGGGAGTTGGAGCAGACCAGCTCCGCGAAATCCTCACTGTGGTGGGCGGGGCTCATCTTCTGAGGCTTCATCTCATAGAGCTTCACCCGGATCCCCCGCTTCGCCAGCTGCCAGGCAGCCTCCGAACCGGCCAGGCCCGCGCCAATGACTTTCACTTCCATCAGCTCTGCTCCTCCCTGGTTTTCTTGGGGGTCTTCGCCGCTGTCTTCTTGGCGGCGGTTGTCTTCTTGGCGGCGGTTGTCTTCTTGGCCGCAGCCGTCTTTTTTGCGGCGGTCTTCTTCACGGCGGTTTTCTTGGGGGCTGCCTCCGGGGCCGCTCCGGCAGGCTCGCCGGGCTCCTGAGGGGCCTCCTCCGTGGTTTTCTTGCGGTAATAGCCCCGCTGGTCCTCCGGCAGGAACCGGGGGCACTTCTCGTTGATGCAGAAGGGCTTCATCCGGCCCTTGCCGGACTTTTTGAACAGGGTCTGGCCGCACTCCGGGCAGTCCTCGGCGGTGGGCACATCCCAGGTCATAAAGCCGCACTCCTGTCCCCGCTCGCAGGCATAGAAGGCGTAGCCCCGCTTGGACTTCCGCTTCAGCATGCCGCTGCCGCACTTGGGGCACCGGCCGGGCATCCGCTCTACCAGTGGCTTGGCGTTTTTGCACTCCGGGAACCCGGGGCAGGCCAGGAACTTGCCGAAGCGGCCCATCTTGATGACCATCTTCCGGCCGCAGAGCTCACAGACCTCATCGGTCTCCTCCTCGGGGACCTTCAGCCGGACACCCTCCAGAGATGCTTCCGCATCCTTCAGTTCCTTTTCGAAGTCCCTGTAGAAGTCGGCAAGCAATGCCTTCCAGTTCTGTTTTCCGGCCTCTACGTCGTCCAGCCGGTTTTCCATGCTGGCGGTAAAGCCCACGTCCACAATATCCTTGAATTTGTCCTTCATCAGGCCCGTGACCACCTCGCCCAGGCCGGTGGGGGCCAGGCGCTTGTCCTGCTTGACCACATAGTCCCGGTCCTCAATGGTGGAGATGGTAGCGGCATAGGTAGAAGGTCTGCCCACGCCCTTTTCCTCCATGGCCTTGACCAGGGTGGCCTCGGTATACCGGGCCGGAGGCTGGGTGAAGTGCTGCTGCTTGTCCACGTCCCGGGCCAGGGCCTTTTCCCCTACCGTCAGGTCCGGCAGGGGAGATCCCAATGCCTCCCCTTCCTCGTCCTTTCCCTCCTCGTACACGGCGATGAAGCCGGGGAAGCGCAGGCTCTGGTGGGTGGAGCGGAAAATGTGCCCGGCGCACTCCGTGTCGATGGACACGGTGTCGTAGAGGGCGTTGGCCATCTGGCTGGCCAGGAACCGGCTCCAAACCAGCTTATACAGCCGGTACTGATCCGGTGTCAGGCTGCCCCGGACCCGCTCCGGATCCAGCTCCACATGGGTGGGGCGGATGGCTTCGTGTCCGTCCTGGGCATTGGCCTTGGTTTTATACACATGGAAGGAGCCGTAATAGTAGTCCTTCCCGTAGCGGGTGGAGATAAACTGGGCGGCGGCAGCCATGGCTTCGTCGCTGAGGCGGACGGAGTCGGTACGCATATAGGTGATAAGACCCAGGGTCCCCTCCCCTTCCACGTCCACGCCCTCGTAGAGCTGCTGGGCAATGGCCATGGTCCGCTTGGGGGTCATATTCAGCTTCCGGGAAGCCTCCTGCTGGAGGGTGGAGGTGGTGAAAGGAGGCGCGGCGGTGCGCTTCTTCTCCGCCTTCTTCACATTGGTCACCGTAAACTCTTTGCCCTGGATGTCCCCAAGGACCTCATCCGTCTGGGCCTCGTTTTCCAGGTCCCGCTTCTTGTCCTCTCCATAATAGTGGGCCAGGAAGGAGCCGGGGCGGCCCACACGGTCCAGCGTCACATCGATAGACCAGTACTCCTTGGCCTGGAAAGCCCGGATCTCCTCCTCCCGGTCCACCACCATCCGGGTGGCCACGCTCTGGACACGTCCGGCGGAAAGTCCCCGGCGGATCTTTTTCCACAGCAGAGGGGACAGCTCATAGCCCACGATCCGGTCCAGGATCCGCCGTGCCTGCTGGGCATCCACCAGGTCATAGTCGATCTCCCGGGGATGCTGGATGGAATCCTTTACCACCTTCTGGGTGATCTCGTGGAAGGTCACCCGGTGGGCCTTTTCCTCCGGCAGGTTCAGCAGCTCTTTTAAGTGCCAGGAGATGGCCTCTCCCTCCCGGTCAGGGTCCGTTGCCAGATAGACGGTATCCGCGTCCTTGGCAGCGGCTTTCAGCTCCTTGATCAGAGCCTCTTTGCCCCGGACGGGCAGATATTCCGGCGTGAAGTCATGCTCCAGATCCACGCCCATGCGGCTCTTCGGCAGATCCCGCAGATGGCCCATGCTGGCCTTCACCACATAGTCGGGGCCCAGATACTTGCCGATGGTTTTTGCTTTGGAAGGCGACTCAACGATCACCAGATTGTTGGCTTTGCCCATGAAATACTCCCTTTTCCCGGCGAAGGAGGTGCCTCCGCCCTGTATTTGCGGATATTACCGCTTTTTGGACACACGCTTGCCGGGCAGGCGGCAGATCGCCCCCTTCAGCTCCAGCATGGTCAGTAAACTCAATAATTTCCCCGTGGGAAGTCCCGATTTGGCGATGACCTCATCCACCAGGATCTCTCCGGGACCAATGGCATCGAGGACCCTCCGCTCCTCTTCCGAGAGGCGGATGCCCGGCACCACCCGGTCACTATAAAGCTCCGGGACGGCTTTGTCAATGGGTTCCCGGCTTAATTTTTTCTTGAGAGGCTCCTTTGCCCCAGGTTTCTCCGGTTTTTCCTCCCGGGAAATGGGGGAATACCGGGGCAGTTTTCCCCCGTAGAGCCCCTCATATTCCGCCAGCACATCCTGCCCACAGCTGACGGCAATGGCGCCGGAGCGCAGCAGCCGGTTGCTGCCCGCGCACCGGGGATCGTCCACATTGCCGGGGACCACGAAAACATCCCGCCCCTGGTCCAGGGCCAATCTGGCCGTCAGCAGGGAGCCGCTTTTCTCCGGGGCCTCTACCACCACCGTGCCGCAGCTGAGGCCGCTGATGATCCGGTTCCGTTTCGGAAAATTCCACCGCAAAGGCGGCGTCCCAGGAGCGTATTCCGTAAGAATGCACCCCTGGCACTCCGTCTGTAAGTAAAGATCCTTATTTTTCCGGGGATAGACCAGGTCAATGCCGCAGCCCAGGACTCCCACCACGCTGGCGCGCTGGTTAAGAGCGCCCAGCATGGCGGCGGCATCCACCCCCTCTGCCAGACCGGAGACTACCAGGCCGCCGCCCTGGGCGATCTCCCCGCCCAGGCGCTGGGCGGTCTTCAGTCCGTAGGGGCTGGCCTTCCGGGTGCCCACCAGGGCAATGGTGGGCAGATCATCGAATTCCGGCAGGGTCCCCTTGTAATACAGCAGCACCGGCGCGTCATACAGGGCCCGGAGCCGGTCCGGGTATTTGGGGTCCTCCGGGGTCAGGAAGGAAACGCCGCCCTTCAGGCATGTCTCCAGGGTCTTTTCTGCCCCGTCCAGGCTTTTGTCTCCCAGGGCTTCCAAGGCTTCGGGGGTCATGCCCCCCATTTCCAGGGCCGCAAGCTCCGACTCCCGGCAGTAATACAGCTCCTCCGGGCTGGAAAACTGCCGCAGGAGCGCGGCTTTGAGTCCGTCGCTTATATTGGGCCGTTCCGCCAGCCACAAACTATGCAGCAGCATAGGGTTCCCTCCTGTCCTTGTTCAAATCTTTCCCATCTGCCACATAACGGCTGTGGCCGCCACGGCGGCATTCAGGGATTCACAATGGGGATTCATGGGGATGATCAGGCACTGATCGGCGCTGTCCAGCACCTCCTGGCGGACTCCCTGGCCCTCGCTGCCGATGACCACAGCCATATCCGCCACATTTGCCCTGCGGATGTCCTGGGCCGTATCCCGCAGGGCCGTCACCGCAATGGGGATCCCCGCCTGACGGCACTTCTCCCGGGCCTCCTCCCAGGTGGTCACCGTGACCAGTCGGCGGAACACCGCCCCCATAGAGGCCCGGACCACCTTATGACCAAAGGGGTCGGCACAGCCCTCCAGCAGGGCCACCGGCACATTCCAGGCATCCGCCGTCCGCAGAATGGTGCCTATGTTCCCCGGGTCCTGGATGCCGTCCAGAAGCAGGCAGCCTCGTTCCGGCTGAAAGTCCTGCCTTTCCGGCAGCGCGCAGAGAAACACCGCCCCCTGGGGCGTCTCCATGGGAGAAATGGCTTCCATGACCTCCTGGCTCACCCGGATGGCCCGCACATGGTCCGGAAGCTCCGCCGAAACGCCGTCGGCAAGAAATACCGTCCGGAGCCCCGGACAATACCGGACTGCCTCCTCCAGGAGCTTGGTGCCGTCTCCCACAAACAGCCCCCGCTTCTCCCGCTCCCGGCGGGAGGTCAGAAGCTTTCTCACCTGCTGGACCAGAGGATTTTTCCGGGATGTGATCCGCTCCTCCATCACAGCTTCTGCACCTTGTCCAGAGAGACGTTATCCCCCAGCACCACCAGGGTATCCCCGGACTGAATGGCGTAGTCCGCCCCGGGGGACACGTTGGTCTTGCTGCCGTTCTCCACGGCGATGATGTTCACGCCCAGCTTGGCCCGGATATTCAGCTCCCGCAGGGTCTTCCCCTGCCAGGCGGCGGGGGCGGGCACGTCCAGAATGCCGAAGTCCTCGGAAAGCTCGATGTAGTCCAGCACATTGTGGCTATTCAGGGTCCGGGCAAGCCGCTGGGCATATTCCTGCTCCGGGATCACCACCCGGTCCACTCCCAATTTTTCCAGCACCTTCCGGTGGGTCTCGTCATGGGCCTTGCAGACGATAAAGGGGATGCCCAGCTCCTTCAGGTTCATGGTGATGAGCACCGAGGCCGCCAGATTGTCACCAATGGCAATGATGGCGCAGTCCATATTCCGGACCCCCAGGGCCCGGAGGACCTCCTTATCCTGGGCATCCCCCACTACGGCGTGGGTCACTTCGCTGGCCACCTGCTGCACCAGGTCTCCCTTTACATCCAGGGCCAGTACCTCCGCCCCCAGCTTGCACAGCTGCCGGGCCAGAGAGGCTCCAAACCGGCCCAGGCCGATCACAACATAGGATTTCATATTTTTCCTCCTTAATTAACCAATCAGCAGGCTGGTCTGGGCATAGCGGAACCGCTCCGCGGCCCGGTCTCCCGCAAGGAAGCCCAGGCTGATGGTGAGAATGCCCACACGGCCAAAATACATATACAGAATGATGAGGTACTGGGCGGGCACACTGAGCCGCAGGGTGGTGTCCGCCGTCAGGCCCACAGTGGCCAGGGCGGAAATGGCCTCAAACAGGGCGTTGGTAAAGCCCACAGGAGAGGTGGCGCAGATGAACACCGCCCCGAACATGGCCAGAATGAGCATGGCCATGGCAATGGTCATGGCATCCAGCACCTGGCTCGCCGGAATGGTCCGCCGGAAGGCGCAAACCGTGGACCGCCCCCGGAGCCGGGCCCAGATAAAGAGCACCAGCACCACAAAGGTCACGGTTTTCAGTCCTCCCGCCGTGGACCCGGAGGAGCCGCCAATGAGCATGATGATCATGGACACGGCCTTGCCGCCTTCTGTCAGCTTCCCCTGGTCAACGGCGGCAAAGCCCGCCGTCCGCAAGGTGACGGACTGGAAAAGGCCGTTCAGCAGCTTCTCCCACACCGGCATATTCCCCAGGGTGTCCGGATTGTTCCACTCCAAAAGGCAGGTCAGGACCCAGCCCGCCAGCAGCAGGGCCCCCGTGGTGGAAAGGACCAGCCGGGTATAGACGGACATCCGCCTCAAAGGCTTCCGCTCCGCCAGCTCCTCCCACACAAGGAAGCCCAGCCCGCCGATGACCACCAGGGCCCCCAGGGTCAGCAGCACCAGCGGATCATCCTGGAAGGTCATCAGGCTGGCCCCCGGCTCCAGGAAGCCGAAGACATCAAAGCCCGCGTTGCAGAAGGCGGAGACGGAATGGAACACACCAAGCCACAGGGCCTTCCCAAAGCCGAAGCGAGGCGTGAAATAGGCCGCCAGAATGGCCGCCCCCAGGGCTTCTACGGACAGGCTCCCGAAGATCACCGTCCGCTGGAGCCGGACCACCCCTTCCATGCCGTTGAGGCTCAGGGCCTGGGCCATGACCATCCGCTGCTTCAGGCCGATACGCCTGCGCAGCAGGAACACAAACAGAGTCGCCATGGACATAAAGCCCAGGCCCCCCACCTCGATGAGGCACAGCAGCACCCCCTGGCCGAAGCCAGACCACTGGGTATAGGTATCAAAGGGGGTCAGCCCCGTAACGCAAGTGGCCGAGGTGGCCGTAAACAGCGCCCGGAGGAAGTCGCAGCCCTGACCGTCCCGGGTGGCTGCCGGCAGAGTCAGCAGAAACGCTCCCGTCAGGATCAAAATCAAAAAGGTCACGGCAATGATCTTCGTAGGGCTCAGCGCTCTGCCCCGCCGCTTCATGGCCCAGGCCATCAGCTTATTTCTCAGTGACATTCGTTTGCCTTTCTCCCCAAGGCAGAATGCCATAGGGACGCATTTTATGGTTGCACTCCATTATAACAGGGTTTTTCCCATTTGCAAGCTCTTTTATAGGCCATTGCCCCGCAGCTCCACGATCTGATCCCGGAGAACAGCCGCGTATTCGTACTCCATCATCTTAGCCGCTTCCTTCATCTGCTTCTCCAGCCGGGCGATCTCCTTCTCCTTCTCGGCCTTGGTCATCTTCACGCCGTTGCGGCCCTTCCGCTCGGCGGTGGGGGAGGAGATCTCGATCAGGTCCCGGACGGACTTGATCACGGTCTTGGGCACAATGCCGTGGTCCTTGTTGAATTTGTCCTGGATCTCCCGTCTCCGGGCAGTCTCGTCCATGGCGACCCGCATGGATGGGGTCACCGTATCGGCATACATAATGACCTTGCCGTCGGCGTTTCGGGCCGCCCGGCCCATGGTCTGGATCAGGCTGGTCTCACTGCGCAGGAAGCCTTCCTTGTCCGCGTCCAGGATGGCCACCAGGCTTACCTCCGGCAGGTCCAGGCCCTCCCGCAGCAGGTTGATGCCCACCAGCACATCGAATTTGGCAAGGCGCAGGTCCCGGATGATCTCCATCCGCTCCATGGCCCCGATGTCGGAGTGCATATACCTGACTTTAATACCGGCCTTTTGCAGATACACCGTCAGGTCCTCCGCCATCTTCTTGGTCAGGGTGGTGACCAGCACCCGCTCCTGCCGGGCGGTGCGCAGGTTGATCTCCCCGATGAGGTCGTCGATCTGGCCGTCGATGGGCCGGACCTCTACCTGGGGATCCAGCAGGCCTGTGGGGCGGATCACCTGCTCCACGATCTGGCCGGACCGGGTCCGCTCGTACTCCCCCGGAGTGGCGGAGACGTAGATGACCTGGTTGATCTTTTGGTCGAACTCCCCAAAGTTCAGGGGCCGGTTGTCATAGGCCGAAGGCAGCCGGAAGCCGTAGTTCACCAGGGCATCCTTCCGGCTCCGGTCCCCGGCGTACATGGCCCGGCACTGGGGCAGGGTCACATGGCTCTCGTCAATGAACATGAGATAATCTTCCGGGAAGTAGTCCAGCAGGGTGGTAGGAGGCGTTCCCGGAGCCCGGCCCTGAATGACCCGGGAGTAATTCTCAATGCCGTTGCAGAAGCCGATCTCCGTCATCATCTCCAGGTCGTAGGCCGTCCGCTGGGCAATGCGCTGGGCTTCGATGAGCTTGCCCTCCCCCCGGAATTTCTCCACCTGGCTGTCGCATTCCTTCTGAATTTCCAGCATGGCCCGCTGGAGCTTCTCTTTGGAGGCTACATAGTGGCTGGCAGGGTAGATGGCCACATGGTCCACATACCGTTCCGCCAGGCCGGACACGGCGTTGATCTCGCTGATCCGGTCGATCTCGTCTCCGAAGAACTCCACACGGATGGCCCGGCCGGACCAATAGGCCGGGTAGACCTCCAGCGTATCCCCCCGGACCCGGAACTTGTTCCGGGAAAAGTCCAGGTCGTTTCGCTCGTAGCGGATCTCCGTCAGCTTTTTGAGGATCTCGTCCATAGGCCGCTCCATGCCCACCCGGAGGGAGATGACCATGCTCTTATAGTCGATGGGGTCTCCCAGACCGTAGAGGCAGCTGACGGAGGCCACAATGATCACATCCCGCCGCTCGAAGAGGGACGAGGTGGCCGAGTGCCGCAGCCGATCGATCTCCTCATTGACGGAGGCATCCTTTTCGATATAGGTATCCGTATGGGCGATGTAGGCCTCGGGCTGATAATAGTCGTAATAGGAGATAAAATACTCCACCACATTGTTGGGAAAAAATTCCCGGAACTCCGAGCACAACTGGGCCGCCAATGTCTTATTATGGGCCAGGACCAGAGTGGGCCGGTTGAGCCTTGCGATCACGGACGCCATGGTAAAGGTCTTGCCGGATCCGGTGACCCCCAGCAGGGTCTGCTCCCGCAGTCCCCAGTTGACGCCGTTGGTCAGGGCCTCAATGGCCTCCGGCTGGTCGCCGGAGGGCTTGTATTCGGAAATCAGTTCAAAATGATCCATAAGTTCTCCTTTTACAGCTGGGGGATTGCCACACCGGTGCGGGCGCTGGTTCGCAATGGCAGCGTGATCATATCAGCAGGCACTGGTTGAAGCGTTCGTCGGACATGGCGATGGATACATAGTCGTCATCCGCCACAACTATGTGGTCCGCCAGGGCGATCTCCACAGCCCGAAGGGCCTGGGCAATCTGGCGGGTGGTCTGGATGTCCTCAGCCGAGGGCACCGCCAGGCCGCTGGGATGGTTGTGGGCCAGCACCACCGTAGAGGCGTTGACCCCCATGGCAGTCTCCACCACCTTCCGGATGGAGATCCCCGTGGAGTTGGTGCCGCCCCGGCCCACCTCCTTGCAGCACAGGAGCTTGCACTTGGCATCCAGGCAGAGCAGAAACACCGTCTCCGTCTTTCTCCCGAAAAACCTGGGCACCAGATACTGGGCGCAGCTTTCCAGGGTGGGCAGCACCTGGGCGGCCGATGTCCTGTCCACCATATACATTCTTCCCAGCTGGGGCACCAGGTGCAGCAGCAGCGCCGCGCTCTCCCCCACGCCGGGAACCTTGGTCAATTCCCCGGGATCCGCCTCCAGAACCTGACTGAGACTGCCAAAGTGCTCCAGCAGGGCATGGGCAGCAGGGTTGGTATCCGCCCTGGGAATGGCATAGAACAGCAGCAGCTCCAAAGCCTGCACATCCGTAAAGCCGTCCAGCCCCTCCTCCAGGAACCGTTTTTTGAGTCTCTGTCTGTGTCCCTCGTGCATAACTGTACTCCTTTTGGAAATCTCTCTTGCCATTTCCGGAAAAATCCGGTACAATAGGGGCAAGCTGAAATACGTCGAAACATGGGGAGAAAGTTTTCCCTGTTTCTGCACAAACTACTCACAAGTCCGTATCAGGAGGATCATCATGGAACATCCCAATGCCGACCTCATACATCTGATTGCCACCCCCTGCTTCTGCGTCCGGGAGGGTAATATCATTTCGCGCAACGCGGCGGCGGAGTCTCTGCCTCTGTCCGTTGGCGATGCCGTCACCCCCCTTTTGCTGACGGGAGCCGAAGAATACGCCGCCTTTCAGGAGGGGGCCCTGTCGCTGACCCTCAGCCTGGGAGGCACCACCTTCGCCGCCACAGCCCGCCGGGAAGGAGATACCGACTATTTTCTTCTGGAGCAGGCAGGCTGGGATCAGGAGCTGACCCCTCTTGCCCTGGCCGCCAGAGAGCTGCGCGGTACCCTTTCCGGCCTGTGCGCCGTAGCGGAGTCCCTCAGTGACCAAGGTGCGAAAGAAGCGCCTCTGCTGAATCGGAGTCTGGCCCAGACCCTGCGGATCATCGGCAATATGTCCGCCGCTCCCAGCCCGGCCTATCACCCGGAATTTTTGGACATCTGCGCCCTCTGCGGTGAATTTTTCGAAAAAGCCGCCGCCCAGCTGGAGACGGTCCCGCGGCAGCTGACCTATCAGCTTCCCAAGGACCCGATCTACACCCTGGCCGACCCTCAGGAGCTGGAGCGGGCCTTTCTGAACCTTCTGTCCAACGCCGCAAAGTTTACGTCACCTCAGGACCGGATCCTGTGCAGCCTGGCACGGAGGGGCCGGATGCTTTACCTGACCGTTCAGGACACCGGCACCGGCATCCCGGAGGCACTGCGGGGCAGCCTCTTCTCCCGATATCAGCGGCAGCCCGCCATAGAGGACGGGCGCCTGGGCCTGGGCCTGGGGATGGTACTGGTCCGTTCCGCCGCCGCCCATCACGGAGGTACCGTTCTGGTCGACAGCCCCAACGGCATCGGCACCCGGGTCACCATGACCCTTGCCATCCGGCAGGACATCCCGAAGGGATTTCGCTCCCCCATTCTGCGGGTAGACTATTCCGGCGAGCGGGATCACGGCCTGATTGAGCTTTCGGATGTGCTTCCGACAGAGTGCTACCGGGAGCTTTGAATGCATACTGTCCTTTTGGGCCCATTATACCGGGCCCTTTTTCAAATTGCAACCGCCACCCATGAATTTCTTTCCAATTTCAGGAGGGGCGATAGGAACCATACCGCCCCACTCCCGTCCCGGACTGCGTCCGGTCCCCCCCTCCCAGGAGAGGGGTTTGCCCCCTGCGGCACAGGCCGCAGGGGGATCCTTTTACTTCAGATAGCTCTTCAAATACTGCCCCGTGTAGCTCTCCGGGATCCCCGCTACCTCCTCCGGGGTGCCGGTGGCCACAATGGTTCCGCCGCCGTCTCCGCCTTCGGGGCCCAGGTCGATCAGGTAGTCCGCGGTCTTGATGAGGTCCAGGTTGTGCTCAATGACCAGCACCGTATTGCCGGCATCCACAAGTCTGTTGAGAACCTCAATGAGCCGGTGAACGTCCGCGGCGTGGAGGCCTGTGGTAGGCTCGTCCAGAATATAAATGGTCCGGCCCGTGGCTGTCCGGCTCAGCTCCGTAGCCAGCTTCACCCGCTGGGCCTCGCCGCCGGAGAGGGTGGTGCTGGCCTGGCCCAGCTTGATATAGCCCAGGCCCACCTCGCAGAGCATCTGAGCCTTCCTGCGGATCTTTGGCAGGTTCTCAAAGAACTCCACAGCCTCTTCACAGGTCATATCCAGCACCTGGGCAATGTTCTTGCCCTTGTATTGGACCTCCAGGGTCTCCCGGTTGTATCGGGCTCCATGGCAGACCTCGCAGGGCACATACACATCCGGCAGGAAGTGCATCTCGATTTTTACCAGGCCGTCGCCGGAGCAGGCTTCGCACCGGCCCCCCTTCACATTGAAGCTGAACCGGCCCGGACCGTAGCCCCGCATTTTGGCATCCGCCGTAGAAGCGAAAAGGTCCCGGATGTCGTTGAAGAGCCCGGTGTAGGTAGCCGGGTTGGACCGGGGAGTCCGGCCAATGGGGCTCTGGTCGATGTCGATGACCTTGTCCAGATTTTCCAGCCCCTCCACGCAAGCGCAGGCGCCGGGGCGACACCGGGCATGGTTCAGCTTTGCCAGCAGGGTCTTATTCAGCACCTCGTTGACCAGGCTGGACTTGCCGGAGCCGGAGACACCGGTGACGCAGGTAAAGGTTCCCAGGGGAATGGTCACATCCACGTCCTTCAGGTTGTTTTCCCTGGCCCCCCGGACGGTCAGGAACTTCCCGTTCCCAGGCCGCCGGTTCTCCGGCACAGGGATTTTCTTTTGGCCGGAGAGATACTGCCCCGTGACGGAATCCGGGCAGTCCAGAATGTCCTGCAGGGTCCCCGCGGCAACGATCCGGCCACCGTGGCTTCCCGCCCCGGGGCCCACATCCACAATATAGTCTGCGGCCCGCATGGTATCCTCGTCGTGCTCCACCACGATCAGGGTATTGCCCAGGTCCCGCAGATGCTTCAGGGTTGCCAGAAGCTTATCATTGTCCCGCTGGTGCAGGCCAATGGAGGGCTCGTCCAGAATATACAGCACCCCCATAAGAGAGGAGCCGATTTGGGTCGCAAGTCTGATCCGCTGGCTTTCGCCGCCGGAGAGGGTCCCGGCTCCCCGGGACAAGGTCAGGTAGCTCAGGCCCACATCCGTCAGGAACCGGAGCCGGGAGGTGATCTCCCGGACGATTTGCTGGGCCACCACCGCCATGTTGCCCTCCAGGCGGAGATTTTCCATAAACTCCAGCTCCTGGACCACGCTCATGCGGCAGAACTCCATAATGTTCAGCCCGCCTACGGTGACAGCCAGAGCCAGCTCGTTGAGCCGGTCCCCGTGGCACTTGGGGCAGGGGGCCGTGGCCATGCACTCCTCCAGCTCCTTCCGGGCGGAGTCGGACTGAGTCTCCCGGTAGCGGCGGGAGATATTGTTGAGAATGCCCTCAAAGGGCTGCTCCAGCACCCCCATGCCGTTGCCCCGGTTATAGGTCATCCGCAGCTTTTCCGTGCCGGTGCCGTAGAGGATCACCTTCATGGCATCCTTGGACAGGCTCTTCACAGGCTCCGTCAGGGAGAAGTGATACTTCTGGGACAGGGCCTCAAAGTACATCCGGAAAATGGAATCCGTCCGGGCACTTTGCCAGCCGGAGGCCTGAATGGCCCCCTCGAAAATGGACTTGTCCTTATCGGGGATCACCAGATCCTCGTCGGCAATGAGCTGAAAGCCCAGACCGGTGCAGCTGGGGCAGGCCCCGTTGGGATTGTTGAAGGAGAACATTCTGGGCTCCAGCTCCGTCAGGCTAATGCCGCAGTCTTCGCAGGCATAGTTCTGGGAGAAGCTCAGCTCCTGGTCCTCCTTCGGCAGCTGAATGATCACCAGGCCGCCGGAATGGGCACAGGCCGTCTCGATGGAGTCCGTCAGGCGGCGGCGAAGGCCCTCTTTCAGCACCAGCCGGTCCACCACCAGCTCGATGGTGTGCTTTTTGTTCTTCTCCAGCTTGATCTCTTCCGTCAGATCATAGAGGATGCCGTCCACCCGGACCCGGGCAAAGCCCTGCTTCCGGGCATCCTCAAAGACCTTGACATGCTCGCCCTTCTTCCCCCGAATGACGGGCGACAGCACCACAAACCGGGTACCCTCTCCCAGGGCCTCTACCCGGTCCACAATCTGGTCGATGGTCTGTTTTTTGATCTCCTTGCCGCACTTGGGGCAGTGGGGCGTTCCCACCCGGGCCCACAGCAGCCGCAAATAGTCGTAGATCTCCGTCACCGTACCCACGGTGGACCGGGGGCTCTTGGAGGTGGTCTTCTGGTCAATGGAAATGGCCGGGGACAGCCCGTCGATGGAGTCCACATCCGGCTTGTCCATCTGCCCCAAAAACTGCCGGGCGTAGGAGCTCAGGCTCTCCACATACCGCCGCTGGCCCTCGGCATAGATGGTATCAAAGGCCAGGCTGGATTTTCCGGAGCCGCTGAGGCCGGTAAACACCACCATTTTGTCCCGGGGGATGGAAACATCCACATTTTTCAGATTGTTTTCCCGGGCACCCCGGACTATGATTCTGTCGTTCATTCGCTTACCTCTCTGGGAGTAGTCTCGTTTTTTGTGCCCTCTATTATACCACAGGCACGGAAATGTTACAAGTAATTTTCAAACGAAAATTCGGGAATGTTTTCCCACAGCCCCAAAAGAACCGGCCCGAACGAACTGTCCGGGCCGGTCTCTTATTCCATATTTTCCTTCAGCAAATCCGCCAGGGTGATGCCCTCGAAGAAATCATCGATCATCTTATCCAGCTTGTCCCACATGGGCCTGGTTTCGCAGCAGGCCTGACGGGCACAGGCGGCGGGGCCCTCCGCCGTGCAGGAAACCACGGCCAGCCCCCCCTCGGTGAGCTTCAGGATGCTGCCTACGGTGTATTCCTCGGGCTTGCGGTTCAGGCGGTAGCCGCCGCCTTTGCCGTGGACCGCGTCCACCAGGCCGCCTTTTGAGAGCATGGTCATAATGGACTCCAAATACTTCAGGGAAATGTTCTCCTGCTCGGCGATCTCCTTAATGGGGATGTACTCCTCCCCGCCCCGCTGGGCCATTGCCACCATCACCCGCAGGGCGTAACGTCCTTTGGTCGATACGATCATATCACTCGCAATGCTCGCAGTGTTCGCAGTCCGGGAAATCCTTCTCGTCGTAGGGCAGACCGGCCCGGTCATAGTAGTCCTGCAAGGCCTTCTTGATGGCCTCCTCCGCCAGGACGGAGCAGTGCAGCTTGTGGGCGGGCAGACCGTCCAGTGCCTCGGCAACGGCCTTGTTGGTCAGGGCCATGGCCTCGTGGATGGATTTGCCCTTGATCATCTCGGTGGCCATGGAAGAGGAGGCGATGGCGCTGCCGCAGCCGAAGGTCTCGAACTTCACGTCCTTGATGATGTCATCCTCGATCTTTAGGTAGATCTTCATGATATCGCCGCACTTGGCGTTGCCGACCTCACCCACGCCGTTGGCATCCTCGATGACGCCCACATTCCGGGGATGGGTGAAATGATCCATAACTTTTTCACTGTAAAGTGCCATTTTTTATTTCCTCCAAATTACAGAATGTATTCTCTCTTGCCGGTCTGCAGGTCTCTCCAAACGGGAGACATGCTCCGCAGATACGCCACCACTTCGGGGACGGCCTTCAGAATATGGTCCATCTCTTCCATGGTGTTCCACTCACACAGGCTCAGCCGCAGAGAGCCGTGGGCCACATCGTGGACCCGGCCAATGGCCAGCAGCACGTGGCTGGGGTCCAGAGAGCCGGAGGTGCAGGCGGAGCCGGAGGAGGCGCAGATCCCCTTCTGGTCCAGCAGCAGCAGCAGGCTCTCACCCTCAATGCCCTCGAAGCAGAAGCTCACATTGCCAGGGAGCCGGTGCTTCAGGTCTCCGTTGACGGCGCTGTGGGGGATCTTGGACAGGCCCTCGATCAGCTTGTCCCGCATGGCGGAGACCTTGGCGGCGTTCTCATCGATATGGTCGCAGGCCTCCTTCATAGCGGCGGCCATGCCGCAGATGGCGGGAATGTTCTCGGTGCCGGCCCGCTTGCCCCGCTCCTGAGCGCCGCCCTCGATGATGTTCACCAGGGGGAAGCCCTTCCGGCAGTAGAGCGCGCCAATGCCCTTGGGGCCATGGAACTTATGGCCGGACAGGCTCAGCATATCGATATTCTCTTCCTTCACGTTGATGTGCAGATGACCAACGGCCTGAACGGCATCGGTGTGGAAGGGCACCCCGGCCTCCTTGCAGATGGCACCGATCTCAGCGATGGGCAGGATAGAGCCGATCTCGTTGTTGGCGTACATGGTGGTCACCAGGCAGGTGTCCGGCCGGATGGCATCCTTCACCTGCTGGGCGGTGATGTTGTGGCCCTGCTTCACATCCAGAAGCTGGACCTCGAAGCCTTCCTTCTCCAGCTTTTTCAGGGTGTGCAGCACGGCATGATGCTCGAAAGCGGTGGAGATGATGTGCTTCTTTCCCTTCTTCTCCCCCAGCTTGGCGGCGGAAATGATGGCCTGATTGTCGGCCTCAGAACCGCCGGAGGTGAAGATGATCTCCCGGGGCTCGCAGCCCAGGCAGTTTGCCACAGTCTCCCGGGCGGCATCCAGAGCTTCCTTTGCCTGCTGGCCTACAGAGTGCAGGCTGGAGGGGTTGCCGTAGACGGTGGTCATATAGGGCAGCATGGCGTCGATAGCCGTCTGGCTCATCTTCGTCGTTGCCGCGTTATCTGCGTAAACAGTCATAAAAGAAAAACCTCCTAATGGTCGCAGGGCGCAAGTTCCCTACTAACTCTGTAGGGAGCATACCACATTTTACCTACCTTGTCAATAGGCAGATCAAAAAAGGGGAACATTCCGTCATTTTCCAGTTTTTTCCCAACCTTCCTGCCCCGCCCAGATTTCTCGACTTTTTCAGCGGTTAATCCCCTCCCAAAGCGGAATATTAAAAAGGCGGAGAAAGAAAGGAGGGCAATTTATGAAGCGAGTCGTTCGCGGGGTTTTTGTTTTTTTATTTATATGTCTGCTGCCGCTGACAGCCCAGGCGGCTGGCACCCTGGTACCCGTTGGGGCGCTGGTAGGGCTGGAGGTCCACAGCGGCACAGTGACTGTGGCTGCCTTTGATGATCTGCTCGGTCAGGCCGCCCGGGAGGCCGGGCTGAAGGTGGGCGACCAGATCACCGCCATCAACGGCATCCCCATACGGGAGTCAGAGCAGGTCTCTCAGGCCCTGGATTCCGGATCCGGCATTGCGGATATCCAGATCCTGCGGGGCAGCAAAGCCATTCGTCTGCAATTGGAGCCCAAGGAGCAGGAGGGCCGACGGTTTTTGGGGGTCTATCTGCGCCAGGGCATCTCCGGCATCGGCACCGTCACCTGGTATGACCCGGACACCGGCACCTTCGCCGCTCTGGGCCACGGCGTCAGCACCGCCAAGGACTGCCTGCTGCCCCTGGTCAGCGGCAGCATCTATCCCGCCCAGGCGGTAGCCGCCCAAAAAGGCAAGGCGGGAGAACCGGGCCTGTTAAAGGGCAAGGCCCTGTCGGAATCCCCCATGGGCACCATCCTTCGCAACACGCCCCAGGGCATTTTCGGTGCCGTGAATGGAGCCTTTTCCGGTCAGCCTCTCCCGGTAGCCGCCTGGGAGGACCTGCATACCGGTACCGCTGCCATCCGCTCCACAGTCCAGGGCGATGAACCCCGGGAATATTCTGTGGAAATTCTGAAAATATATCCAAAAGACCGCCAAACCGGCCGAAATCTCTTGCTGAAGGTCACAGACCCGGAGCTGATTGCCGCCACCGGCGGGATCGTGCAGGGCATGTCGGGCTCGCCCATCCTCCAGGACGGAAAACTGGTCGGGGCGGTGACCCATGTGTGTGTACGTCAATGATACCACCACCCAAAAAGAAGTGTTTCCTCAACTTATTATCACAGTTAATCGAGCTTTGCGAAGCCAAACAGGAATAAAGCACGTCCTCCGGGATGTGCTTTTTTCTATAACAAATTAACAAGGAGCTTTTTATGCCAAAGAAACCACCCGCAACCCTGGGCATCATCTACCGTATGCCCCTGGAAGATTTGCACCCGCATCCGTTGAACCCCTATGGCGTTCGGGATGACCCCGCCATGCAGGAATTGGTTGGAAGCGTCAAAGAAAACGGGGTCCTTATCCCGGCAATCGCCAGACCCAGAAAGGAAGGTGGATACGAATTGATTTCAGGTCATCGCAGAAAGTATGCTTGTGAACAGCTGGGACAGGATACCATGCCGGTTATGGTCCTTAACCTGAAAGATGATGATGCCATCATTCGGATGATCGACAGCAATATTCAGCGGGAAAACATTCTTCCCTCAGAACGCGCCAAAGCTTACAAGCTGAAGATGGAAGCCGTCAAGCGAAAGGCTGGCAGACCACAAAAGAATGCCGAAAACAATTCGCCGAAAATTTCGGCGAATTTCCGAAGCGACGATTCCATCGGAGATCAGGAGGGTATCAGCGGCGATACCATTCGCAATTACATCTCTCTGACCAACCTGACACCGCCGCTCATGCAAATGGTGGACGATGGGAAAATTGCCCTCTCCCCTGCTTATCAGCTGGCTTCTCTCAACGAGAAAGAACAAGAGCTTCTGGTGGAAACCATTGGAAGCGAACAGTCTACCCCCTCCCTTTCCCAGGCCCAGCGCATGAAGAAGCTGAGCCAGTCCGGTGAACTGAACGAGGATACCATGCTCTCCATTATGATGGAGCAGAAAAAGCCGGTGCAGGCCAACATCACCCTCTCCGGGGAACGGCTGCGCAAATACTTTCCCCGCTCCTACTCTCCCATCCAGATGGAGGAGGTGATCTTCAAGCTGCTGGAAGCGTGGCAGCGCAAACGGCAGCGGGAACAAAGCCGCTAAAACTGAATATCCCCAACACTTGCCGGACAAGCCCCTGCTTGCCCGGTTCTTTTTATAGGAGGACTTATGCACATTCGTAAACCCACTTACAAGAAGGAGGATGTGGACTGCAAACTCTGTACGGAGTATCGGGGCAAAAAACATCCCTGCCCCCATGATGTGTGCCCGTTCATTGCGGAACGCATTGAAGCCGGTGCCGTTACCTATTGGAATGCAGTCAATGCCATGTTTTCCCCGCTGTACCGCTTCTCTCGCCGCCTGCCAAAGCTGGCAGAGGAATATTCCGGAACTATTTTCCTGGATGATCGCCACCGCTCCCGCATGGAGTTCCTGAATACCCAGCTTGGCTACGTTCCGGGCCGCAACACGCCTGCCTACTACGCCGCCATGTACCTGCTGACTTCCAATGAGATCATCTACTGGCGCATGGCAAACTGCTTCTGCCGCAATAGCCTTGATTTCCGGTACGCCATTCTCCGGGGCATTACCACTTACAACTATGCACTGTACCGTGCCGCTCTGGCACTGACCACAGACCGACAGGGTGTAACCGTATCCGAGCTGGACGATACCGAGCTTATCGGGGATGAGGTTTTTCGGCTCATCATCAATGCCATGCTCATTGCAAGGTACGGTTTGACCGCCATGAAGCTGGCAAAGGAGGTAGATACCAATGACGGCTGATTTCGGTGTTTCCTGTGGTCACACAGAGTATTCCAACATCCGCTTCGAGGATGGGACACGGCACATGGTTATCTTTGAGGCGGCACATGATTTGCCGGAGCTGGAAGAATTTCGCCTGGAACTGCCCATTCCGTACCGGGATATGTCCTACCGGGTGCGGCTGTTTCTGACCGACACAGCGTACAAGACCATTCGACTTTGGGCCGCCGCAGACAAGGTGCGTATCTTGCACCACGCAAACGTAATCAACGGGTATCTCGTTGACGATAGAAAACGTAGAAAAACAAAACATCCAACCAAATCTAAGGAGGAAAATGAACTATGACTATTCACGAAACCATGCTTTCTACATTCGCTGAAATCTGTGCGGAACTGGCTGTCCGGGGCAGCTATACGGGAGCTGCTGTTATGTCCCTTACCGAACAGGTCTGCTGGGAAAATCTATTCCACGAAATTCGTGACCGGGCCGAGCCCGTCTATGTCTTTGACGCAAACGGCCTGCTCTCTGCGGCTCTCAAGTACCGTGGCCGGAAGCTCTTTGACAGCAACGCAACGCTGCTGTGGCGTGAGCCTACCCATTCCGAAGAAGATGACGAGCTGGACACGACCCGGTATCTGGAAATGTGGCTGTTGGAGGATATGACCCTGGCGGTCACTTCCTGCTTCCAGGTGGACTACGAAGGCAGCGATGGTGATTACACCACGGAGTACCGGGAGTACAAGGGCAGCCAGTGGCCGTCCACGGAGGCCGCCCCTGACCTGTTCGATTTCCTGGAGCATCTTGCCGACCTGTGCCCGGAGGACTTCGACCCTGAAGAAGATGTGATCTACGAATCCTGATTTTCCTACACAGTCAGGCGGCGAGGAGGTGAGATACAATCGCCGTATTTCGTGTAGACAAAACCAAGGATTACACTGTTATGGCCAACCACCATCTGCGGAACAAAGCGCTGTCCCTGAAGGCAAAGGGTCTACTGTCGCTTATGCTCTCCCTGCCAGAGGATTGGGACTATACCACCAGAGGGCTGTCCTGCATCTGTAAAGATGGTGTGGACAGTATTCGGGTCGGTATTCAGGAGCTTGAAGCCAACGGCTATCTTGTTCGGGAACGCCGCCGGAACGGAAATGGCCAGTACGGTGCCATCGAGTACACAATTCTGGAAAAGCCCCGGCAAGTGGCAATTCCGCCTCCCGTTCAGGAAAAACCTATATTGGAAAATCCAACGCAGGTAATTCCCATGCAGGTTCTTCCTACGCAGGAGATTCCCGCACAATTAAATATAGAAGAATTAAATACTCAAAAATCAAATACAGATGAATCAAATACACATTCATTCTTTCCGTCCGATGCCCAAAACGAAGGACAGACAGAAATATGGGATGTAAGAGAGCGCATCAAGTATCAGATTGAATACGATTGGCTCCGGGGGCAATTCCGGCAGGAACAAGTGGACGAGCTGCTGGAAATCATGCTGGAGGTTGCTATGAACCGCAGCGAAACCATCCGTATCGGCAGGGATGCCGAATATCCCACCCAATATGTCCAGGAGAGGTTTCGGAAAATTACCTCCGCACACATAGAGCGTGTGTTGGAGGGCATTGCGGATAACCGCACCCAGGTACGGAACACCAAAGCCTACCTGTTGGCGGCCCTGTTCAACTCCGTGTCCACCATAGATCACTACTACACCATACAATACAACCATGATTATCGCAGCCCTTAGCGGCTGCATTCTTCATGCCCGGAAGTCGGGAGAAAGGATGAAATGACGTGAAAAGACCGTTTGCCTACATTACCGCCCATTGGGGCGACTGCACCGAGGATAACATGAAGCTGGCTGCCAAATATTGCCGTGCCGTCTATGATGCCGGATACCAGCCCATTTGTCCTATGATGATGCACTCGCTTTTCCTGAGAGAGGCCATCCCCCAGGAGCATAAGGACGGCTTGGATATGTCCAAGGACTATCTTTACCGCTCCGCTCTGCTGGTGGTCTGCGGAAATGCTGTGGACGAAACGATGAAAAATGACATTGCTTTAGCTGCCCGGTTTCACAAACCGGCCACTACTCTGGAAGGTATTCTCACCGTAAAGGGTCAGGGCCGGAGGTGCCCCAATGGCAGCTAAAACCATTACCCAGCTCCTGGAGGAAGCCAGAATCCGCGCCGGTGCCCAGAATTACAAAGGGCATGACTACATGGATTTGGCCCGGTTTGACGAAAATACCAGGCACATGATTATCTTCCATGTCCTGACCAACGATTCCACGGTGGGTGACAAGGGCGATAAGATGCGGCTGTATCTCTCCGAAAAGGGCTATGCCAAAGCTCTGGAAAACCAGAAAAACGGTCACATCCGCATCCTCTCTCACGCGAAAGTGAAGAATGGGGAATTGCGCTATGACCGAAAAGACCAGATCAGATAAAGGAGGTTCCCATATGAAAAGTCTGCTGCGCCGCCTGGTGGTTCCGCCCTAGCATTCCTGCTTCTCCCCACAAACGTAAGAAAGGAGTGATTCACCATGCAGGAAGAAGTGGAACAACGGGTCGTTACTTTGGCCATCAACTGTACGAAGCTAACCGAACAGGAACTGAAAAAGGCCCTTGTGAAGCTGCTTCAGCATTGGAAAATGCATCAACAGAAAGGCCCTCATGGGAAAATGACCGTCAAACAGCTGGCTGCCCAAAATCGTGGCTTGCAGAGTGTAGAGGTCACAGACCAGAACATCGGCTCATTCAAGAAAATTGCCCGGAAGTACGGTATCGACTTTGCCCCCTACAAAGCCAAGGGTCAGGATCGCTACCTTGTCTTTTTTAAGGCGCAGGATGCGGATGCCATGACTGCCGCTTTCAAGGAATACACTGCGAAAACTGTAAAACAGCACAGTCGTCCTTCCGTTCTGGCAAAACTGGCACAGTTCAAGGAACTGATGCAGTCCATGGGCGTGAAGCGGGAGAAGAAAAAGGAGTTGGAACGTTGAGAAAGAAAAACTGGAAAAAGATTCTGATTCCCAATATTCCGTACCTTTTTATTGCCCTGTTTGCGACGAAGCTCGGACAGGCTGTTCGGCTGGCCCCCGGAACGGATTTCAGCGGGAAAGCACTGCACATGATGGAGGGCATCCAGGATGCCTTTGCCTCCCCCATGCCCAGCTTTCATCCGGCTGACCTGGGTATCGGAATCTGCATTGCCGCCGCCATGCGGCTGGCTGTGTATATCAAGGGCAAGAATGCCAAGAAATTCCGGCATAACCAGGAGTACGGTTCTGCCCGGTGGGGTACCGCCGCCGACATCGCCCCCTATGTCGATCCGACCTTTGAGAATAACATGATTCTCACCCAGACGGAAAGCCTGACCATGAACAACCGTCCCGCCGATCCCCGTACCGCGCGGAACAAAAACGTGCTGATTATCGGCGGTTCCGGCTCCGGTAAAACGAGGTTTTGGTTGAAGCCCAATTTGATGCAATGTACGTCCAAGAAGTACCCCGTCAGCTTTGTTGTTACCGATCCCAAGGGCAGCATCGTTACCGAGTGCGGAAAGATGCTGCTGCATTACGGCTACCGTCTGAAAATTCTGAACACCATCAACTTCAAGAAATCCATGCACTATAACCCCTTTTCCTACATCCACAGTGAAAAAGACATTCTGAAGCTGGTCACAGCCTTGATTGCCAACACCAAGGGTGAGGGCAAGGCCGGGGATGATTTCTGGGTCAAGGCCGAGACGCTGCTTTATACCGCGCTCATCGGCTACATCCATTATGAAGCCCCGGAGGAGGAGCAGAATCTTTCTACGCTGGTGGAGATGGTAAACACCATGGAGGTTCGGGAGGATGACGAGGAATTTCAGAATCAGGTGGATTTGATGTTTGAAGACCTGGCAAAGGAGAAACCGGAACACTTTGCTGTCCGACAGTATAAAAAATACAAGTTGGCGGCGGGTGTTGTATGCTCTAAAAGACTTCTTAATCAAGCGGTTGGGAAGTC
>URGL01000038.1 GCA_900547405.1 uncultured Eubacteriales bacterium
GCATATTCTCGATAAAGATCCCGTACCCCGCCGTCGGATCGTTCACCAGCACATGAGTACGTCTATGATACCAACGAGAGTCTATTTTTTAGGAAGTTTGGGATAAAGATCGATTTCGATGTTCCCGTCCTTCCCTTTGCGGTACTCAATCTTCTCTAAAATTGCCTTTAGGATGGCATTTCGCTCGGAAATACCCATTTCTTCATAACATTCGAGGAGTGTTGCGGTTTGCGGAATCAAGCTGTTTCTGCTGGCCTCGTTTTCTTCATAATCAAGCAGAAGTTTTTCTGCTTGAAGCTGACGATTACGGGCATCGGCAATAGAACTGTTCAATGAATCTCTACGCTGCTGAAAAATCTCAAGTGTATAAATCCCTTGCTCAACGAGATTGAATGCTTTCGTCAATTGCGCATTGAGCTTATCAATTTCTTGTTGAAAACGCTTGATTTGAGCATTACACTCCTTGATGTCATCCGCATAGCCGACAGTTTCTATTTTTACTTTGTACCCCTCAAACCACAGTCGCAGTGCATTAACTATTTCTTCTTCAACCACATCGTAGTCGGAAGAACTGTTGTGGCAATTCCGGGCATTAACACATCTGAGACGAACACGGTGGTTTTGCGATGCAGCTAGTGTTGTACGGCCTATTCTTTTTCCACAGCACTTGCAGAACAGTAGACCAGCAAAGGCGTTCTGCAATTCAAAATCGCCTTTAACTTTTGTGTTAGGTGATTTTTCAAGACGAATCTCCTGCGCCCGAAGAAAAATTTCTTCAGAAATAAGGGCAGGATGGAGACCTTCGTATATGGGATAGTCGCCGTAGTTTTTATTTCGCTTGATGTGTTTTTTTACTACGCCGTCTTCCATACTCTTTACTTGCTTGCTCCAACCACGCCGAATTTTCCCTGCATAAACAGGATTCGTGACGATGTTGGAGATTGTCGAGTATGTCCAGAGATCACCATGACGGGTGGGGATTTTCTGATCGTTAAGATAATTGGCAATCGTCTTGGTTCCGTTGTGCTGTAAGAACATCTGAAAAATTTTTTTAACAACATCGGCTTCTTCCGAATCAGGTTCCAAAGTAAAGCCCTTTTCGTTTTCCAGTTTTTTTTTTGGTATCCATAAGGGGCGATGCTGCTGATATATTTCCCCTCGGATGCGGAACTATCACGGCCTCGAATCAAACGTCGATTGATTGTTTTGTATTCGCGACGGCTCATGAATAATCCAAATTCAAAGAAATCCTCATCGTATTCATTGTTTGGATCATACGTCTTTGCTGGGGTAATTATCTTTGTGCTTGAAAACTGAAAGACCTGACTAATGTATGCCTGATCGGCACTGTTGCCTCTGGCCAAACGCTCAAGGTCAACGACTAGAACTCCGGCATACAACTCATTTCCGACAGCTTCGAGAAGTTTTTGTATTTCTGGCCGTGCTGCAATAGATTCACCAGAAACAACCTCGTAATAAATTTGGGCAATGTAGTATCTTCGCTCTTTCGCGGTTCTGTCAAGAATTGCCTTATGACGTCTCAGTGTTTCCTCAACTGATAGTTCGGCATAATCACGGTCAAAGCGAGATTTGCGGAGATACATCGCGTATTGCTCCATTTCAGTAACTCCTTTCGCTACAGATTGTATCATATAAGAAGTTGCGAAAGCAATGTTGTAGTTTTGGAATTGATGGAAAGAAAAGGGAACTTTATTCTGCGGAGGAACATGGGATTGATTCGGATGAGCTGGCCTCATAATGACTGCGACACTGTTGCTTGTAGTGATTTGTAACGATGAAGCTCAGATGCGAGATTGTGGATTCTGGAGTATTGTCAACATATTCATCGTGAATGCGGATGGTGGTATTATTCCGGCGTATTTCAAGAGAGAGCATACATATAACCTCCATGCAATAATTTACTATAGTATGTGAGACGAAGTGGCCATTATTCCACAAAATGGCTTGTTTGGGTGAAAGATAGGAAAGATTAAAGCCACATGAATGCGTTGGTGGGGTTTCCAACCAACGCATGGTATCTAGCTTTAATATGCTGCACGGCCTGTTTGAATTGTTTTAACATACATATTGCGTGCCGCAGACTATAAGATACTAGATTGCATTGAAATCCAACCAATTTGCCACGCTCCCCGGTTGGTGGGTATGATACAAGCCGCCTTTGGTAAGGCCGTCATAGCTCTGCGTTTATCGCTGCCATCTGGCTGGCGTATACCACAGGGCTGCCCCCTAGTCCTTGGGAGCGCGTGAGCAAGTTCCATTTCGCCACAGTAAGAAAGGATACCCCAGATACCAGTTGGGACCTTTCAGTTCGTAGATCGCTCTCAGAGGCTTCTGGGATAAATATCAGAAGCCTCTTGTCATGGCGGCGGACCGACAATCTCTTAAAGGGTGTGTGTACTTATATCATCTTGTATTCAGCTTTCAAGATACAGAAAAGGGTTCGTGAAGAAGTCCCTTCACTAACTAGGCGGTGAAATTCTATTTTTGTCCCACGCTTCGACAAGAATAATATACTTTGTATATTTGCACAAAATGCAGGTGTTGTATTCCTAAAGATGGATAACATTTTCGTTCATCTTGCCTATACATCTGTTGGGAATAAGGCAAAAATGCGCCGAAGGCTTCTGGAAACCTGAGATTTGGATTTCTGCTGAATCTCCGCGATTTCCCGTATCGTGCGTTCTTCGTAGATATAAAGGGTCAAAAGCTCCTTATCCTCGTCAGACAGGAGCTTTGCCCCGATTGTAAGGCTGGGTGTAGAAAGCTCAGACAGCCACCAATACCGGGAATGGCCACCATAAATGTCATAATTCACAGGATTCCGTTCCAAAATGTCCTCTCTTTCTTCGGGTGCAAAGTCAGCCGAATGACGAATATTGACCCTGTTTCGGCAAAACTCTTTCCAATCAAAATCGTGCATTTCCTGAATGGCATCGTGGCTCATGCCCTCTTTGGCATAGAAATTGGCCAATCTTGCCCATTCGCTGTCAAAATTCTTTTTTGCGATATAATAACAATACTTCATATCCGGTATCTCCTTATCAGTGAAATTTGTTGGAAGCAAATTTCGGAGATTACGGATACTTTGCGATATAACACAGCCAGGGACCAATCATAAAAACCTTTCCGCTTCCTGGCTGTGAGGGCGCAAATAGGCACAACAATACAGCAGAAAGCTGTTTGCCATGTTCCTACTCGAAAGTCCTCGTTCTCGCTTAAAAGCGGATGCAGGCTCTTATCCGGGTTGCTTATCAAAAAGTCCGGCGGTTGGAGCTATGTTCAAATCTATTTAGTTTTCAATGGAGATAATAAATTTTTGTGCGCATTGGGGGCATTTCAGAATTAGCCCGTGGAAGCGTCCTGGAGCCTCGGTGTTTCCATCAAGGGCCAGCGCCGCTATCTTTTCGCCCTGCGGCTTGTCGCATAGTCGCCCGCGCTTGCAGGCGGGACAAATCACATATTCACTTTTCAGCCGCTGGGGATAATAGATTTGTTGGATCAAGAGCATTGGAATCAGCTCCTTTGCCGGAATCTAACGGGGAGCCGACTGTCACGGTGCCGAATGCGGTAGTCATATCCTCGCCGGATGCAGCAGTAACAGCAACAATCTTGAATGACCTGGATGGGATCGGAGCGAATGATAGAATACTCTGGTGAAGAATAGAAAACATTTGCGCATCTCCCGCAGAGGCAAATTTCCAGTTCTGTGCGGTTGGTCATCATTTTAAGATCCTCCTCAAAGTAAAAATAAAAGCCGGGCATGAAGACGACAGAGTAAACTTGTTACTCATCGTTTTTCATGCCCGGCTATTTGGTGGTGTTTCATTATGCGGTCAGTGACCGCATACCCCGTTGCTCGATATTATTTTTCGGAAAACTCATTTTATTGTATTTACAAGTAATTCCGTTGGACTTATAATATATCCGGCGGCTTGTCGAAGTCAGTCGAATTATGGGAAAAGAAAACCAGCAGGCAATCTTTTGGTGACTGCTTGCTGGTTGGGTTAGTTTTCTTCGTGGTAAGCCTCGATATAGGCTTCGATGCAGCGGTAGATTTTGCGGCGCTCTTTCGCGGGCAGGTCTTTTAACAGAGTGTCCAGCTCAGATGGGGCAGAATCAGTGGAGTGGTCAATGACATCCTGCAGCAGGGTGTCGGCGGACACACCAAGGACGTTTGTGATTCTGCAAAAGGTTTCCAGCTTTGTGGGCTTGAAGCCTCGTTCGATAACGCTGATGTGCATGGGCGTTAAATCCACCAGCTCCGCCAATGTCTCCTGTGTCAAACCCTTTTGCTCACGGGCTATTTTGATTCGTCGTCCGATTGCTTTCAAATCCATAGTATTCCGTCCTTTTGGAATTAGTAATCATTCTGTTAGACAGTATACCCGCAATGGAATTGAAAGCACAGAATCTATAATATTTATAGTAAGCACAATAGATTTAGAAACAAATATTTTCGGTATTCGACACCGTTCGACACGGGTTTTAAGAATCCATGGTATAATAAAAAAACAAAAGGGCCTTCGCCAAGGAAAACCCTTGACGATACTCCCGCAAAAATCCCATAGGCAAATCCTGCTTTTTCAAGTTCCCATGACCAGATTTCTGACGGCGAATGGGCTTTTTAGGCGATACCGGATAGGGTGCTTGCCAGTTCAAGGGCACTGCGTTTGGATTCCATGGAGGGATGGACATACATCCGTAGGGTGGTTTGCACGTCGGCGTGGCCCAGGATTTCGGAGAGGGATTTGATATCCATGCCGTATTCGATGCACCGTGTGGCGCAGGAGTGGCGCAGGATGTGGAAATTCCGGACGGGGATTTCCAGCCGCTCCAGGAAGCGCCGGAACCGGTATTGCAGCGTTCTCGGCTCCATTGGCCTGTCGCTGCCCGTGAGCAGGTAGCCGCTGGTTTTCAGCGGGCGAAGCAGAGAAAGCATTTTCGCCGTCAAGGGAATCACCCGCTCCGAGCATTCGCTTTTCGGCGTTTGAATCACCAACTCCGTGCGGCCTCCGTAGTTGATACGGTAGGCCGTTCGCTGTATGTGCACGGTTCCGCCGGAAAAATCAATGTCTGACCATTGTAGCGCGCACACTTCGCCCAGCCGGATTCCCGTTTCCAGGCACAGCAGATAGGCCAGGTTCTCGGTGCTGGGCTTTCGCAAAATCTCCGCGGAAATACGGCAGCATTCCCACCCGCTAAAGGTTTCAATCCGCCTCTGCTTAACCGCCGGAGCGCGGATTTCTTCTTCGCCGTTGTATCGGAACTTTCGCCGTGCCAGTTTCAAGGCGGAACGGACGATGACGCAAATATCATTAACCGTCTTGGGGGCCAACCCGCCCTTGCCGTCCAGCCGCCCGGATTTGAGCTTTCTGTCTACAAAGCAGTTGAGCTTTTCTTCTGTAAGGTCACAGACCCGTTGCGCACCCAGTTCAGGTTCAATGTGCTGCTGGATCAACGCCCGGTAGCGTTCCCGGCTGGTGGGCTTGATGTGGCTGTTCTCCGCTTGCCAATGGGTCAAAAGCTCTTTTACCGTCAGAGTGCAGCCGCGAAACTGCTGTTTGCGGGTCTCCTCCCGGCAGACGGCCAGCTTTTGGCGAACGTCGGCGTAGGTTGTTCCGTAAACCGAGCGGTAGAGGGCCCCACCGTCCGGCTTTCGGTCCGCGATATACCGGCCCTCCCAGCGCCCATCCTTGCGCTTATAGATATTTTCCCCTCGTCTGGGCATAGGCATTCCTCCTGTGACCATGATTTTGACGGCAGTTGCATCCAACAAAAGGGTTCCCATTTGCCGAATTGCATAAAATCTAGCGCTTTTCCGTTCCTGTGTTGTCCATTGAATTGCGATTCCGTACAAAAATTAACAATCTGGGACAAATTCAATTGACAAAGATATGGCTTATGATATAATAACCTCGTGCGAATGGGTACGTATGTGGACTTTCTGGCTTTCGTCAAGGGTTTTCCTTAACGAAACCGTCCCCCACGACCCAGGCTTCTGGCCGTCATACATAGTATGGCACAAAAGAACGTACTTTAACAACTCAATTGCTGCATGGTGTCCCATGTCCTGGGTCGGTTGAGAAAGCTCAGGCGTGGAGATTAGGGAACCGGTTGAAATCCGGGCTATACCCGTAGCTGTAAGCGCAGATGCCTGTATCCTTGGAGAGATCCGGTCATTGGGGAAACCTGAGAAGGCTGGATACAGACGAAGAAGGCTTTCGCCTTCGAGATGCGCAGAGCCAGAATACCGACCATGTGAGAACCCGGAGCGCATCCCTGAGATGGGGTGAAGGAAGGCAGGATGTGAAAACATACGGTCACACTGGCAGAAGTCTGCCTGTGTGGCTTTTTCTTTTGCCTGAAAACTGCATATCGGTTTTGTGGCCTGTGGAGAGCAGGCTGAACAAGGGAAGCCGGTGGAAGTCCGGCGCAGACGCGCTACTGTAATGTGCCAAGGGTACTGCCAAAATGCCATTGCTGAAAAGTGAGAAGGCGGCAGTGCTGCACAGAGCCAGGAGACCTACAAAACCATGGACTGATCTTTGGACGCGAAAGAAACCGTGAGATCCCACCAATGTAGAGGCATTGCGCCTGATAATGGAGGGACACGGTGTGAGCAAAAAGGAAAAGGTTTCCTATTTTAACCCCAATCGGTGGAGAGAGCAAAAGCTCAAGGCCATGGTCAATGCCGCGATGAAGGAAAAGAATGCGGCGTTCCTGGAAGAACACAGGAACGACACCGGCGAGCAGCTGCTGAACTACCTGCGCACCTGTGCCCGGAAGCTGGGCCATACGCCCCATCCCAGAGAGATCTACGGCAGCTGCCTGCTGATCCAGCACTTTCGTAGTTGGGAAAATGCCGTCAGTGTGGCGGGACTTACGAAACCAGTCCATCAGATTTCCAGAGAGCAGTGCCGGATTTATACGGACGAGTTCCGCATTCAGGAGCGGATGTTCAAGGAAAACCAGGAACAGGACAGGGCCGCCCGAAAGGCTGCCAAACAGGAACAGGCCGAGCTGGCCCATGCGGAAAAGCAAGCCCGCCTGGAGCGGGATGCCCGATGGGGCGAAGCCCATTGTAATATGACCGACGAAGAACTGCTGTCCTATCTGCGCCAGTGTGCCTTAGAGTTAGGACATACCCCCTACTCCTATGAGGTTGTGGGCGGCAAGTATCTTTCCCAGCGTTTTGGAGGCTGGGGTATGGCAATCTACCGTGCGGGATTGCCGGAATTAAAGGGCGTAAAGGGCCCGACGGCTGCGGAGAAGGCAGCGATACGTGCGGAGATAAATGGGTGTCAACCGGGACGTGACCCGGAGGCATATAGAAAATGAATATCGATGTTGTGCTGCGACACCGATTCACGGGATTGTGCGATAATGGCCTTTGAGCCGGAGCGTGACGAAGTGGGTTGGGGATGATGCCCGTTTGTATGGTGGGCCCCAATGGAAGCGGGGATCGTTGCGGACACGACAGAGGTGTTCACAAAACATGGTGTCAACAGTCGAAAGGCTGTGACATAAATATTTTACAAAGGAGCGAAAAAACTATGAAAATGGCAAAACGTATCCTGTCCCTGGTTCTCGTTCTGGCAATGGTTGCTTGCCTGGGCGTGACCGCGTTCGCAGACACCCCTGCGACCCCGTACATCAATGTAACCGTTAAGAACTCCCGGAGCGGTGCTACCGACTCTTGGACTGTCGCTGCGACGACTGGTGCGAGCGTGAAGTCTGCACTTGATGCTGACACGGCACACGCAATTGAGTGGAACACTGTTCAGGACTACTACGATGCTACTAAGACCCATTCTGCGTTGGTTTCCTATGGTGGGTATGCTACCACGAAGTTTGATTCCACTGTTGCAAGAGACCGTGCAAACCTTGCAAAAAAGGGCTACAACTACAGCACTATTACTTGGTACACTGGTGCACTGCAGGGCTATGGCCTGATTAAGCAGGAAGGTAGTAACTATACCTACATCTATGCAGGCTATGACTGGACTTACAGCAGCAATAAGAGTGCCCAGATTTGGGACTATATGTGCTGCTACAATGTGAAGGCCGACGAGGTTGTTGAACTGGTGTATGATTTCACCGTATCCGTGTGGACAACCACGACCCCTCTTGCCTAAAAAAGAAATCAATATAGTTTGTAATTGAATAGGGAGGCGGCCCTGTCGGTAGATGGGGCCGCCTCTTTTTTGCGAGGGAAACGTCCATTTGCCGAGATGTTATTCCCTCGCATATGGAGGTGGATAACATGAGCATTGAAAACTTGGGAAGGAAATTGTGCGCCCTATTTTTGTCGGTTTCCTTACTTTTATCATACATCCCTTCTCCTGCGTATGCGATGGAATTAGACGATAGTCCAGCAACCGATTCCTCGATTCATGTAGAAGAAAGCAAAGCAGAAGAAGATGGTACAGAAATTAATTTGACTGATGTTGGGGCTACTGAAAATGAAAGTGAACCAGATCAATCTCCTTTTTTGTCTGAGATTTTAGGCGATGAAAAAAATGATACTACAGTAGTTTCGTTCAATGCTGAGCAAGGAGAGAGTGTTGCAGAAAGCTATTCTCCCATAATTACAGCTCAGCCAGAAGCAGAATCCGAATCGATGGAATATAGCGAGTTCGGTGGTGCATTTCTGGAGGTCGAAGCTAAGGCTGCGGGCAATGGAGAACTCTCTTATAAGTGGTATAGAGTTAGTTCACCAGAAGACGAACAGCTAAGTGATGACTACGCAATGGGTAGTATGTGTTTGGCACCTCTCAATATGTTAGGTACAAGCCAATTCTATTGCGTTGTGACGAACACGGTTGACGGACAAGACTATTCCGTCAAATCGAATATAGTTACTATTTATGTCTACAAATCCTATATCGCTAAGTTGAACCTTTACAAGAATGAAAATCAGGTGCTTAGCGGTCAGGGGTATTGGCAGGGAAAAGAATATAATGTTGAAGTTGATAGAGTAAACACATATAAACTGGAAATTCTCCCTATCAACAAAGAGATGGTTGGAAAATATTCCATGACCATCAGTTATAACGGAGAAGCCGGTGAGGTTGGCTCATATCAGCAGGAGCTGATACTGGATACAAGCAAATTCCCCGTTGGAAATAATGGGTATTTCACCGTCCAGGTAGGTGAATATGATAGTGTCAGTGAAAGCTACACGGCGAGTGAAGTTTACAAGTTTAACGTTACCAGAAAACCGAGTCTCCCTATCATTCGGACACAGCCCCAGGCCGAGTCCGAGTCTATGGAGTATAGCGAGTTTGGTGGTGCGTTTCTGGAAGTTGAGGCCGAACCAACTGATAATGGGGAACTCTCCTACAAGTGGTATAAAGTCAATTCCCCAGAAGATGAGGAATTGAGTGATGTCTACGCAATGGACAGTGTGTGTCTGGCCCCTCTCAATACTCTTGGAAAAGTTCAATATTACTGCGTTGTAACCAACACTGTTGGAGGAGAGAAATTTTCTGTAAAGACAGATGTGGTTACGATTTATGTTTATAAGTCTTACATTGCCAAACTGAACCTCTACGAGAATGGAAACAAAATTCTTGACGGGCAAGGTTATTGGCAGGGCAAGGAATTCAACATCAATGTTGACAGTGCCAATACATACAAGCTGGAGATTCTTCCTATCAATAAGGAGATGGTCGGGAAATACTCCATGACCATCAGCTACAATGGGGAGAAAGGCGAAGTTGGCGCATACAAACAAGATGTAGAACTGGACACCGGAAAACTCCCTGTCGGTGATACCGGCTACCTTACCATAGAGGTGGGAGAATACGATAGTGCCAGTAAGAGATATCTCGCCAGCGAGGTTTACAAGTTCAAAGTTACCAAAAAGCTGAGTCTGACCAGCATTGCGGTGACGGCGGATGAAGCCGAGATTGCCGTAGACATGAGCGAGGTCAACAGCACCGGTAAACTAAAGACTACCAGTGTGGTGACAGCAGACGAGATCAAGCTGACGGTAACGTCCAACAGTGAGAGCGCCAAGGTATACTTGGGCAACTCCGCAATAGCGTTTGTATCTGGCTCTGCGGTGAAGTTGGGAGATTATGAGACCCAGACAGAGGGAACGAAGAGCTATGCGGTTATCCCTGTTAAGCTGGAAATTCCCGCGATCAATGGACAGGCAGCTGTTACCAAATCCTACACCTTGTGGGTGGAGGTTGAGAGCTACTATCCTGTTATCACCCTCCAACCGGAGCCTGAATCCGAGACTACCGAGTATGAAGAATTTGGTGGAGTATTCCTGGAAATCGAGGCCGAGGCAAAGGGTAACGGAGAACTGAGCTACCATTGGTATCGGGTCAGCACACCGGAGGATGAAGAACTCGGTGATGACTACGCAATGGGCAGTATGTGCCTTGCGCCCAAGAATATTCTTGGTACAAACCAGTTCTATTGCATTGTAACGAATACTGTCAACGGGAAAGAGTATTCTGTAAAATCCAATGTAATATCCTTCTATGTTTATAAATCCTACATTGCCAAACTGAACCTTTACGAGAATGGAAACAAAATTCTTGACGGGCAAGGTTATTGGCAGGGCAAGGAATTCAACATCAATGTTGACAGTGCCAATACATACAAGCTGGAGATTCTTCCTATCAATAAGGAGATGGTCGGGAAATACTCCATGACCATCAGCTACAATGGGGAGAAAGGCGAAGTTGGCGCATACAAACAAGATGTAGAACTGGACACCGGAAAACTCCCTGTCGGTGATACCGGCTACCTTACCATAGAGGTGGGAGAATACGATAGTGCCAGTAAGAGATATCTCGCCAGCGAGGTTTACAAGTTCAAAGTTACCAAAAAGCTGAGTCTGACCAGCATTGCGGTGACGGCGGATGAAGCCGAGATTGCCGTAGACATGAGCGAGGTCAACAGCACCGGTAAACTAAAGACTACCAGTGTGGTGACAGCAGACGAGATCAAGCTGACGGTAACGTCCAACAGTGAGAGCGCCAAGGTATACTTGGGCAACTCCGCAATAGCGTTTGTATCTGGCTCTGCGGTGAAGTTGGGGGATTATGAGACCCGGATAGAGGGAACTCAGCGCTATGTGGTAATTCCTATTAAGTTGGAGATTTCCGAAACTGAGGGGCAACCTAGCGTAACCAAGGAATACACGCTGTTGGTAATGGCAGAGGACAATTATCCGAAAATTGCAGCACAGCCCCAATCTGTTGCCACAGAAAAGTCACCGGATGAATTCGCCGTCCTTGAAGTTGAGGCAACAGTAGCCAACGGCGTGCTATCTTACCAGTGGTATAAGGTCGGCAATCCTACGGACGAAAAGCTGGAAGATGACTTTTCAACGATGGAGATGTACGCAGCACCTCTCGATACCATCGGTTCCAGTGGATACTACTGCATTGTAACCAATACGGTAGATGGGAAAGAATATTCTGTAAAAACAGATATTGCCACAGTGACCGTATATAAGGCATATATGAACAGCCTTACAATATGGGCAGATGACAGAGTTGTATCTAATAACCAGGGTAACTGGAATGGTAGTATGTTCGACATTGAGATCAATGATCGGACAGACTATAGACTTAATCTTCTACCTTTAGATGTTATGGGATCGGCTTCGTATTCCATGACGATCAGTTACAATGGCGAGGCTGGGGTACGCACATCCTTCAAATCCTCCGTTGCGATTGATTCTACGAAATTCCCGTATGGGGATACCGGGTATTATGTAATTGAGATCGGTGAATATAGCGCTAAGACCGGAACATATACTTCTAGTGAGGTTTATCGATTCAACATTCATAAATACCCCGGAATGAAGGAACTCACAGTTTCTGAAGGCAACAAACAAATTCCGTTGGCGATTGATCTTTGTGCTGTGCCCAATATGCGAGCGGTAAAAACAAAGACAACGCAAGCGGCTACTGGCAGTGCGGTCACAATATCTGTATCCCCGATTCAGAGTGCGACAACGGTCTACATCGGAAACTCCGGAGAGGCCGGATCGGAGGCTACAATCAACCCGGCCGATTATCCGGTTGTTTATGAAGGAGCATACCCGTATGCGGTTGTTCCCGTAAAACTGGTAGCCGCAAACGGGACAACGCGTGTATATTCCGTTCTGGTGCAAATCGTAGAATCCAGGATAAAGATTAGTAAGCAGCCTGTCAGTGTTACCTGCTACACAGGGGATCAGATTTCCCTGAATGTAGAGGCGGTCTCTTTGAATGGGGGGACGCTTTCCTACCAGTGGTACAAAGGAACACAGGATGACAGCGAACTGATACCGAATGCGAACGGCGCAAGTTTTGCGCCAAAAACGGACGCTGTTGGTGAAGCTGCCTACTATTGTGTTATTACGGATACCAAGGGAGAAACATCCTATTTCGTAAAATCTGATGCTGCGACAGTTACTACAAAAGACAGCAGCGATTTTACACCGGTAATTCTTTCTCAACCAGAATCCAGAATTAATTGCAACCAGGGGGACAAAATCACTCTGTCCGTTGAGGTGCTTAAACCATCGAAGGGCGAGTTAAGTTACCAATGGTATAAGATTGCGAAAGAGGATCAGCTTGTCGCAAATGCGAAAGACTATGTACCATCCACGGATGTGAATTCTTCCTTCGGTTACTATTGTGTTATTACCAATACTGTAGATGGAAAAGAGTATAAGGCAAAAACGAATAATGTTTCTGTGCGCGCGAACCTGACTAAGTATATCCATGCGGCAGAAGTTATTGGGCAGCCTGGAACCTATGTTTTTGACGAGAATGCGGGAATGGTTCCTGGCGGATATACGGCGATCACAAAGGGAAACTCAGCTCCCAAACCTTTCAATGTTCGATTCCAATATGCGGACTACGATGTTGATTCCATAGTGACGCTTTATCACTCTACCACGAACAGCTACGACGGAGCCGAACTCGTTAAAGATGCAATTTGCAAAGGGAAGCGAGAGGGCGGTGTAAGCGGGGAGTACTTCAAGGAATACGAAATCAACCCAAACACCGCCTACCCCACCGGTGAGCACTACTTCTACGTTGTAATCACCCTATCCCCCAGCGACAAAAATTCCACCGTCAAACCGGTATCCACGAAGTCGGATATCCTGAAAATCGACTTTACAGACCGTGAGATGACCATGGATGGCGCTGGTACGGAGCAGAACCCCTACATCATCAAAACAACGGAGCATCTGTCTGAGATTCAGAAGATGGGGGCTGAGGGGGATTCCTTTACCGGGACCTACTTCAAGATCGCAAACGATGTTTCGCTGCCTACGAATTGGACACCTATCGGCACAAAGGATGCCCCGTTCGGCGGGAATATTGACGGAAACAACAAACTGCTGACAGTCCCGGCAGGCGAAAAGCCTTTGCTGGGCCGTATCAATGGCGCTTCCGTCAAGGACCTGGATATCTACGGCGAACAGATCGAGGGCGCGGGCCTGGTTAATGAGTTTACCGGCGTTGGCCTGTCCGGCAGCGCCATCGTCCTGGACAACGTAACGCTGAAAAGCGGCTCCAAGACCCTGAAATCCGGCCTGGTAGCGGCTGGCGGCGGTAATGGCTATGCCTCCGCCAGTGCGGGCTTCGTTATGACCATCCGCAACTGCACCGTTGAGAGCAACGTTGTGGTTGGCTATACCGGAACGGAAAGCCAGATTGGCTCTATTGCCGGACGGTTCCAGGGAACCATTGAAAACTGCACCAGCTCCGCAACGGTCAAGGGCAAGAACTATGTGGGCGGCATCATCGGCACCAGAGACAACGCCATGGCCCAATGCGTTGTCAAAAACTCTACGTTCCACGGCACCGTAGAATCCTCCGGCTCCTACGCCGGTGGTATCGTCGGCGGCGGCTATGACAACTCCACCGCCCCCAACGGCGCTTGCCCCACCATCCTGGCCTGCACCGTGGACGGGACCGTGAAGGGCAACGAGCGTGTCGGCGGCATCTTCGGCGGCGACGGCTTCGTGGCCCAGACCTGGGACAATGTGGTTGGCTCTATCAGCGCCAATACCTTCACCGGCAAGGTCAGCGGCAACAAGTACGTCGGTGCCATCATCGGCTACCGCAATAGCTTGAACCGGTACGACAACATTGCCGGAAACACCTATTCCGCCGGATGCGGTGCGGACAAGGGTATCGGCTATGTGAAGTACCTGGATACCAGCTATGCCAATCCCACCAAGATGGACGGAACCATCGTATTCAGCACGGAGGGCACCACCAAGGACTGCCCCGCTGTAGAGGGCTGTGCCTGGAGAAAGGACCACAACCGTACTGACGACCCCCTGGGCAAGGATGCGGACAAGCTCTGCCGGGTGGCTGGCGGAAGCACCGAGCCCATCTGCTACGAGCTGACGGCCAGCGGTACCTACAAGACCGAATTCACCGTCGGCGACGAGCTGGACCTGACCGGCATTGTGCTGACGGCCAGCTGGTCCAATGGCACCACCACCGATGTGGCTCTGAGCGACGTGACCATGGAAGGCTACGATCAGAACAAGGTGGGCATCCAGACGATCACCCTGAAATACGGCGATGCCGTGGCGTATATTACTGTAACCGTCAAGCCGGAATCCGTGAAGATCACCGTCTCCGTCTCCATCCTGGGCGACGAAAAGCACGGCGCGGTAGATGAGCCTCACGGTCTGGCCCGGGGCGGCCTGACTGCCTGGGCAGAGGATACCAGCGTAGAAGCGGATACCACGGAAACCGTATGGGATGTGCTCCAGCGGGTAGCCAAGTCCAAGGACATTGAGCTTGATGCAATCTACAGCGAGCAATACGGAACCTACTATATCCGGGGCGTCAACGGCCTGAGCGAAAAGGACAACGGCGAAAACTCCGGCTGGATGTACACCGTGAACGGCAAGCATCCCGAGGTAGGCGTGTCGGCCAGATTTGTGAACGAGAACGACCAGATCATTCTCCACTACACCGACGACTACACCTACGAAGAGGACGGCGAAAACTACGGCAAGGAGCCGCCCGTCACCCCCAAGCCGGATAAGACCAACGCCACCGAGCTGCTTTCCGGCAAGTCCACCACCCTGAAGGTCCTGGGCAAGAACGGTAAGGTCCTGGGTAAGAATGACATTACCTGGACCCTGAAAGATCCTCAGGACAGCATTTACGCAACCATTTCCGCTACCGGTACCGTAAAGGCAAAAACCGTCCTGACCAAGCACGATGTGACCTTTGTAGGCACCCTGAAGGGCAGCTACGAGGGCACTGTTGAGCAGGTCGTTACCATTCTGCCCAAGGTCACCCAGGTGGAAATTTGGAAGGACGGCGAGAACGTCACCGGTAAGACCCTGAGCCTGAACGCTGTGGAAGAGGAGACCCTGACACTCACCGCCAAGGTCTATCCCGACGAGCTGGCCCAGGAGGTCACCTGGAAGTCCTCTAATACGAAGATCGCCCAGATCGATGCCGAGGGCATCGTCTCCTTTGCCGGTAAGACCGGTACCGTGACCGTCACCGCTACCTCTACCGATGGCAGCCGTATTTCCGCCACCGTAAAGCTGCAGGTTGGTGTATTGACCAAGTCTGTCACCATTGGGGAGCCTGCCGATCACACCCTGCGCAGCGGCAAGAGCCTGACCCTGAAGGCCACTACCGATCCCGTGAAGCCCACCGTTTCCGGCGTGACCTTCAAGCTGGTAAACGCCTCTGACAGCGCTTACGTCAGCGTTTCCACCTCCGGCAAGGTTTCCGCCAAGACCGTGAACGAGCCTCATGTTGTGCAGATCCAGGCCGTCAGCAAGGATGCCGCCCAGGTAGAGAGCAAGCCCATCACCCTGACCATCCTGCCTAAGGCCGACCAGAGCCTGATCCTGAAGGTTGAGGACCGTTACGTGACCAAGACCACTCTGGCCCGGAACCTTGGTGACACCGTTTCCCTGGCTGCCTACACCCTGGACCTGTCCGGTGAAGTGCCCGCCGAGGAGACCGCCGAAGTGACCTGGAAGTCCTCCAACGGCAAGGTCGCCTCTGTAGACGAAAACGGCACCGTCACCTGCCTGAAGGCCGGCAGCGCTACCATTACCGCCCTTATGGGCAAGGCCAAGGCCACCGTCACCATCAAGGTCACCGGCCTGGTGAAGGGCATCACCGTCACCACCAAGAAGGCCGCCGACAGCCTGACCGTTGCCTCCGGCAAGACTCTGGCCCTGAAGGCCAATGTGGAGCCTGCCAACGCCTCCAACAAGGCCGTCACCTGGTCCATGGTAAGCGGCAGCCGCTACGCTAAGATTTCTGGTTCCGGTGTGGTCAGCGCCCACAAGGGCCTGACTTCTCCCGTGACCGTTACCGTCAAGGCAGTGGCCAAGGACGGCAGCGGCATGGAAGCCACCCAAGAGATCACCATTAACCCCGTGGCTCTGGGCGTGACCATCTCCGACGTGAACCACGAGCGGACCACCGGCACCCTGGTGTGGAACATGACCGAGGCGGATAATATCCAGTTCAGCGCCAATGTGTATCCCGTCAAGGCTCTGCAGGCTGTTACCTGGAAGTCCTCCAATGCTAAGATCGCTGCTGTGGACGGAACCGGTAAGGTCACCTGCTACAAGGCCGGCACCGTCACCATCACGGCAACTGCCAAGGATGGCTCCGGCAAGAAGGCCTCCTTCAAGCTGAACATCATCAAGAAATTGAAGAGCCTGACCCTGGAAGACCAGACGGTAGAAGGCGGCAAGTCCCTGCAGCTGAAAGCCATTCTGGACCCCGTGGATCCCACCAACAAGAAGCTGACCTGGACCGTCAGCAGTAACAACGTGGGCGCGAAGATCTCTTCTTCCGGAAAGCTCACCACCAAGAAGGTGACGAAGGATACCAAGGTAATGGTCACCGTCTCCTCCAACGACGGCACCGGCCTGACCGCCACCTGCTTTGTAACCATCACACCTTCTGTAAAGAAGTAAGCATCCATTTTATCCCCCTTCTCCACCAGGGGAAGGGGGAGTTTCCAAGACTCCGCTCCCCCTTGGGGGAGCTGTCACCGCAGTGATTTCAGCTTTTTAGCAAAGGGGATCGACTATGCGAAGAATAATGGCCGGATTTTTGGCCGCCTGGATGATGCTCGGGGTTCTGCTCCCCAATAAGGGCTACGCGCTGCCCTCCAATACAGAGGAGACGGCGTCTTCGCCCACAGAAACAACGGTCCCCCCGACGGAAAACCCGGTATCCCCGACGGAAGAGACGGTGTTTCCGTCGGAAGAACCGGCAGAAGAAAGCACAGAGCCGGAAACACCCCCAAAATCGGCGGCACTGGACGCACTAAAGCTGCAGGATGCCGAGGGGAACGAAATCCCCTTGGATCCGGCCTTTGATCCGGACTGCTTCCGCTATGAGGTGCAGTCCCCGGCAGCGGAGGAAATCACCGTCACCCTTTCCGGGCCGGAGGGCATCCCAATCTACGCAAACGACGCTTTGGTAGAGGACAATACCTGCCTGTGGGACCCGGAAAACCGAAATACCCTGACCCTGCGCCTGAAAGGGGAGGGCACGGAGGAAACAAGCTATGTGCTGCTCTTGGCCCAGGAAGAGGAGCTCGGGGAGCTTTTGGAGGAGCCGGTGCTTCTGCTGGCCCCGGAAACCGCGCTGACAGGCTCCGGCACCCAGGAAAGCCCCTACCATTTAACCACCGAAGCGGACCTGCGGCTTCTGGATACCTGGGTCACGGAAGGGGACGAACGGTCCAAGGGCTATTTCCGCATGGAAAATGACATTGCCATCACCGGAACCTGGGACGGCATCGGCGACGAGGATACCCCCTTTACCGGGGAGTTTGACGGCGGCGGACACCAGATCACCATCCCGGAGGGCGGCAAGGCCCTGTTTTCCCGGACCCGGGGAGCCGTGATCCATGATTTAAAGCTCTATGGGCCCAAGATCCAGGACTACGGCCTGGTCAGCCATTATGTGGAAGACAAGGTGGAGAAGTACTACGCCAAATTCTACCGGGTGACCCTGGTAAAGGGCACCAAAACCCTGTATTCTGGCTTTATCGGCGGCTACGCCTCGGGAGAGGACCGGCTGCTCATCGAGGATTGCACCGTAGAATCCGGGGTCACCGTCGGCTACGACCGGAAACAAAGCCACATCGGTGCCTTCGCCGGGGAATTCAATGGCTATGTCCGCAACTGTACCAGCGCCGCGGATGTGTACGGCGTAGATTGGGTGGGCGGCCTGGTGGGAAACAAGGGCCAGTCCATGGGCGACTTTGAAATTACAGACTGCAGCTTTTCCGGCTCCGTTACCGCTTCCGGCAATTACGCAGGCGGCATCGTCGGCGGCGGCTACGCAGGTACTGGATGGGGCCTGGTAACCGCTCCCAACGCCAGAGGCGTGGTGATCCAAAATTGCACCGGCGACGGGATTGTCTTCGGCAAAAACGGCGTAGGCGGCATCCTGGGTGCGGAAGGCTGCGTCCAGCAGTTCTGGGACAACGGCGTTGGCTATATCCAGAACAATCGCTTTACGGGCTTTGTCTCCTGCACCGGAAAATACGCCGGGGGCATTATCGGCTTTATGCAGTCCCTGAATGCCAATATGGTCATCACCGGGAACTACTACGAGAACGCGGAGGATGGTATCGGGGCTGTGGCCCATGTGGATACCAGCGCCGTACCCAACGGGTTCCGGGGCAATACCTATTATTACAATACCTCCAAATACGTTTCCGATGGCAACGGCGGCGTTAAAAGCTACGAGGAAGAAATCAACTGTGTTGCCCTGAAGCAGTATATTGAGCTTTCTACCATCGGCGAGGCTGCCACCGGCAGCAACCGGGCCGTCTCCAAGCCGGAGATGAACCGGGCGGACGATCCCCTGGGGGCGGATAAAAATAAGCTCTGCTTTACGGAAGGCAGCGAGCCCCCCAAAACCTACGCCACAGGCATGACCCTGGAGGGCACCCCCAAGAAGAACTATACCCAGGGGGAGACACTGGTACTTGACGGCCTGACCCTGATTGTGAAATGGAGCGACGGCACCGAGACCCAAGTATCCGCGGAAAGCGCCACGGTATCCGGCTACAACCCCGATACCCCGGGCAAGCAGACGGTGCGCCTCCGCTACGAGGGCCAGGAGGTAAGATTTACCGTAACGGTCACACCCAAGAGTACGGATATCACCGTCTCCGTCTCCATCCTGGGGGACACCCACCATTCCGACCCCACCGCCAACGGCGGCCCCCACGGCCTGGCAAAGGGCGGCCTGACCACTTGGGCCAGCGAGACCCTGACTGCCAATACCACCAATACGGTATGGGATGTGCTGCAAAAGGTGGCGAAGGATGCCAATCTTCGCATGGACGCAAACAGCAACAACCAGTACGGCACCGTATACATCAGTGGGGTCAACGGCCTTTCGGAATTTGACAACGGAAAGAATTCCGGCTGGATGTATACCGTCAACGGCACCCATCCGGAGGTAGGCGTTTCCGCAAGGTATCTGAAGGACGGGGACGAGATCATCTTCCACTATACCGACGACTACACCCTTGAGGAGGGTAGCGACAAATACAATTCCGGCACCACGGACACCACCGGGAGTGCCCAAAAGGTCATTTCTCTGATTTCTGCTATCGGAACAGTGACCGCTACCGACGAATGCTGGCAGAAGATCGACGCGGCCCGGAAGGCCTATAATGCACTGTCCGATGGGGAAAAGAAAAAGGTAAGCAATTATTCCGTTCTCCAGGCGGCGGAGCTGAAGTATCAGGAGCTGCAATCGGCAGGGACCCAGGAACAGGTAAAGAATGTAGAGGACCTGATCGCCAAGATCGGCACCGTCACCGCTTCCAGCGGCCCGGCCATTCAGGCGGCCAGAAAAGCCTACGATGCCCTGACCCCGGCCCAGCAGAAAATGGTAGGAAACCTCAAAACCCTTGAGGCGGCGGAAAAGGCCTACGCCAATTTGGCGGCCACCCCGGAGGACAGGGAAAAGGCCCAGGCGGTTATGAATCTGATCAAAGCTCTGGGCAAGATCACCCTGGATTCGGAAAAAGAGGTCCAGGCGGCAAGAGAGGCGTTTGATGCCCTGACGAACATTCAAAAGCTTCTGGTAGAGAATCTGGACACCCTGGAAACGGCAGAGGCAGAGCTTTCCATGCTGAAGACCCTGGGAAAGGTCAGTGAGCCCTATATTTCCACCGGCGAGTACATGGAGAAGCTTGGTACCCCCAGTGTCGGTGCTATTGGCGGCGAATGGATGGTCATCGGCCTGGCTCGGTCCGGGCGGACAGTCCCCGGCGTGGAGGATTACTACCAGAAGGCTGTGGAGTATGTGCAGCAAAGCATTGACCCCGATACCGGACGGCTCCACAAGGCCAAGTCCACGGACAATTCCCGAATGATCCTGGCCCTGACGGCTATCGGCAAGGATGTGACCAACGTTGGCGGCTACAACCTGCTGGCTGGCCTCAGTGACCTGGAGTTCGTCAAGTACCAGGGCAACAACGGTCCTATCTGGGCACTGCTGGCACTGGATTCCGGCAACTACCCCGTGCCCTCTGGCGGCACCACCACACGGCAGGCCATCATTGACGAGATTTTGAGTGTGCAGACCTCCGACGGCGGCTGGGCCATCACCGGCGACAAGGCAGACTCCGACATGACCGGCATGGCCCTGACGGCTCTTGCCCCCTACTACAAGAAGGACCCGACTGTGAAGCAGGCCATCGACAAGGCCATTGCAAGGCTTTCCGAGATGCAGGACGACGACGGCGGATTCAGCACCACTTACGGCGACGGCAAGTACATTGCCACCAGCGAATCCACCGCACAGGTCCTCACCGCTCTGTCCGCTCTGGGCATCGATGGGGACACCGACTCCCGGTTCGTCAAGAACGGAAGCTCCGTGGTTGACGCACTGCTGCGGTACTATGTAAAGGGCGGCGGCTTCAAGCACATCATGGACGGCGAGATCGACGGCATGGGCACCGAGCAGGCGTACTACGCACTGACTGCCTACTACCGCTTCCTCTCCGGCAAGACAAACCTGTACGACATGACCGACATCATCGACATGGGCGGCGATGTGGTAACTGTGGAACCCACCGTTCCCGCTGCCACCGAACCTGCCCAGGCGGCCCAGACCAATATCCCCTGGTGGATCATTGCGGTCTGCATCTTTGGCGGCGTTGGCTGGGGTGTGGTCATCGGTATCGTCCTCGTTCCCAAGCTCAACAAGAAGAAAGACTGATATTTTACCGCCGGGGGCGGGCAACCGTCCCCGGCAAGCAAGGAGCGCTGCATTTGACCAAACGAAATATTCTGTGCCTACTGCTGGCGGCAGCTCTGCTTGTTCAGCCCATTTCTTTGAGGACCTGGGCCGAGAAGGCAACGGAGGAGACACAGCTGCTGGCCAAGCTCATTTATGTGGAGGCCCGAGGCGAAAGCGAGGATGGACAACAGGCCATTGCCGAAGTCGTCCTGAACCGCTACACCTCCGGCCTGTTCGGCAAGAGCCTGTCGGCCATGATCCAGGACGAGGACGCTTTCGTTCCACGGAAGCTCCTCAATGCCGCGAAACCGACCCAGGCGCAATATGAGGCCATCGACCGGGCCTTGTATGGTCCCTATGTGCTGCCAAAGGATGTCCTGTTCTATGGCAGAGTCCGCACAACGGACAGCGAATGGGGTTCCATCGGAGGCCACATCTTCTGTTACCCAAGAGGATACCTGGCAGCAGAAACCAACTGATTGAAGATAGCCGGATCATCCATCGCTGCTCAGGCCCCCTCTGAGATTGCCCAGCGAAGGATGACCGGCTTCATCACTTTAGAGGAACCTGAAAAATAAAGCAAAAAGCCCTTGAACCTGAGCAAAAATCAACTATACTATCCTTAATGAACGCAACACTTGACTTAAAGAGAGGATCTGTATGAAAAAGAAAACCGCAAACCTAATCATGGTATTGATCATTGCCGCAATCGTCATTGCCGGTGTAGCAGTCGCTTTTACACTGAAAGCAGACACCGGGGATGGCCTTGGGAGCCAGTTCAAAATTCAAAAGATACAAGACAATGCCCTGATAGAACCCGGCCAGGAGGATAACATCTGCACCATTACCATTGTGTGTGATACCATCTTGGACAACACGAAGAATTTGAATGAAGAGAAAGCCCCCTTTGTTCCAAAGGATGGGACAATCCTGCCCAAGACCCAGGTCAGCTTCTCCGAAGGCGATACGGTTTTTGAGGTGCTGAACAAAGTCTGTGAGGCGGCGGATATTCAAATCGAATACAGCTATACCCCTATGTACGAAAGCTACTATATCGAGGGCATCAACCATCTGTATGAGTTTGACGTGGGCCCGGAATCTGGCTGGATGTACAAGGTCAACGAGTGGTTCCCAAACTACGGCTGTTCGGCCTACACCTTAAAGAATGGGGATGATATCGTCTGGTGCTACACCTGCAACGGCCTGGGTGCGGATGTAGGCGAAATCTGGATGGGCGACGACAATGCGTAGTGACGCCTTTTCCAAGCGCCATCCGGCAGTGAATTTTGTCTTTTTTCTGGGAGCCATTTGCTCCGCAGTGATCATCCAGCACCCAACCTATCTTGCGGTGGGGATCATCAGCGGAAGCTGCTATTATCTGCTGCTCCACGGAAGAAAAGGGCTTCGGAACATTCTTTCTATGCTGCCCCTTTTCCTGGTGCTGACCCTTATCAACCCTTTATTCAACCGGTATGGAGAGCGAGTGCTGTTCTGGTATTTTGGCAGGCCCTACACCTGGGAGGCCCTGCTCTATGGCATGGCCATCAGCGGGATTTTTCTGGAAATGCTGCTGTGGTTTGGCTGCTACAATGCAGTTCTGACCAGCGACAAGTTTACGGCGCTGTTTGGAAATGTGATTCCCGCCCTGTCACTTCTGCTGGTGATGGTGCTGCGGCTGATTCCCAATTTCATGCGCAAGGCGGCTCAAATCGCCGGGGCCAGAAAGTCCATCGGCAAAGGGGCAGCGGAGGGTGACACCAATAAAGAAAAGCTGGAGGACGGCATGTCCATTCTGGGGGCGCTGACCTCCTGGGCGTTAGAGGGCAGCGTGGTCACGGCAGACTCCATGCGCAGCCGGGGCTACGGTACAGGAAAGCGAAGCAGCTTTATGATCTACACCATGACCAGCCTGGATTGGGGGCTTCTGGCAGCTTTTTCGGTACTGCTCGGTTTGGTTGTATTCGTTGGTGACAAAACGGCAACCTTCACCCCGGAGCTGTCTATTGCCCGAATCGGAGGATGGAACAGTCTGGGCTTGGCAGCCTATGGCGTATTTCTGTTATTGCCCACCGTATTACACATAAAGGAGGCCATACAGTGGCACATTTCGAGATCAAGGATTTGACATTTTCCTATGCCTCTGCCAAGGGAAGGCATTCGTTGGAAAATGTCAGTCTGACTATTGAG
>URGL01000039.1 GCA_900547405.1 uncultured Eubacteriales bacterium
GGTATACACGATTTCCAATCGTGCGCGCTCGGCCAGCTACGCGACTTCTCCATCTGCGCTTGCTCGCTTCTTGCTGTCTCACTGACAGCTTGGATATTATACTACGGTGGAGAAGGTTTGTCAAGCAAAAAAATAGAATTGCTCCCCATTTCGCATGAAATAGGGAGCAATTGGTCAGTCGTCAAGCTCGGACTCACATCGCAGGATATTGCCGGACACTGCGTCGATCTCATAGTCGTATTCCATACCATCGGCTTTGAACTCGACTTCGTAAATGAGGGACCCCTTCTCATCATCCAGTTCTACATCGATGTCATAGGCCTCATGATCGCTTATGCCGGCGTGGTCCAGGGCGATGGACTTGGCTGCTGCCTGGCCAATGGGCATGGCAGGCGCTGCCGCTTCGGCCAGCTCTTTCAGCTCATCAACAGAGAGAGCTGCCAGTTCGCCGAAATTCAGAGAGGGATTGCGGGAGAGAATTCGATTCACCAATGCTGCTTTTCCGGTGGAAATGTGATTTTCCTTGGCCTGCTGCTCCAGTCCTGGGTCTTGGGAGACGGTTTGAGTCAGGACGGATGCCTTTGGCGCACTGGCCTGCAGAATGCTGTCTACGGTGTTGGTCAGCTCTCGCTGGAGCTTTTCGGCCCGGGCGGTATCGCTGTCCTCCACGGAGATCATAATGGCTGAGGAAATGCTGCTGAGATAACCCTTGCGCACCAGACTGCCTACGATGGCATTCACGGCTACATCGAGCTTAGCCCCCTTCAGGTCTCCTCCGCCATCCATATCTGCCAGGATCGCCTGGGCTTCTTCGTTGAGGGGGGTACACGCAAGCACTTTTTCACTGCGGTTCAGCGTCAATTCAATGCTCGGATTCACATCCAGGGACACAACGGAGGCAACCGCGTTTGCCTGCAGATATAGGCCGCTGCCGCCCCCCAGCAGCGCTGCCGCCAGGCATGCGGCTACCAATGTTCTCCGGATTTTTGCAGGGGTTTTCTTTGCTGTCATGGGAAATACCGTTCCTTTCCGCTCTTCACAGCGGGAGAGCACGCCCTGCAGATCGTTGGGGGCTGTTTTTTTCAGCGCCTCTGCCAGATCCTGTTCCATTTGTTTGCTGGTCATACGGCGTCATCTCCTTCTAAAGAGCTTCGCATTTTTTTTAGAGATCTGTGATATTTTGACAGGACGGTAGAAAGCGGCAGCTTCAGAAGCAATGCAATTTCCCGATGCTTCAAACCGGAGGTGTGGAGCAGAACGATCCGCCGTTCTTCCTCCCCCAGGGACCCAAGAGCTTGCTGTAAAAGCATCCGTTCATCATGCGTCAGCCCCCAGGGGATTGCAGGGAGGGCATCCCACGCTTCGCTGTCAAGGGATGTCTGACGCTCCTGCTGCCGCAGACGCATCAGGCATAGATTGCGGCATACGGTCAACAGCCATCCCATGGCTGAGCCAACGGGGCGGTATTGCCCGGCATGGTTCCACACATGCACGTAAACGTCCTGGGTCAGGTCCTGAGCATCATGGAAATTTTTCAGGTACGATAGGGCAAGACCGTACACTGCCGTCTGGGTGTGACGGTACAGCTCTGCAAGGGCATCCCGCTCACCGGCGGCAATATCCAGAAGCAGCCGCTTCAGTTCCTCAGCCGGAAGGTGTTCGGTTATCGTGGGCCCGCTGCGCATAGGCGTCTGCCTCCTGTCAACCATGTAATGCCTGGGAAGGTCATTTTATTGCATGGATTTTTCTTTTTATAAAAAAGAATGGATGCGTCCGACTGTCTGTCAGACGCATCCATTTCCTATGGCGGAGAAGGAGGGATTTGAACCCTCGATACCCTTTTGGGGTATACACGATTTCCAATCGTGCGCGCTCGGCCAGCTACGCGACTTCTCCATCTACGCTTGCTCGCTTCTTACCGTCTCAAAGACAGCTTTGATATACTACTACATATTTCTGGAAAAGTCAAGCTTTTTTTCAAAATCCAGCAAAAGAGTATAGGACCGGGAGTCCGCGGAGCCGTCCAGGTAGACGGCGGTGGTTTTATAGACCGCAAAGCCGCATTTTTTGTGGACCGCCAGAGAAGGGGAATTGTCCTTGCGGACATGAGAATAAACCCGGGGAATGCCCTGCCTGCCTATGACCTCCAACAGATGCTCCAATAGGCAGGAGGCGCAGCCCCGCCCCCGGAAGTCCGGGGCGGTTTCCAGGCCGGAGAGAAGCACTCCGTCCCGGTAGGGTTCGATCCGGGCGGCGCTGACCGGTTTTCCCCCAAGCTCCCACAGGGCATATAGGCTGCCCTGCCGGGGGAAGAAATCCAGTCGGATGTAAGAGAGGAAGTCCGATTCTGCCAGTGCTTCCTGCTGGGCTGCTGGCTCTTCGGGATATTGGAAGGCTCCGGAGGCCCGGAGACTGTCCCGGTAGATCGCTGGGAGGGCGGAGAAGGGAAAACCCTTTGGGGATGAGTAGAGGCGCAGCATGGCTTACAGGGCTTCCCCAAGAATGGACTTGGTGGCGAAGGCGTTCAGGTGCATATCGGCGGTGTTTCCGGCCAGATACTCGTAGTAGGCCTGGGCACCGATCATGGCGCCGTTGTCGCCGCAGAGCTTCAGGGGGGGCATATAGACGGTGGCTCCCAGATTTTCGGCAGCGGCCAGCACGTCCCGGCGGATCCGGGAGTTGGCGGCTACGCCTCCGGCAATGGCGATTTTTTTGCAGCCGGTTTCCGTCAACGCCCGCTCCACCCGGGGCACCAGGGTGTCGGATACGGCGGCGGAGAAGCTGGCGCAGAGGCTGGGGATATCCAGCTCCTCGCCTACTTGCTCGGCGTGGTGGATGAGGTTCAGGGCGGCGGTCTTCAGGCCGGAGAAGCTCATATTGTAGGGGTTTTCACCGGGCTTGCTCCGGGGCAGGGTGTATTTGTGTTCGTCTCCCAGCTGGGCCTGCTTGTCCAGGGCCGCGCCGCCGGGGTAGGGCATACCCAGAACTCTTGCTACCTTATCGAAGCACTCTCCCGCGGCATCGTCCAGGGAGGTCCCCAGGATCTCCATATCCGTGTAGCCCTTCACGTTTACGATCATGGTGTGGCCGCCGGAGACCACCAGGCACAGAAAGGGGGGCTCCAGGTCCGGATAGGCCAGATAGTTGGCGGCAATGTGCCCCCGGATGTGGTGGACGGGGATTAGAGGCTTGCCCAGGGCGTAGGCCGCCGCCTTGGCGAAGTTGACCCCCACCAGCACGGCACCGATGAGCCCCGGAGCATAGGTAACGGCTACAGCGTCCAGGTCGGCCCTGGTCAGGCCCGTGTTGGCAAGGGCCTGATCTGCCAGGCCATAGATGGCCTCAATGTGCTTCCGGGAGGCGATTTCCGGCACAACGCCGCCATAGAGCCGGTGCAGGTCCACCTGGGAGGCAATGCAGTCCGTTAAAACCTTCCGCCCGTCCTGGACGATGGCCACGGCGGTTTCGTCGCAGGAGGATTCTACCGCGAGAATATTCATAGGGTCCACTCCTTTCGAAGAATCAAAGCATCCTCTTTGGGATTTCGGTAATAGTTTTTCCGCAGCCCCACCTGGAGAAAGCCCAGGCTCTCATAGAGCTGCCTGGCAGGGCCATTGGAGGCCCGGACCTCCAGGGTCAGCTGCTTGCTGCCGCGCTCCCGGAGGGCGGAAACCAAAGCCTCGATCAAGGCCCTGGCAACGCCCTGGCGGCGAGAAGCGGGGGAGACGGCTATATTCATCATGTCCGTCTCGTCCAGGCAGGTTTGGGAACCAACGTATCCCAGAAGGGTCTGCCCTTCCTGGGCTACCAGCCACAGGGACAGGGGATTGTGAAGCTCCGAAGCAATGCTCTTCTGGCTCCAGGGATCGGCAAAGCATTCCCGCTCCAGCAGGGCGATCTGGGGAACGTGATGCTCATTCATGGGTACAATGTTCATTTTGCGTCGTACCAGCTCTTTCCGTATTTTGCTTCGGCAGTGAGAGGCACCTTCAGGTGGGCCACCTGCTCCATCTCCCGGCTGACCAAGGCGGCCACTTCCTCAGCCTGGTCCTCGGGGCACTCCACAATCAGCTCATCGTGGACCTGCAGCAGCAGCTCCGCCTGGGGATAGCGCTCGTTCAGGGCCTTCTCCACGCGGATCATGGCCAATTTGATGAGGTCCGCGGCGGTGCCCTGGATGGGGGTATTCAGGGCAATGCGCTCCGCACCCTGACGCAGGTTGAAGTTGGTGCTTTTCAGTTCCGGGATATACCGGCGGCGGCCAAACATGGTTTCGGTGTAGCCCTTTTCCCTGGCAGAGACCACAATGTTCTTCATATAGTCCCGGACGCCGTGGTAGTTGCTCAGGTAGTTATCAATATAGGCCTTGGCCTCATACCGGCTGACGCCGATGTCTTCGGCCAGGGAGAACTCGGAAATGCCATAGACAATGCCGAAGTTGACGGCCTTGGCGTGGCGGCGCTGGAGGGGCGTGACGGCTTCAATGGGCACGCCGAAGACCTGGCTGGCCGTGGCGGCGTGGATGTCGTGGCCGCTGCAGAAGGCCTCCTGCATAGCCCTGTCGTCTGCAATGTGGCTCAGGACCCGCAATTCGATCTGGCTGTAGTCCGCGTCCACAAGGACGCAGCCGGGCTTGGGGACGAACATTTTCCGGATCTCTGCGCCCAGGTCTGTTCGCACCGGGATATTCTGCAAATTCGGCTCTGTAGAGCTGAGCCGTCCGGTGGCGGTGACCAGATTCTGGAAGGTGGTGTGGATCCGACCGTCCGCCTTTACTTCCTTCATGAGGCCGTCGGCATAGGTGGATTTCAGCTTGGTCAGCATCCGGTAGTCCATAATGGCAGGGATAATGGGGTGCTTGTCCTTCAGCTTTTCCAGCACGTCGGCGTTGGTGGAGTAGCCGGTTTTGGTTTTCTTCCCGGCGGGGAGTCCCAGCTTGTCGAAGAGCAGCTCTCCCAGCTGCTTGGGGGAATTGATGTTGAAGGGTCCCCCGGAGAAGCCAAAAATCAGCGCCTCGCAGTCGGCGATCCGCCCGCTGAGCATTTCGCCGAAGGCCCGTAGCTGGGTTTCGTCGATGGCTATGCCCCGGCGCTCCATTTTGTAGAGCACTTCGCACAGGGGCAGCTCGATGGTTTTGTAGAGCTCTGTTTCCTGAACGGATTCCAGCTCCTGCCGCAGTACCGCCTCCAGGTTCCACATGGCCTGGGCACAGGCGGCGGCATCGGAGTCCTCTACGGTGATCCCGAGAAAGTTGGTGGCCAGCTTGGATACGGGATAATCCGACTGAGAGGGATTCAGATCGTAGGCCGCCAGGGCAGTATCGAATTCCACCTGGTCCCAGTGGATGCCCAGATCCTCCAGATGGTGCAAAGTTGCCCGGGCATCGTGGAGGATCATGCCCTCGCAGTGGGGCAGGGCGACCATCTGGGCTTCCATAGGTGTCAGCTGGCAAAGGCCATCCGCCCAGGCAAAGGCCAGGGTGCCGTCGGGGGCCAGGTAGAAGGCACATTTTTTGAGTGTCTCCGGCAGTGTTTCCACCTTGGGCAGGGTTTGCAGGCTGACAACGGTTTCCGCGGCGGCAGGGGAGAGCTCCGTACCCCGCAGACCGTATTTGTCGATGAGCCGCACGAATTCCAGTTTCTGGAACAGGGCGTAGAGCTCCGGCTTGTTGTATTCCTTTTTCAGAGCGTCCTCCGGGGAGAAGACAATAGGAGCCTCCGGGATGATGGTGGCGAGGTCGTAGGATAGATAGGCACTTTCCTTGCCGGTCTCCAGCTTTTCACGGAGCTTGGGCCGGATAGAGGGGTCCTCCAGATGCTGGTAGACCCCATCCAGAGTCCCAAACTTATAGAGCAGTTCCTTGGCGGTTTTGGGGCCAACCCCGGCGACACCGGGGATATTGTCCGAAGAGTCGCCCATCAGGGCCTTTAGATCAATGAGCCGCTTGGGCTCAAAGCCGTATTCCTCCCGAAACAGGTCCTCATTGTATAAGGTAGCAGCGGTGTTTCCGGGCTTGGAGATCACCAGCTTTACGTTGACGTGCTGGTCAATGAGCTGCAAGCTGTCCCGGTCTCCGGTGACGATGACGCATTGCCAGTCCTTTTCACCGCAGAGCTTCCCCACGGTGCCGATCACGTCGTCGGCCTCCCAGCCTTCCGCGGAATAAATGGGGATGTTCATGGCGGTGAGCACCTGCTTCATAATGGGCATCTGGGCTGCCAGCTCATCGGGCATGCCGTGGCGGTTGGCCTTGTAGCCCTCATATTTCAGGTGCCGGAAGGTGGGGCCGTGGAGGTCGAAGGCCACGCATACCGCATCGGGCTGCTCCTCCTTCTCCATCCGCTCCAGAATGTTCAGAAATCCGTAGATGGCATTGGTATACAGCCCATCCCGGGTGGTCAGGGGCTTGACGCCGAAGAAGGCCCGGTTGATGACGCTGTTGCCGTCCAGAATCATTAGCTTCATACTTTTCTCCACTTGGTTCCCTGGGGGGTATCGATGATCTCTACACCCATGGCTTTCAGCTGGTCCCGGATCCGGTCTGCCTCGGCAAAGTTTTTGGCCTTCTTGGCCTCGGTCCGGGCCTGGACCAGAGCATCGATCTCGGGGTCGGCACTGGCCTGGGCCTCTGACTTCTGCTTGGCCTTCAGGGCCTCGGCGGCGGGGATCAGGTTCAGGGACAGCACCCGGTCAAAGTCTTGCAGGGCGTATAGCTTGGTTGCGTCGCTCACCTTAGCCTTCAGCACGTCAAAGACGGCGGTGACGGCCAGGGAGGTGTTCAGGTCGCCGTTCAGAGCTCCGAGGAATTTCTCCTTCATGGCAATGTAGGCATCCATATCTACCTCACCCTCGCCGGTCAGGGCGGCGATCCTGGCGATGAGCTTTTCATAGGCGGCGGCAGCGTTGTCCAGATTCTCCCAGGAGAAGACCAGATTCCGGCGGTAGTGGCTCTGGAGGCAGAAGTACCGGTAGGCCATGGGGTCGTAGCCTTTTTCCTCCAGCAGGGAAACCGTCAGGAATTCGCCTTTGGATTTGCTCATTTTGCCATGGTCGGTGTTCAGATGGTGGACATGGAACCAGTAGCTGCACCAGGGATGGCCCAGGTAGCTTTCAGACTGGGCGATCTCGTTGGTGTGGTGGGGAAAGGCATTGTCTATGCCGCCGCAGTGCAGATCCAGATAGTCTCCCAGGTGCTTCATGGAGATGCAGGAGCACTCAATGTGCCAGCCGGGATAGCCCACACCCCAGGGGGAGTCCCATTTCAGGGCCTGGTCCTCGAATTTACTCTTGGTGAACCAGAGAACAAAGTCGTTTTTATTTCGCTTGTTGGTGTCTTCTTCCACACCCTCCCGGACGCCAACGGCCAGATCTTCTTCGTCGTGGTCGTTGAAGACATAGTATTTTTCCAGCTTGGAGGTGTCGAAGTACACGTTGCCCCCGGCGAGATAGGCATAGCCCTTCTGGAGAAGAGTTTCGACCATGTGGATATATTCGGGGATGCAGTTGGTGGCAGGCTCCACCACATCAGGCCGCTTGATGTTCAGCTTGTCGCAGTCGGAGAAGAAGGCATCGGTGTAGAATTTTGCCACCTGCATGACGGTTTTGTGCTCCCGGGCGGCGCCCTTGAGCATCTTGTCTTCGCCGGTGTCGGCATCGGAGGACAGGTGGCCTACGTCTGTGATGTTCATCACCCGCTTGACACCGTAGCCCATATACCGCAGGCTCTTTTCCAGTACGTCTTCCATGATGTAGGTCCGCAGATTGCCGATATGGGCATAGTGATACACCGTGGGGCCGCAGGTGTACATTTTCACATTTGCGGGATCCTTTGGGGTAAAGAGCTCCTTTTTGTGGGAAAGGGAATTGTAAAGATACATATTTGTTTCCTCCTGACAGGCGGACGGGAAAAAGAAAACGCCTCTTGCCTATTCTGCCCCAAAGGGGGAGAATCTACCAAGAGGCGGAGGTCTTCCGCGGTTCCACTCTGATTTATTACTTGGGTTATCCACTTGTAAGCGCTCCCGGGCGCACCTTCCCGCATGGGCCCGCCCGGGCTCCCAGCCATGGCCCAGGCTCTCTGAATGGCGGTAACGCGGTACTCTTCCCGTTCATTGCAACCCTATTTTACCATTTTCATAGGGGGTGTGTCAAGGCTTTGCAGGGGAATAAATAGACGGAAATGGAAGATATTGGTTTATTAAATAAATCTTATCCTATTGACATTTCCCCCATCAGCAAGGTATAATGGGCACAGAAAAACAAGAAAGGGAGGGAACGTTATGAATTACCCCTTCAATAAGACCCGTGTCCTCAGTCTGGCCGCCTGTGCGGTGCTGTGTACCACCATGTTTACCGGCTGCTTCGGCAAGAAGGACCCGGCACCTTCTACAGAGTCCACCGGCGGGCTGAATTTGGTAGAGTCTACCGATCCTTCCGAATCCACTGCCCCTGCTACTACCACCGAGCCTACCACGGTTCCCACGACCAAGCCTGCCGCAAAGGCCAACGTGGCCACTGTCAAAGAGAAGGCTCCCGTCCGCTCCGCCCCCACCACCGACAGCAATGTGCTCAGCCAGCTGAATGCCGGCGACGAGGTGGAGGTCAACCGTGTAGAGACCAATAACGGTACCCAGTGGGCCTATATCCCCCTGAAGGGCTGGGTGGATGTGGAGTTCCTGGATATGAGCAATGTGACCGTGGGCGGCTCTACCACTACCCCCGCCGGCGGCACAGACAACAGCACCGCCACCACTGCTTCGGCGGCGACCACCGCCCCCACCACCAGCAACAACACGACCAATAATACTGCCACCAACAACGCCACCGGCAACGGCACCGTTTTGGCCAGCACCCTGAACGTCCGGGAGAGCGCCGACAAGGATGCCAAGGTTGTGGCTGTCTACAAGAAGGGCGATAAGATCAACGTTTTGGAGACCAAGAACGGCTGGGGCCGGACCAGCAAGGGCTGGGTCAGCATGACCTACGTGAGCCTCACCGGCACGGTTACCGACAACTCTACTACGAACAACACCACTACCAACAATACCACCACCAATGAAAAGGTCATCGACAGAGGCCTGGTCACCGGCAGCACTTTGAATGTCCGCGCCGCCGCCGGTACCGACAGTAAGTCCGTGGCTAGCTACACCTACCTGACCCGGGTAGAGCTCTACGAGAAAGAGAACGTAAACGGCACCACCTGGGGCCGCACCAAGGACGGCTGGATCAGCCTGGACTATGTCTACATCGATGGGGACACCGGTGAAGACGCCGGCACCGGCACCGTTACCGGCAGCGCCATCAACGTTCGCCAGGGCCCGGGTACCAAGTACAAAGTGGTGGGTGGCTACAAGGAAGGCGATGAGCTGGACATCCTGGCCCAGTTCAAGATCAACGGCACCACCTGGGGTTGCATCAAGAGCGGCTGGGTCTGCATGGACTACGTCAGCATGGGCTAAGGCCTTATCAAAAACAGAATCCTGTGGCGTTTTCCCTCCGGAAATTTCCGGAGGGAAAATTTTTTTTTACGGCAGCCTCTTGACAAAATACCCTATAGGGGTATATAATGAAGATACCCCAAGGGGGTATCCAGAAAGGAGCGTTCCGCCATGGAAGAAGAAAAGAGCTGTTGTTGCTGCGGCGGCATGGACAAAACCACCCTGCGCCAGCCGGAGGAGAAAAAGAAGCTCCTGAACCGGCTGAAACGGATCGAGGGTCAGGTCCGGGGCCTCCAGGCTATGATCGAACGGGATGCCTACTGCTATGACATTCTGACCCAGTCCGCTGCTGTCAACGCAGCTATGAATGCGTTTAATAAGGAAATTCTTGCCCATCATATTGAAGGATGCGTGGCCCGGGACATCCGGGAAGGAAAGGACGAGGTCATCGATGAGCTGGTCACCATTCTGCAAAAACTCATGAAATAAAGCCTTAAAAGGAGAACCATATGGAACAATACAATGTCACGGGCATGAGCTGCGCCGCCTGCTCTGCCCGGGTGGAAAAGGCGGTAAACGCGGTGCCGGGGGTCACATCCTGCTCCGTCAGCCTCTTGACCAATTCGATGGGCGTGGAGGGGACTGCCTCCAGTGCTGAGATCATTCAGGCGGTCCAGAAGGCGGGCTATGGGGCAAGCCCCAAGGGCCAGACCAAGCAGGAAAGCCAGGAGGATGCCCTGGCAGACCACGAGACACCCAGGCTCAAAAAGCGGCTTCTCTATTCCCTGGGCTTCCTGGCGGTGCTTATGTATTTCTCCATGGGCCACATGATGTTTGGCTGGCCCCTGCCGGCCTGGTTCCATGGAAACCACGTGGCCATGGGCTTGGTGCAGCTCCTGCTGGCCGGGATCATCATGGTCATCAATCAGAAGTTCTTCATCAGCGGCTTCACAGCCCTGAAAAACAAGGCACCCAATATGGATAGCCTGGTGGCCCTGGGCTCCATGGCCTCCTTTGTCTGGAGTGTCTATGCCCTGTTTGCCATGACGGATGCCCAGGTCCATGGGAATATGGACGGGGTCATGATGTACATGGACGAATTCTATTTTGAGTCCGCCGCCATGATCCTGACCCTCATCACCGTAGGCAAAATGCTGGAGGCCCGCTCCAAGGGCAAGACCACCGATGCCCTGAAGGGCCTGATGAAGCTGGCACCAAAGACGGCGGTGGTTGTGAAGGATGGCAAAGAGATCACCGTACCCATTGACCAGGTCCAGAAGGGAGACGAATTTGTGGTTCGCCCCGGGGAGAACATCCCGGTGGACGGCGTGGTGCTGGAGGGCACCGGGGCTGTGAACGAGTCTGCCCTCACCGGCGAGAGCATCCCCGTGGATAAGGCACCGGGGGACGGTGTCTCCGCCGCTACGGTGAACCAGTCCGGCTTCCTGCGCTGCCGGGCCACCCGGGTGGGAGAGGACACCACCTTGTCCCAGATCATCAGGATGGTCTCCGACGCGGCCGCTACCAAGGCCCCCATTGCCAAGATCGCCGACAAGGTTTCCGGCGTGTTCGTGCCTACGGTCATTGCCATTGCCATCATCACCACCGTGGTCTGGCTTCTGCTGGGCCAGAGCTTTGCCTACGCCCTGGCCCGGGGCATCTCTGTGCTGGTCATCAGCTGCCCCTGCGCCCTGGGTCTGGCCACCCCGGTTGCCATTATGGTGGGCAACGGCGTAGGTGCCAAGAACGGCATCCTCTTCAAGACTGCCGTCAGCCTGGAGCAGACCGGTAAGACCAATATCGTAGTCCTGGACAAAACCGGCACCATTACCGAGGGTGCCCCCAAGGTGACGGATCTGGTGCCGGAGCAGGGCATCAGCGAGGAGGAGCTTCTGGCCCTGTCTCTGGCTCTGGAAGCCAAAAGCGAGCATCCTCTGGCCAAGGCCATCCTGGCGGAAGGGGAGAAGAAGGACATGACCCCCGCCAATCTGGAGGACTTCGAGGCCCTGCCCGGCAACGGCCTTCGGGGCAAACTGGCTGGGGAGGAGCTGCTGGGCGGCAGCCTGAAATATGTGTCCGCCCTGGTCCCTGTTTCCCAGGAAATGTCCGACCGGGCGCAAACCCTGGCAGAGCAGGGCAAGACCCCCCTGCTGTTTGCAAAGGACGGCAAGCTCCTGGGTATTGTGGCTGTGGCGGATACCATCAAGGCGGATTCCGGCGAGGCCATCCGGCAGCTGAAAAATATGGGCATCCGGGTGGTCATGCTTACTGGCGACAATGCCCGCACTGCCAAGGCCATCGGCGCTCAGGCCGGAGTGGACCAGGTGATCTCCGATGTGCTGCCTGACGGTAAAGAGGCTGTGGTTCGCCGACTGAAATCCAAGGGCAAGGTGGCCATGGTGGGGGACGGCATCAACGATGCCCCTGCCCTGACAAGAGCCGACACGGGCATCGCCATCGGCGCCGGAGCAGACGTGGCCATTGATGCCGCGGATGTGGTGCTGATGAAGAGCAGCCTGCTGGATGTGCCTGCTGCCATCCGCTTGAGCCGGAGCACTCTGCGAAACATTCACGAGAACCTGTTCTGGGCCTTTTTCTACAATGTGATCGGCATTCCTCTGGCCGCCGGCTGCTATGCCCATTGGGGTCTGACCCTGAACCCCATGTTCGGCGCCGCCGCCATGAGCCTTTCGAGCTTCTGCGTGGTGACCAATGCCCTGCGCTTAAACCTGTGTAAGCTTTACGATGGGGGCCGGGATCACAAGGCCAGGGAAACAAAGAAACGCCAGACCCAGGAAGACAGCCTGGAGAAGACCATCCATGTTGAGGGCATGATGTGCGGCCACTGCGAAAATGCCGTAAAGACTGCCTTGGAAAAGCTGGAGGGTGTTGCCTCTGCCGAGGCGGACCACGAGAAGGGAATTGCTCGGGTGGTCCTAAAGAAAGAAGTCCCCAACGCCATACTCAAGAAGGCCGTTGAAGACGAAGGATATCAAGTAACCAATATTGAATAAGGAGAAAAATGCTATGAACAAAACCGTTTATATCGAAGGTATGGGCTGCAGCCACTGCGAGGCCAGAGTCAAGAGCGCCCTGGAGGCACTGCCCCAGGTCATTTCTGCCCAGGTCAGCAAGGATTCCGGCACCGCCGTGGTGGAGCTGAGAGAAAATGTAACGGATACCCTGCTGAAGGAAGCCGCCGCCTGCGGCGGGAAATACACCGTCACCGGCGTGCGGTAAAGCGCCCCCTGCCTTCTCCTGCCTTCTCCAGGCAGGAGAAGGCAGGGGGAGAATTATTTCCCGCTGCGGATCTCCAGCAGCTTGTTCTTCAGATCCGCTTCCATCTTTGCCATCTCCGCTTCCGCGGCCAGGCGCTTCTGGCGGCCTTCAGCCTGGACCTTCATCACATCGTCCAGTGTAGCGATCAGATCCTGGTTGGTCTTTTTCAGGGTCTCAATGTCCACAATGCCCCGCTCTGCCTCCTTGGCAGTTTCTACAGAGGCCATGTGCAGGGCTTCGGCGTTCTTTTTCAGCAGAGAATTGGTTACATCGTTGACCTGCCGCTGAGCTGTGGCGGCCTCGGTGGAGTGGGCAATGCCCAGCGCCAGGACCATCTGATTTTTCCATAGGGGAATGGTGTTTACCAGGGTGGTCTGGATCTTCTCAACCATGACGGTGTCGTTGTTTTGAATCATCCGGATCTGGGGGGCAGTCTGGATGGAGATGGTCCGGGTCAGCTCCAGGTCGTAGATCTTCTTTTCGAACCGGTTGCACTTCTCTGCCAGATCTCTGGCTGCCTGGGCATCCTCGGCAAGGCCAGTCCGCTGGGCGGTGGCCTCCAGCTCCTTTAGCTTCCCCTCCCGGACATCATGGAGCTTCTGCTTTCCGGCCAGAATATACATGGTCAGCTCCTTGAAATAGGCCAGGTTCTGGTCATACATTTTGTCCAGCACGGCGGAGTCCTTCAGGAGCCGGACCTGGTGCTGCTCCAGGGCAGAGCAGATCTTCTCTACGTTCACTTCCGCCTTGGCGTATTTGCTTTTCATCAGTTCCAGCTTGTTGGACTGCTTCTTAAAGAAGCCGAAGATGCCTTTCTCTTCTTCCTGGTCCAGGCCCTTCAGCTCGCCCATGACGTTTACCAGCAGGTCCCCCACTTCCCCCAGATCCTGGGTGCGGACGTTGGCAAGCGCGGTGTCGGAGAAGTCCGCCATTTTCTTCTGAGTGCCTGCACCGTACTGCAGGATCTGGTTGGTGTTTTCAATGTCGATTTTGGCGGCAAAGTCGGCCACCATTTTCTGCTCGGCAGGGGAGAGCACCGGCTGAGGGATGGCAGGCTCCTCTGCGGGGACAGGGGATGCTTTCTGAGCAGGCTCCAGGTCCAGCTCCGGTTCCAGGGTCAGGCTGGGGGTCTCGATTTCTTCAAAGTCCATTTGGGTGTCCTCCTTATTTCAGGTCGAAATCGCTGCCGGTCAGGCCCTCCTGGGCCAGCAGCGTATTGAGTACGGAAATGTCGCTGGAAACATCTATGGCAGCATCCTGAAACAGCTCGTCCAGCAGTTTTTCAAAGGCGGCGTTCAGGGTGTCCAGGGTAGCGTCAATTTCCTGCTTGGATTTGCGGATGGTCTCGCCCTGAACGGGCTGCCGATCCATATCCGCATAGGCGTTCAGGAGCTTAACGGTCATGGGCAGATAGTAATCCATCAGCTTTTTCATGTCCGGGATGACCTCCGGATGGGCCTCCGCCCGTTCGAAAATCTTCCGGACAATGGCCTCCATCCGGTCGATTTTTGCGGAAATCTCCTCTCCGGGGATTTCATCGTTGCACCGGCGGATCTCCTTTACGTAGGCGTTGCCCTTGTCCAGAACCTCTTGGATCTTCGGATCCGGGGACTTCGCTGCCTGGACGGCTTGGGACCGCTTCCGCTGCTCCAGCTCCAGGCGGCTGCGCTCGAACTCCTGGAAGGTCTCGTCGCTGGTGATCAGGTTCTTCTGCTCATTGTCCAGGTGGCCCTCCAGGAAGAGCCCTTGCTTGATCATCTTTTGCAGCTCTTTCCGGACAAACCGCTCGTTCTTGCCTACACTCCGGGAGAGCCGTTCCAGGGTGATACTGGTCTTGGTCCCCAGGGCCTTGAGATAGACCTTAAACCGGCTGACCTTGGCCAGGGTGCCGATACCGGAGCACAGCAGAGCCGTGCCGCCTGCCAGAGCAGCCCCGCCGGCCAGAAACCCTACCACGAATCCGGCACTGCCAACGATGGACAATACGCCAAAGGGGATCACCAATCCCAGGGCCGCCACGGCCAGGATCCCGCCGAATACGGTCTGCAAAATGCCTTTTGTGGTCTCCCCGTTGGGGCTGCCGTAAAGAGCGGGGAGTGTTTCCTTTTTGGGCTCTACAGTCACCTTCGGAGTTGTGTAGTAGTCGTGATAAGCGCTGTTTTTCGGCGCGGAATTGGCTGCCCGGCGCACTGCCTCGGAGCTGGCGGAGAAGGCCTTGTCAATGGTCTTCCCGATGTTGCGGCTCAGCTCCTGATAATCCTGGGAGTTTACCGCCTTGTCGATCAGCTCCTGGATACTCCGGCCCCAGTTATCCCATTCGTTATTCGCCATCGTATCTCTCCTAACTTTCCATAGTGGAATTATTATAGCTGTTTTCGGAGAAAAATACAAGGAGGAAATGAGGGAATATAGAAAAAGACGAAGACATCTGTCCGCCAGCGGCGTATTTTCTTCTTGACCTTCCCGGAAGAACGTGCTATCATAGGGAGGACTCAAAAAGAAAAGGGAGTTGCGCGACTATGGAAAAGAAAAATATCGACTGGAGCAATATCGGCTTCGGCTATATGCAGACGGATTACCGTTATGTGTCCAACTACAAGGACGGCGCCTGGGATGAGGGCGGCTTGACCACCGATGCCAACATCACCATGAACGAGTGCGCCTGCGTCCTGCAGTACGCCCAGACCGTGTTCGAGGGCATGAAGGCCTACACCACCCAGGACGGCAAGACCGTTTGCTTCCGCCCGGACCTGAATGCCGAGCGGATGATCCAGTCCTGTGAGCGAATGAAAATGCCCGTGTTCCCCAAAGAGCGGTTCCTGGATGCCATCTACCAGACCGTGAAGGCCAATGCCGCCTGGGTGCCCCCCTTCGGCTCCGGTGCCAGCCTGTACCTGCGGCCCTATATGTTTGGCTATGACCCCGTCATCGGTGTGAAGCCTGCCAGCGAGTTCCAGTTCCGTGTCTTCGGTACCCCTGTAGGCCCCTACTTCAAGGGCGGCGTCCGGCCTTTGACCATCCGTATTTCCGACCTGGACCGGGCAGCCCCCAGAGGCACAGGCCACATCAAGGCGGGCCTGAACTACGCTATGAGCCTCTACAACATTGTGGATGCCCATGAGCAGGGCTACGATGAGAACCTGTATGTGGACTCTGCTACCCGGACCCACATCGAGGAGACCGGCGGTGCCAACATCCTCTTTGTCACCAAGGACGGCAAGCTGGTGGTTCCCAAGTCCGGCACCATCCTGCCCTCTATCACTCGCCGCAGTCTGGTCCAGGTGGCCAAGGATTACCTGAATCTGGAAGTTGAAGAGCGTGTGGTAGGTGTCAACGAGCTGGGCAGCTTTGCCGAGGCCGGCCTGTGCGGCACTGCCGCCGTTATCTCTCCTGTGGGCAAGATCGTGGACCATGGCAAGGAGTACACCTATGCCGGTATGGGTCCCGTGGTAGAGAAGCTCTACAAGACCCTCACCGGTATCCAGATGGGCACCATCCCCGCCCCCGAGGGCTGGATCATGACCATTGCGTAAAGGAAATAATATGACCCCGGACCTGCCAAAGGCCCGGGGCTTTCTATACCTTCCCCTGGGGGAAGGTGGCTCGGCGCGGCCGAGACGGAAGAGGGGCGGTACCAGGTCATTCCTGTATGCCGCCCCACACCTGTCCTGGGCTATGCCCAGTCCACCCTCTCCCAGGAGAGGGTTTAAAACACATCCTCCATATATGCCGACAGGGCCACTTCCTCCTTGGAGAGAAACTCGCCGGTCTGTTTGTCATATTTGCTTTTGAAGGTCTTTACATACCGGCCGCCTACGCTGTAGGTCATTTTGATGTCGTAGTCCCGGACTTCGGTGCCCAGAATATCGATGCGGACGTAGCCGTCGGAGGTTTCGGCACGGATCTTCACCGGCAGGGGAGAGTCGTTGCGCATTTTCAGGTCTGTGAAGCCCCAGTTGACGGTGGCGTCCATGCCATAGGGAATGTAATGCACCGGGAAGCCATGGTTCACCCGCTCCAGGATGGTGAGCTCGGCGTAGACGCTGGCTAAGTACAGTGTGGAAGACACCTGACAGATGCCGCCGCCCAAGGAATCCACCAGAGTGGTTCCCGAGTAGGCCGGGGCGGGCTGGTAGCCCTTTTCGGCGGTGCGCTCCCCTAGAGTATCGTTGTAGGAGAATTCCTGTCCCGGCTCCAGCACCAGGCCGTCCAGAGCCTTGCAGGCCAGTCCTAAATTCACGATCCGCTTGGGATTGTTGCTGTAGGGCGTTTCGCAGTGGCCCAGCACGTCCTGGAAGTAGACGTCGTCGTCGGAAATTGTGGGCTGGGTAATGGTCAGGGGGATGCGCAGGTCTGCTTCGCCTTGCTTACGCATCCGCTTGGTGGCATCGGCAACGTCAAATTCATAGCCCCGCTTTCCCGGGGTGACCTCCAGGGTCTGTTTGTCGATGGAGGGCTCTTGGGCGGCGAAGCAATTCTCGTCGTAGATGCTTTGCAGGTCCGCAAGCTCCGGGGTGGTTTTGGTAACAGACCCGGAGTAGGTGCAGCTGAGATTTCCCGCCTGATAGGCGGCCAGCAGGTCTTCGTACAGGGTATCCCCATCGATTTTGGGCCCTGCCTGGCTGGGGGTGATGACCAAGGTCTGGGGGACAGCCTTGGGATCTGTCACATCCGGCTTGTCTCCTTCTAAGTAGGCGGTGTGGGGGACGGTGTAGCTTTGCAGCCGCTCTTCAAAGTCCGCCACATTCTTCCGAAGGGCCTCAGTATCCAGGGTCAGGAAGTCCGCAAATGGGATCGCGGTGCCGTCCTGGGCTTCTTCCGTCCGCCCCACGGCATAGGCCGCCTGGAGGGCTCCGGTGGTGTCTACATAGACACCCGCCCCATCCGGGGTGATGCTCAGGCTGCTCAGGCTCACGGTGCCGGATTCTTTCAGGGGCAGCCCAAAGTCCGGGAAGGAAACGGTCATGGTTGGATTTTTATAAGCCGCATTCAGGGCCTTTTTTGCTTGCCCCTTGGTCATATTGGACAGGTCCACCGTTCCAAAGCTGACCCCATCCACAATCTTCAGGTGATAGGGGTCCGCCAGGGTAAGAATGCCGTAAATGCCCAGGGCAACGAGAGCACAAGCCGCTACAGCGCCCAGCGCTGGGAGCAGCCACTTGGGGGGCTGCTTTTTTTCCTTTTCTATGGCCTCTTCCGGTTCGTCTTTCGGAGAGGCTGATTCTTCGCTGTCCTCCTTCAAAAGATCATCCAAGGAAGCCAGAAAGGCATCGTCGTCCAGCTCTTCTTCGGTTGGAATTAAGTTGTCGTCCATCGTGAAATACCTCCCTGAAACAGGGTGAAGATTGTTTTTAGAAAAGTATACCACAAATGGAAGGGAAGGGCAACCGGGTTTGTGCAGACAGGAAAAGATAAATCAGACTTTGGCGGAGCCGAAGTCGAGCAGCCCCCGCCGGAGGTCGCCTTCCCCTACGCTTAAGGTGGACCGGGCGCAGCCCGGGACGGATGAGGGGGACCCAGCCCTCCCAAAGAACAGAGCCAAGATGAATGGGATAGCCCGTAGGGGCGGTACCGAGTCGGAGTTCATACCGCCCCACACCCGGCAGGGCTTCGCCCTGCCACCCTCTCCCAGGAGAGGGTTTTCCCCTCATCCGTCAGGGCCGATGGCCCTGCCACCTTCCCCGTGGGGGAAGGCGACCTCCGGCGGGGGCTGCTGGACTTTGGCCCAGCCAAATGCTTATTTCCCGATGATTTCCTCCAGCTCTTCCCTTGTATACAGCAGATTCACCGCCTGCAATAGGGCGTTGGCGCTGATTCTCTCCGGGAAATCCAGGATTTTCAGCAGTTCTTTCCGCTTCTCCCCGCTGTCCGGGCCGCCGGAAAGGCCCCAGTCGCAGAAATCCTGCTTGGTGATGGCGGCGGCCTTTTGGGGGGCGGTCCCCTCCCCTTCTATGGTGGCTCCCGCCTGACGGAGGGACTCCAGGAGGATATCCGGCCTCATGCCCTCCACCCCCAGCTTCCCCTCCTTGCCCGGGGCGGCTTTCCGCTTCTCTTTTCCCGGAACGTCCGGGATGTAGGCGTGCTTCAGGTACTTGCCGGGAATGGCGCTTTTCACGTGGTTGCGGATGAGAAAGCCCGCCCCATCGGAGTCCGTCAGGACAATGAGGCCCCGCTTTTCCGCCACCCGGCGGAGCATATCCATTTTCTGCCGGTCTTTGAAAATACCGAAGCCTGCCGTTTCAAAAATCGTGGCATCCACCACCTGATGCAGGGTGTTGGCATCGTAGCGGCCCTCTACCAGAATGGCTTCCTTGATTTTAACCATGGCTTGCCTCCCGGGCCAGCTCCAGCACCAGTAATTCCAGAAGCCGCTGGCTGTCGTCGTAGGAGGTTTTCAGCCTGTAGTCCGTCTCCAATATCAGCTCTGCCGCCTTTTTGCAGAAGGGCGCTGAGAAGCCCCGGGCGGCCTCCATGGTCTTCCGGGCCGGATAATCCGACAGATTGCAGAGCTTTTGCAGTTCGCTGCTGGTCCTCCGGTTGTCCAGCAGGGTCCGGGCAGTGCCCAGGCGGCGGAAATGGGCCCCGATGGCCCCCAGGATCAGCACCGGCTCCTGCTGCATCTTTAATAGCTGCTGTAATTTCACCAGGGCCTGGTCATACTTTCCGGCGCTCATCAGGTCCGTCATCTGGAACACCATGGCATCCAGCACCGGCTCCGTCACCGCGTCGATATCCGCCTGGCAGATGGTGTCCGCGCCGGAGTAGGCGCAGATCTTCTCCACCTCCCCCAAAAGGGAGGTCATGGTGCCGTCGGTGATGTCGATGAGGTAGACGCACAGCTCCGGGGTGATTTTCTTCCCCTTGGCGGCAAACCGCCGGGTGAGCCAGTCGATCAGGTGCCGCTGATCCTGCTTGGCAAACTCCACCAGAGCGCCGGAGCGTTTGACGGCCTCCCAGAGCTTTTTCATCCGCTGGTCCGGCTTCCACCCCTGACCTCCATACACAAAGATCACGGTGCAGTAGTCCGGAATGTCCGAGAGAATGTCCCCCATCCGGTCCCGGTCCGATTCGTTCATTTTGAAGGGGTCAATGTCGTCCACCTGGACCAGGGTGTGCTCCGCCATCATGGGCAGATTCTCCACCGCCTCCCCAAATTCCGTCAGGTCAAAGGTCTCCCCATTGAACCGGTGGAAGTTGAAGGACTCCGTCAGCTCCTCCAGCAGGAGCTTCTTCATCTGGCCCAGATAGTATTCCAGCAGAAAGGTCTCTTCTCCGAAGAAGAAGTAGAGCCGTCCCGCCTCTTTGTTTTTGATCTGCCGCTTTAAGCGCTCCAGCTCCTCGCCGGCAGCCTTGGGTTTCGCCACAGCGTTACCTCCTGATTACAATGGTGCCCGATTGGTCCGTCCGGAAAACCGCGGCCCCGGCCCGTTCCAGCCGGTCCAGGGTTTCCTGATGGGGGTGGCCGAAGGGATTGTCCGCTCCCACGGAGATCACCGCCACCTTGGGCCTTGCCGCCTCCAGCAGCTCTGCCGAGGCGGCGTTTTTGGAGCCGTGGTGGCCCACCACCAGGATATCCGTCCGGGGGATCTTTCCCTCCCGCACCAGCCGCCGCTCCCCGGCCTGGTCCAAATCGCCGGTGACCAGTATAACACAATTTTCCGATTCAAACAAGATGGCCATGCTGTTTTCCTGCCGGGAATTCCCGCCGGTATAGGGAAAAAGCCGCAGTGTCCCCGCCCCGAAGGGGATGACCCGTTCCTCCTTCCCCTCGGGAAGAAGCAGAGTCTCCGCTTTCACCCGGCTCAGCAGGTACTGTGCCCCACCGGCGTGGTCCTCATCGAAGTGAGTCAGCGCCAGGGCATCCACCCTGTATATGTTCTGACTCAGCAGATACTCCGCCGCCCTGTCCGCAGCGCTCTGCCCGGTCCGGCCCCCGCAGTCGATGACCAGGGTCTGCCCCCGGCTGCTCAGGACCAGGCACTGGCCCTGGCCCACATCCAGCACCGCAAGCCGGAAATCCTCCTGCCTGGGAAGCCAGCCCCCCAGAAAAACCCAGGCCGCCGCCACACAGGCGGAGGCGGCCACATAATACCGGAGCCTTCCCTTGTGGAAGAGGGCATAGAAAATCAGCAGGACATAGATCCCCGCCAGAGCCAGGGCATGAAACAGGCCCCAGGGATACAGGGCCCCGAAGGGCACCCGGCCAAGGAGCCGGGCCGTCACCAGCACCAGCCGGATGGGCCAGGCCAGGAGCCGCCCCAGAAGCCCGCCCAGCATTGGGGAGATGCCGCCCAGGGCGCAGACCGCCCCCACGCCGTAAAAAATCACGGTGACCAGGGGCAGCACCAGCAGATTCGTCACCACACCCACCAGGCTGACCACCCCAAAATACCAGGCAGCCAAGGGGGTGGACAGGCTCATGGCGCTAAAGGTAACGGCAATGGGCCCCGCCAGCCGGGGCCACAGCACCTCTTCCAGCTTTTCCTGGATGGGCCCCTCAAACAAGAGGATCCCCAGCACACTCAGCACCGACAGCTGGAATCCGGCGGAAAGGACCGTAAAGGGATTGAACACCAGCAGCACCAGGGCTGCCAGGGATAATTCCGTCAGCGGGTCATATTCCCGGCCCAAGCACTCTGCCAGCATCATCAGCCCCACCATGAGCCCTGCCCGGCACACGGAGGGGGTGAATCCCACCAGAGCCGCGAACAGTGCCACAGCCGGAATGCCCACCAGGGCGGTGAGGTACCGCCGGTTTCCCGCAAGCCGCCGGATCAGCAGCCACAGCACCCCCACATGGAGCCCGGACACGGCGATGATGTGCCGGATACCGCTGACCGTCAGGGCCGTTTTGGTGCCGTAGTCCAGCGCATCGCTGTCTCCCAGCAGCAGGGACTGGGCGAAGGGAAACACATCCTCCGGCAGGCACCCCCGGAGAACGTCCTTCATTCTCTTTGCCAGCCTTTGGGGAAAGAACCGCAGGCTCTCCGCCTGTCCCGGCTCCACCGCCGTGGCCGACCTGGCCGTGGCCCGGAGGAAAATACCGGAGGAGGCGGCATAGCTGGATTCCTTCTCCCCGCCGGGCAGGGTCAGCCGGAACCGGAACTCCCCTGTCAGCCGGTTTCCGGGCTCCACCGGGGTATCCTCTTTCAGGTATGCCACCAGCGTGCCGCCCTTTCCCTCCAGGTAGATCCGGCCCTTCACCTGCGTACCGTAGTTCGTCTGCTCCCCATAGTCCAGAGCCAGAATTTCCGCCGTACCGGTCTGGCCGTCCAGAATTTTCAGGGGCGTATAAAACCGGGCCTGGACCAGCTCCATCCAGCCCCAGGCGGCAGCCACTCCCAGCAGCACCGCCGCCGGAACAGAAAGCCGGGACCACCGCCGGGAAGCCAAAGGAGCCAAGGCCCCCAGAGCCAGGACCACAAGCCCAAACCAAGGACTCAGGCCCCAAAGCACAGTGGTGAGCCCCAGCATGCCCAGGGCAAAGCCCAGGGTAAACCAGAAAAGCTTTCGCATTCTTTCGCCCCCTTTGGGGCTATCATATCATGAAGCATTCTCCTTCGCTACTGGTAACTGCCGAAAATTGTCGAAAAATGTCAGTTCCGGGGCAGTAAAAACCGGCCCCCATTTCTGGGGACCGGTCGCTATGAAGGGATCAGGCCTGGGGCGCCACAGGAGCCAGGATCTTCAGCTTGATCGAGGCGGATTTGTTGGTGCCGTCGGCGGCGGTGGCGGTGATGGTTACCGTCTTACCCACAGCTTTGGGGTCGGCGGTGACATGGCCGTCTTTTACGGTGACCAGCTTGTTGCTGCTCTTCCAGGTGAAGACCTGGGCGGAGCCATCGTTGCCGGTGGCCTTCAGCTCCAGGGTCTGCCCGGCCTCCAGCTTGGTGGGCAGGGTGCTGCCGTCAGGGGTGCCGATGGTAACCTTGGTGGTAGCGGGGTAGACGGTCACGTCGCAGGTGGCGGTCTTGCCTCTGCCATCCAGGGCCTTTACGGTCACGGTGACGGTGACAGGCTCCTTCAGGGCCTTGGTGGTGAGCTTGCCGGAGGAGCTGATCTTGATACCGGCCTCATTCTCGGACACGGACCAGCTGAGCTTCTTGTTGGTGGTGTCGGCGGGGGTGATGACGGGTTTCAGGGTCAGGGACTTTCCACCGGCGATGATACCGTTCTCCAGGGTCAGGTCCTTCATGCGCTTGACCACAGTGAGCTTGAAGGAAGCCTTCTCGCCGGAGCCGTCCTTGGCGGTGGCGGTGATGGTGACGGTACCGGCCTTCAGGCAGGTGATCTTACCACCGGCGTCAATGGAGGCCACCTTGGCGTTGGAGGACTTCCAGGTCACGTCCTTCCGGGCGGCCACGGGGAAGGTCACGGCGCTGAGCTGCAATGTGCTGTCTGCGGCCATATCCCACACCTGGGTGGTGTTCTCGGAAGCGCCGGGACGCTTGATCTCCAGCCCCTGAACCAGAGGACGGAGGGTGACCTGGGCGCTGCCGGAGACACCGGAGCCATCCTTGGCAGTGGCGGTGACGGTAACGGTCTTCACACCGGTCAGGTCCTTATTGGCGGTAATGACACCGGAGGAAGAGACCTTGGCGTAGGCGCTGCCATCGGTGATGGACCAGGTGACGGCCTTGTTGGAGGCGTTGGCAGGCTCCACAGTAGCCTTCAGGGCCAGGGTCTTGCCGGAGGCAACGGTCAGGCTGTCGGCGGCCTTCTTGGTGGTGACGGTGA
>URGL01000040.1 GCA_900547405.1 uncultured Eubacteriales bacterium
TCACCAAATGCGGCATCTGTGTGCTGATGAAAAAGCTGGGGCTATATGACCTCACTCCCGCGCTGTGCCGTCTGGACTACACCATGAGCGAGGCGGGCGGCGCGACTGACTTTGTGCGGCAGTACACTCTCGCCTCCGGCGGCCCATACTGCGACTGCGGATATAAGAAGAAGCTTTAAGCGGGAGGCACAGCGATCGGCTGCACGAGATGGCCGTCCGGGAAATAGATCGGGCCCGGAACGCCGGAAGCGCTGGCCCGGTACAACGCAAAACACAACAATTGGATCGATACGGCGGAAGAGGTTCTCACCCTGCAAAAGCTATATAAGTGAGGCAACAGGCCCTCCCTTAGTGGGAGGGCCTGTTGACGGTCAGCCGGAAAAGTCCGGCGATCATAACGAGCTGGCTGGTTCCGGTTCGTATAATAATGTTTGGTGGAGCCGAGGGGAATCGAACCCCTGTCCGAAAGCAACTTGGAAAGAACTTCTCCGGGTGCAGTTTGTTATTTACATTCCCTCGCCCCAGCGGGAACAAACACCCTATGGGACTTGGTAGCTTCATGATTCATGGTGTACGCAAAGCTTAGCACACGCACGGTCTCCACTCAAATCACACCCTAGCCCGGCTCGTGGACCTTCCGGGGAGGATGGGCGCCTAATTAGGCAGCCAGAGCAACAGTATTGTTGTCAGTTAAATTTAAAAAATCGCCCGTTTTATCGTGGCCAGGCACCACGACCCGCTATTCCAGCCTCACTACCCCCGTCGAAACCAGTACGGCCCCATGGGAGCCTCGGAAGGGAAGTTCCTTCCGGAGGCGGAGAAGAAAAATCAGAACCGGCCGTAAGGATCCGGCAGCTTCTTGGGTTCGGGGTAGGTTTCCCCGTGGGTGTCCACAGTGATGGAGGCGATTTTTTGCTCGGCGATGGGCCGGTCGTTGGGGCCGGTCTTGACGGAGGCGATAGCATCCACCACATCCATGCCGCTGGTCACCTTGCCGAAGGCGGCGTACTGGCCGTCCAGATGCTTGGCATCCTCATGCATGATGAAGAACTGGCTGCCAGCGGAATTGGGGGAGGAGGACCGAGCCATGCTCAGCACGCCCCGCTTGTGCTTCAGGTCGTTCTTCACACCGTTGAAGAAGAACTCGCCCTTGATGCAGTAGCCGGGGCCACCCATACCGGTGCCTTCGGGGCAGCCGCCCTGGATCATGAAGCCGGGGATGACCCGGTGGAAGATCAAACCGTCGTAATAGTTATGATTGCACAGATCGATGAAATTGTAAACGCTCTGGGGTGCCTTCTCGGGATACAACTCGCCCTCGATGACACCGCCATTTTCCATAGTGATCTTAAAAGTAGGGTTCATTGGATTATCTCTCCTTCATAGCTCGTTCAATTTGACGCTTGGCGTCTTTCTCCGCGGCGGCAGCCCGCTTATCATAGAGCTTTTTGCCCTTGCACAGGCCTACCTTGACCTTCACCCGGCTGCCCTTGAAGTAGACGGACAGGGGGATCAGGGAATAGCCGTCCTGCTTGACCTTGCCGAAGAGGCGCATGATTTCCCGCTTGTGGAGCAGAAGCCGCCGGGGGCGCTTGGTGTCTTTGTTGAAGATATTGCCGTGGTCATAGGGGGAGATGTGCATCTGGTTGAGGATCATCTCTCCGTCTTTGATGCCGCACCAGCTGTCCTTCAGGTTCAGGGTGCCTGCCCGGATGGACTTGACCTCGGTGCCGCAGAGTTCAATACCCGCCTCGAGTTCTTCCTCTACGAAGTATTCGTGGTAGGCCTCCCGGTTCCGGGCCATGACCTTGATGCTTTCCTTTTCCAGAGCGCTCACCTCCTCGTTTTGTCTGCCTACATTATACCAGTTCTGTCAAGAGGTGTAAACAGCAATTTCAGTCAAACAGAAAAGTTTCCAATTCCTTCACAGTATCAAAATGAAAATCGCAGATTTTTTTCATCTCATCCAGAATATTCGGGCAATTCTGGCGGCTCCAGGCGGCGAAGGCAATGGGAATGTTCTGTTTTTTTGCCATGGTGTAGCCCAGGCGCATATCGTCCACCACCAGCATTTCCTTTTTGGAAAAGCCGAAGTCTCTCATAATGGCGGTCAGGGCATAGTCGCTGGGCTTGCACAGCTCCTCCGGCAGGTCCCATCCGTAGATTTCGTCCGGGAGAATGCCGAAGTTTTTGGCATAGTCCCGGCTGATGTTTTCCCTGGCAGAGTGGGATACCACGAAGATCCTGCCCCCCAGGGCCTTCTGCCGCCGGATGACGGCATCAATGCCGGGATAGGGGGCCGGAATGTGGGTTTTGATGTATTCCTTCCAGCCGAGATATTCCGCTACCAGCTCTTCCTCTGTAAAGCCGAAGCGCTGGCGGCAAAATTCTGCAAAGCCCAGCCGATTGCAGCCATCCGCATACTCTGCTTCGGTAATGGTGGACCCTGGCCGGAAAGAGGCCAGAGTCATCTGAAAATAGGGCAGATTTACGGTGAGCTCACTTTGCACCACAGTATCGTCATGATCCAAAATCAAACAGGGATATTTCAGCATAGAATAGGGCCGCCTTTCTCTCTTTCGGCAATTATAACAGAGATGGGGGAAAGGCGCAACAGAAATTTACGGACCGGAAGTCCTGCAAAAAAGAGATTTTGGTGAATACTTGATTTCATGGATAGGCTTTGCTACAATCAATAGAGGAATCGAGCAGATTGGAGGCAGATCCCATGTCTATTGTTACTTTTTACAATGCGGACCCAAAAGCCGCACCGAAGACCACCCAGGGAGCCCATCTGGGGGCCAACGTGATCCTGACCTGGGACGGAAAGCTGCTGCTGGAGCGGCGGCGGGACGCGGATGTGTGGGGCCTGATTGGCGGTGGCGCCAAACGATACGAAACAGGCCGCCAGGCGCTGAGCCGGGAAATTTACGAGGAGCTGGGACTTCGGATCCCACCGTCCGCCTTCCAAAAATTGAAGGTTTACGACAATCCTGGCCGCATTGCCGCCTATCGGGATGGCAGCGTGTGGCGAATGGTGATTGTGCTCTATGGCCTGGAGTTTACCCAGGAGCCAGTGCTTCACATCAGCAGGGAATCCCGGGAGCTGCGATTTTTCACGCCGGAGGAAGTCCGGAATCTGACGCTGGCGGTGACCCATCAGGACCTGATCGAGGAGTGGTTCCTGAGTCCGGGACTCCAAAACGCTGAAAATGAAGCGTATAAACTGTGAAAAATATACAGAAATTCAAATAATACTTGTATATTCCAGAAGTCTATGTTATAATGCTTCTCAAGCGGTGCAGTATTCTAGTCAGCGATGCCGTTTTCCAGGAAGGGCCTAAAAATCCTTTGAAGGGCACATCGGTGAAGTCCCTGGTGTCTGCTTTTTACGCCCAGTTTAGGGTGGATGCTGGGGGTTAAGGATTCCGGGCGCGCTCCAATGGCATGGGGCATACGACCCGTTTTCCGTGGAGACTTGGTCTTGTGCGACGACGCTTTGAACCCCAAGCCGGGGCCCGATCGCGTACGAACCAGGATATGAACCTGCAAGGCAGTGCACAGAATCGTGTGCTGCGTGCAGCGTAGCCTGCCTTGAGTGAATATGCTGGGAAAAGAAGAACAGGAGGCCATCCGTTATGGCCATAACGGATGCCGAAATCGCTTCTGGAAACCATATTTGCAAAAGAGGCTAAGACTACGGCGTTCGCTGCGGTGGAAAACACCTAGACTGTCCTAAAAAGGGCAGGCGGGGGATTGCAGTACGGACTCAGTGGCAATCGGGTAGATAGGTTTGGCAACACCTATCCGGAGAGATCAAATGGAAACGGCCATGCCGGCAACGGATGGTTCCTTCCGGGGAAAGCCAACCCGACCTAAGCCGTAAGATTTATCCCGCCTGCTGCCGCTTTCTTTTACTATTCATTTATCGAGGAGAATTCCTGTGTCAAAAACCGAATCGGACAGTACCAAGCGGGAGCAGAAGAAGCAGGCAAAATGGGTCGTGACCATTTTCTGTGTTACCATTCTGGTCTCCGCTACCATTAGCTTTCTGTCCAACGAGATCATGGCTGCCTCCGGCATGCTGGTGGCGTTTTTGATCCTTTTGGCCATTGTGGCCATTGGCATTGTGTTCGATATTGTGGGCGTTGCCGTCACCTCTGCTGACGAGAAGCCCTTTCATTCTATGGCCTCCCGCCGGGTGCCTGGCGCAAAAGAGGCCATTGCGCTCCTGCGAAACGCCGGGAAGGTCAGCTCTATCTGCAATGATGTGGTGGGGGACATCTGCGGCGTTGTTTCCGGCGCGGCCTCTGCCTCTATTGCGGCCCGGGTGCTGGCCATGGGGGGTTTTTCCCTGCCTCAGCTGGTGACGCTGGCTATGTCCGCCTTGGTTGCGGGTCTGACGGTGGGCGGCAAGGCGGTGGGTAAGACCGTGGCCATCCGCTCCTGCACAGATATTGTGTATCTGGTGGGAAAAATTTTGGCAGCCTTCGGAGACTGTAAGCAGTGGCTGCGGAAAAAGAAAAACAGAAGGACGGGTTGATGATACTGTGGGAATCTTGCAGGATATTCATTGCCAGGAAGATTTGCTGCGGCTGACGGATCCGCAGCGAGCCTGCCTTTGCCGGGAAATTCGGGAATTTTTGATTGACAGCGTATCGAAGACCGGCGGCCATCTGGCTGGAAATTTAGGCGTGGTAGAGTTGTCCGTTGCCATTGAAACCGTATATAATACCCGGAAAGACCGCCTGGTTTTTGATGTGGGTCATCAGTCTTATGTCCATAAGCTGCTGACGGGACGCCAGGCGGATTTTGCCGGTTTGCGGCAATACGGCGGCATGTCCGGCTTTCCCAAGCCGGCAGAAAGCGATACCGATGCCTTTGTGGCAGGTCACGCCTCCAGCTCCGTTTCCATTGCCCTGGGCATGGCCCGGGCCAGGACACTTCTGAAACAGGACTATGATGTTGTAGCGCTGGTGGGCGATGGTGCGGCCACCGGCGGCATGACTTATGAGGCACTGAATGATCTGGCGGTGAGCCGGGAGCCTATGGTGGTGATCCTCAACGACAACGAGATGTCCATCAGCAAGAGCAACGGAGGCCTGTCCAGACACTTGGCCAGGGTACGGTCCAGCCAGAACTATCTCCATGCCAAGCGGTATTATCGGACTGTGCTCAAAAAGCTTCCTGGGGGCAACGCCCTCTATACGTTCTCCAGCAAGGTAAAAAACCGGCTGAAGCGTATTTTTTTACCGGAAACGGTATTCGAAAATATGGGCCTGACCTACTTGGGTCCGGCGGACGGACATGATTTGCCCGGTATTATGGCGCTGCTTCGTTCTGCCAAGGAGATGAAGGAGCCGGTGCTGGTCCACGTTATCACCAAGAAGGGCTGCGGTTATCCGCCGGCTCAAGAGGACCCCACCAGGTTTCATGGCATCGGGAAATTCGATCCCGTCACCGGCAAGAGCCTGGGAGAAAAGACTGTCACCTTCTCCGACTCTTTTGGTCAGGCTATGACAGAGCTTGCTCAGGGGGATGCGCGCGTGTGTGCCATTACAGCGGCTATGTCCTCCGGCACGGGCCTGACGGCATTTATGCAGCGGTTCCCGGAGCGGACCTTCGATGTGGGGATCGCGGAGGAGCACGCCGTCTCTATGGCAGGCGGCCTGGCCAAACAGGGCATGATCCCGGTGGTGGCGCTGTATTCCACGTTTTTGCAGCGTTCCTATGACCAACTGATGCAGGATGTAGCGTTGCTGCACCTCCATGTGGTTCTGGCCATTGACCGGGCAGGATTGGTCGGTGACGATGGCCCCACCCACCACGGCGTTTTCGATGTGGGCTTTTTGCGGCAGATGCCCGGTATGAAAATTCTGGCACCCGCCAGCCTTCTGGAGCAGAAGGAAATGCTCTGCTGGGCAGTGGAGCTGTACAACGGTCCCGTGGCGGTCCGGTATCCCCGGGGAGAAGAAGGAGACTGGACCAGCTCTGCCTGGGATCCGGCAGATGTGGATCCCAAGGGATGCTTCCACGTACATCGCCAAGGGAAGGATGTGACCTTTGTCACTTACGGCAGAATGGTCAATCAGGTTCTTCGGGCAGCGGAAAAGTTGGAGACAGCAGGCATTTCGGCCGAGGTCATCCGTCTGCTGACATTGGATGTTTTCCCCATAGAGAAGCTTTTGCCGCATATCTCCGGCCCTGTTATCGTTGTGGAGGAGGCCTGCACCGGCAGCGGCATCCGGGAGGCCTTTGCCTGGGAGCTCCGGGCTGCCATGCCTGACCAAAGGGTATACGGAATGGACCTTGGGCCGGATTTTGTGACCCACGGCGCCCAGGACAAGCTATATAAGCATTGCGGCCTGGATGAAGAGGCCATTGTAAAACTGACAGGGGAGGTGCTGAAGGGATGAAGGTGAAAAAGCGGCTGGATGCTCTGCTGACCGAGCAGGGATACGCGGAAAACCGAACCAAGGCACAGGCAATTATTATGAGCGGCATCGTCTATGTAGACGGCCAGAAGGCGGACAAGCCCGGCACCTCCTACGAAGAGTCCGTGCAGATCGAAGTGCGGGGAGCGGCCTGCCCTTATGTGAGCCGTGGCGGCTTGAAGCTGGAAAAAGCGCTCCGAGATTTTGGCGTTCAGCCTGTGGGCTATGTATGCAGCGACTCCGGAGCATCCACCGGCGGATTTACGGACTGCCTGCTGCAACAGGGGGCCAGCAAGGTCTTTGCCATTGATGTGGGCTACGGCCAGCTGGACTGGAAGATCCGTTCGGACCCCCGGGTGGTGGTCATGGAAAAGACCAACATCCGCTATGTGACCCCAGAGCAGCTGGGGGAGGCCCTGGACCTGTCCGTGGTGGATGTAAGCTTTATTTCCCTGAAAATTGTGCTTCCTGCCATTAAGACCCTGCTGAAACCGGAGGGCCAGGTGCTGTGCCTCATTAAGCCCCAGTTTGAAGCGGGCCGGGAAAAGGTAGGCAAAAAGGGTGTGGTCCGGGAAAAGAGCACTCATGTGGAGGTCCTTCAGAATTTTGTGGAGCTGGCGGATAGCCTGGGCTTCCGCATTCTGGGCCTGACCTTCTCTCCGGTGAAGGGACCAGAGGGAAACATTGAGTTCCTGGGTCACCTGACTCTGGCTGACCTGCCCGGTATCCGCCCGGATGTGGCGGATGTGGTGGAGCAGGCCCATAAGACGCTGGACAAAGGAGCCGATGTATGAAGAACGTGCTCCTGACACCGAATCCCTACCGGGACCGGAATTTTACCACGGTGCGCAGCGCCATTCAGATTTTGCGGGAAGCAGGGATGCGTCCTTCCGTGTGTCTGCCCTTTGAGGTGGATCGGAATTTTGAGCTCCCAAAGGATATCCGGTTCTCCCGGATGGAGCGGGAATTGCCAAACGCCGATGTGGTGGTTTGCTTCGGCGGCGACGGTACGATTTTGCATATGGCCAAGGCGGCCACCAAACGGGGGATCCCCATTCTGGGTGTAAACATCGGCACCATGGGCTTTATGGCGGAGTTGGAGGCTTCCGAGCTTCATAGGCTGCCCCAGTTGGCCTCGGGGGACTTAACCCTGGATAACCGGATGATGCTGGATGTGACGGTCCAGCGGGACCGGGACATTATCTTTCACGATATCTGCCTTAACGATGTGGTGGTGACAAAGGGAGCTGTGGCTCGGATCGTATATCTCAGTGTGGAGTGCGATGGGACCCAGGCCATGACCTGCGGCGGCGATGGGGTGATCGTGGCCACTCCCAGCGGCTCCACTGCCTACAGCCTGTCAGCTGGAGGCCCTATTGTGGAGCCGGACGCGCGGAACATCATCATTACGCCCATCTGTGCCCATGATATGGTCAGCCGCTGTGTGGTCGCCTCCGACCGCCGGGTAGTGACGGTGCGGATGGCTCAGAATGCCCGCAGAAACGCCTATCTGTCTGTAGATGGAGGCAAGGCTCTGCGGCTCAATATGGGAGATGTGGCAACAATACGGAAATCCCGCCTGGAAACCAAGCTGGTCAAGCTGAACGACCGCAGCTTTTACGATGTGGTAAACGCCAAATTTCAAAGGAAGTAAGAGGATGCGCTTATGAAGACCAAACGTCAGGCCAAAATCATAGAGATCATTTCCAACACCAATGTGGAAACCCAGGAGCAGCTTCTGAAAGCTTTGGAGGAAGCGGGCTTCACCAGCACTCAGGCTACCATTTCCAGGGACATTAAGGAGCTGCGCATTGTCAAGGAGCTTACCAGTCTCGGCACCTATCGCTACAGCGTTTCGGAAAAGGACGCTCCTCCGGCGTTGACGGACCGGCTGAATACCATTTTCCGGGAGTGCGTTACGAGCATTGATTATGCGGAGAACATCATTGTGATCCACACCCTTGCCGGTATGGCGAATGCGGCCGGCGCAGCGTTGGATGCTATGAAGATCAACGTAGTCCTGGGTACCCTGGCTGGGGACGATACGGTGATGATTGTCATGCGGGACGCCAATTCCGCCGCTGCTTTCAGCGGGGAGATCAAGGCTGTGATCAGACAGTAAGGAGAGAAAAAATCTTGCTGAGCCTTTTGCATATTGAAAATATCGCGGTGATCGAGCAGGCGGACATCTCCTTTGACAAGGGATTCAACGTGCTCACCGGCGAGACTGGTGCCGGTAAATCCATCGTCATCGATGCCATTTCCGCCATTATGGGGGAGCGGGCTTATCGGGACATGATCCGCACCGGCACCACCAAGGCTTCTGTCCGGGCTGTCTTTACCCAGGTGCCGGAGCTTAGCTGGTTCCAGGAAAACGGGGTGGAGTACGACCAGGAGACGGTGATCCAGCGGGATGTATACCTGGACGGGAAAAACGTCTGCCGGGTGAACGGCAGTCTCGTGACGGTGACCATCCTCCATAAACTGGGAATCCAGCTGATCAATATCCACGGCCAGCACGATTCCGCGTCCCTCTTTGACGAAGAGAACCATCTGCGGTTTTTGGATGCCTTTGCGGACAATGCCTCTCTTCTGACGGATTATCAGGAAAAATACGCCGCCGTTTTCAAACTTCGCCGGGAAATCGACCGGATGACCATGGACGAAAGCGAAAAGCTCCGGCGGATGGAGACCCTGAAGTACCAGATCGCCGAGATCGAGAAGGCGGAGCTTCAGCCGGGAGAGGACGAGGAACTGGAGCAGCGCAGAAAGCTGCTGCAAAACTCCGAAAAGCTCTCCCAGGGCCTGGACGAGGCCACCGAGGCCCTCCTGGGCGGCGATGACAGCGATGGCGCTGCGGCACTTCTGGCGCAGGCGGCTTATGCGCTGTCCCGCATCGCCCGATACTCTGACGACTATTCCGCTTTTCAGGAGCGGCTGACGGACCTGAAATATCAGGTCCAGGATATTGCCGATGAAGTCCGGGATGCAAGGGACGACTTGAGCTATTCTGCCGATGAACTGGAGACCATCGAGTCACGGCTGGATATCGTCCATCGGCTCCGCCGGAAATACGGCGCAGACTGTAGGGAGATCCTGGCGTATCTGGATAAAGCCCAGAAGGAGCTGGATGATATCGAATTTGCCGATGATCGGGTAGAGCAGCTGAAAAAACAGCTGGCCAAAAAAGAAAAAGCCGCCTGGGATGCCGCCCTGGAATTGCGCAAAGATCGGCAGCAGAAGGCAGAGGAGATGTCCCAGAAGATCCTCACCGAGCTCAGTCAGCTGGATATGCCCCGGGTGCAATTTTCTTGCCGTTTCCGGGAAACGGAACTGACGGAAAACGGTGCGGATGCCGTGGCCTTCTATATGTCTGCCAACGTAGGCGAGGACCTGAAGCCCATGAGCAAGGTTGCTTCCGGCGGCGAGCTGGCCCGGATCATGCTGTCTATGAAGAATGTGCTGGCGGAAAAGGACCAGGTGGGTACTCTGATTTTTGACGAGGTGGACACAGGAGTTTCCGGCCGGGCTGCTCAGCGGATCGCAGAAAAGCTCCGGGCTTTGGCGAAACACAAGCAGGTGCTCTGCGTCACCCATCTGCCTCAGATGGCAGCTTTGGCGGACACCCATATGCTCATCTCCAAGTCGGAGCGAGGTGGACGGACCTTTACCACCGTCACGCCCCTGGACAGGGAGGGCCGGAAGCAGGAACTGGCTCGGATCATCGGCGGAACGCATATTACGGAAACGACGCTGAAGAGCGCTGAGGAAATGTTGCTTCCCGAAGCAAAAGATACTTGACAAAATTTCGTCCCTCTGCTAAAATGCTTTAATAACACAGTGATGGGAACAAAGTACACGTTGGGTTCCTTTTTCAGAGAGCTGTCGGTTGGTGCGAGGCGGCAAAGACCAGCGGGGAAGATACCTCCCGGAGTGGCCTCCTTGAAGACTGAGTAGGGGAGGACGGGTACGCCCGATACAGCGAAGGCCGTTGCCAGACGGCGTGAGGAAGAAGACCGTGAGGCTTCTTCAAACTGAGGTGGTACCGCGAATTTTTCGCCCTCTGTCTGTTTTGACAGAGGGCGTTTATTTATCTTGGAGGTAAAAAATGAAAGTGTTTGACGAACTGGTAGCCCGTGGACTGATTGCTCAGGTGACCAACGAGGAGGAAATTCGGGAAATGGTGGATAATGGCAAGGCCACCTTCTACATTGGTTTCGACCCCACGGCGGATTCTCTCCATGTAGGCCATTTTATGGCCCTGTGTCTTATGAAGCGGCTGCAAATGGCGGGCAATAAGCCCATTGCCCTGATTGGCGGCGGCACGGCCATGATCGGTGACCCCTCTGGCCGGACCGATATGCGCAGCATGATGACCAAGGAGACCATCGACCACAACTGTGCCTGCTTCAAAAAGCAGATGGAGCGGTTCATTGAGTTCGGTGAGGGCAAGGCCCAGATGGTGAACAATGCCGACTGGCTGCTGAACCTGAACTATATCGACTTCATCCGGGACATCGGTGCCTGCTTCTCTGTGAACAATATGCTCCGGGCAGAGTGCTTCAAGCAGCGAATGGAGAAGGGCCTGAGCTTCCTGGAGTTCAACTACATGCCCATGCAGTCCTACGATTTCTACTACCTGTTCCAGCACTACGGCTGCAATATGCAGTTCGGAGGCAATGACCAGTGGAGCAACATGCTGGGCGGCACCGAACTGATTCGTCGGAAGCTTGGCAAAGATGCTCACGCCATGACGATTACCTTGTTGCTCAATTCCGAGGGCAAAAAGATGGGCAAGACCGCCAAGGGTGCCGTTTGGCTGGATCCCAACAAGACCAGCCCTTACGAGTTCTACCAGTACTGGCGCAATGTGGATGATGCCGACGTGATGAAGTGCATCCGGATGCTGACCTTCCTGCCCCTGGAGCAGATCGATGAGATGGACACCTGGAAGGATGCCAGGATCAATGAGGCCAAGGAGATCCTTGCCTTTGAGCTGACCAAGCTGGTCCATGGCGAAGAGGAGGCCCAGAAGGCCCAGGCCTCCGCCAAGGCTCTGTTCACAGGAGCCGGTGACGATGCAAACATTCCCACCACGGAGATCACCGAGGACCAGCTGACGGAGGGCAAGATGGGCCTGCTGAGCCTGATGGTTGCCTGCAAGCTTGCTACCTCCAACGGCGATGCCCGGAAGAATGTAGCCGGCGGCGGCGTATCCGTTAACGATGAAAAGGTCACCGATGTGAAGTTTGAGGTCACGCGGGAAATGCTTGTGCAGGGTGTGAAGCTCCGCAAGGGCAAGAAAATCTTCCACAAGGCCATTTTGAAGTAAATAATTTCAGCACAGCCGTTGTCAGGACCTTGGCAACGGCTGTTTTTGATCGGCTGGTGACAGGAACGGCGGAGCTGTATGGGTGTGAATTATAGTAGATCCTCCAGGATTGCCACCGTTTCATCGCTGGGTCCGCACAGCGGCAGACGGCATCCGCCGCAGTCCCAGCCGATGAGCCCCATGGCAGCCTTCACGGGGATGGGATTTACCTCCCGAAAGAGCGTGCCGATCAGCGGCATCAGCTCCAGCTGGAGGGTGGCCGCCGTGTCAAAGTCCCCGTCCAGAGCCGCGCCAACCATGGCATTTGTCATTTCCGGCTCCACATTGGATACCACGGAGACGAGCCCTTTGGCGCCGATGGCCATAGCGGGCACGGCCAGATCGTCGTTTCCGCACCAGACGGCAAACCGGGCAGGGCAGACTGAGCGGATCCTGGCAATTTTCCGAATATCTGTGGAGGCCTCCTTGACTCCTGCTATATTGGGGATATCCGCCAGACGGCGATATACCTCCACCGGAATGTCCACGCCTGTGCGGCCTGGCACATTGTAGGCGATGACAGGGATATGTACGCTTCCTGCAATGGCGGCATAGTGGGCGTAGAGCCCTTCCGGTGTGGCCTTGTTGTAGTAGGGGCTTACCACCAGCAGAGCGTCAACTCCGGCGTCTTCGGCGGCTTGGCTCAGGGAAATGGCGTGGGCGGTGGAGTTGGAGCCTGTGCCCGCAATGATGACCATGTCCTCCGGGGCGGCTTCTTTCGCCCTGCGGAACATGGTCAGCTTTTCTTTGTCCGACAGGGTAGGGGATTCCCCGGTGGTGCCGCTGAGGACGCAGGCAGAAATGTGGGCCTCTGCCTGCCGGTAGATCAGCTGCTCCAGCATGGGGTAATTGACAGACCCTTCTAAAAAGGGCGTGACCAGCGCCGTACAGACACCGGTAAAAATTGGATCATGCATAATCGATACCTCCCAGGCCAGTCTATGCAGTCTGCGGTTTTTTTGCCTGTTGCAAAGTTTGCCGGAATGCGATATACTGTAAAAAGTATGTCTATTGCCATTTGGAGGATACCAGAGATGAAAACCCATGACTTTTACTATGACCTGCCGGAGGAGCTGATTGCCCAGACTCCCTTGGAGAAGCGGGACACATCCCGGCTTATGACACTGGACCGGGTTACGGGAGCGGTGGATCATAAGCACTTTTATGATATCATCGACTATCTGGATCCGGGGGACTGCCTTGTGATGAACGACTCCCGGGTGCTTCCTGCCCGGCTCTTGGGTCACCGGCCCACCGGCGGCGCGGTGGAGGTGCTGCTGCTGCGGGATCTGGGAGACAAGCGCTGGGAGTGCTTGTGCAAGCCCGGAAAGAAGATGCAGGTGGGCAGTGAAGTGATCTTTGGAAACGGTGAGCTTACCGCTACCGTTCAGGAGGTCCAGGACACCGGCAACCGGGTGGTGGAGTTCCACTACGAGGGAATCTTCCTGGAGGTGCTGGAGCGGCTGGGCAAAATGCCCCTGCCTCCTTACATCAAGGAAGAGCTCCAGGACCAGGAGCGTTACCAGACTGTCTATTCCCGGGAGCTGGGCTCCGCCGCCGCCCCCACCGCCGGTCTCCACTTCACCACGGAGCTTCTGGACCGGATCCGGGAAAAAGGTGTGAAAACGGCGTTTGTCACCCTGCATGTAGGTCTCGGGACCTTCCGCCCGGTCAAAGCCGATGAGATCCAGGAGCACCACATGCATAGTGAGCTTTGCATGATGAATGAGGAAACTGCCAAGATCCTCAACGAGACCAAGGCCTCCGGCGGCCGTATCATCTGTGTGGGCACCACCTCCTGCCGGACGCTGGAATCTCTGGTAAACGAGGATGGGACCTTCCAGCCAAAGTCCCGTTGGACGGATATTTTCATTTATCCGGGCTATACCTTCAAGGCTATGGATGCCCTCATTACCAATTTCCATCTGCCGGAAAGCACTCTGGTGATGCTGGTTTCCGCCTTTGCGGGGCGTGAGCACGTTCTGAATGCCTATAAAATTGCCGTGCAGGAGAAATATCGATTCTTTAGCTTTGGTGATGCTATGTATATTGGGAATATCAACAATGGAGAGAGGTAATTTATGTTTGAACTGCTGAAAACCGAAGGCAAGGCTCGGCGGGGTGTATTTACCTGCGCCCACGGCACAGTCCAGACGCCTGTGTTTATGAACGTAGGCACACAGGGGGCCATTAAGGGGGCCCTCAGTGCTGAGGACCTGAAGAATATCGGCTGTCAGGTGGAGCTCAGCAACACATACCATCTGCATCTGCGGCCCACGGATACCGTGGTGCGGCAGATGGGAGGCCTGCATAAGTTTATGACCTGGGATGGCCCTATCCTGACGGACTCCGGCGGATTCCAGGTGTTCAGCCTGGCATCCCTGCGAAAGATCAAGGAGGAAGGTGTCTACTTCTCCTCCCACATCGACGGTCACAAAATTTTTATGGGTCCGGAGGAGAGTATGCGCATTCAGTCCAATCTGGGCAGCGATATGTGCATGGCTTTCGATGAATGCATCGAAAACCCCTCTCCCAGGGACTATGTGCAAAAGAGCGTGGACCGGACCTATCGCTGGCTGGTTCGCTGCAAGGCAGAGAACGCCCGGCTCAACAGTCTGCCGGATACGGTGAATCCCCAGCAGATGCTCTGGGGCATCAACCAGGGAGGCGTCTACGCCGATATCCGCGTGGACCACATGAAGCGCATTGCGGATCTGGACCTGCCGGGCTACGCCATCGGCGGCCTGGCGGTAGGAGAGACCGCCGAGGAGATGTATGACATCATTGAGGCGGTGGAGGAGCATATGCCCAAGGACAAGACCCGCTACCTGATGGGCGTGGGTACCCCCACCAACATCATCGAGGCTGTGGCCCGGGGAGTGGACTTCTTCGACTGTGTGATGCCCGCCCGGAACGCCCGCCATGCCCGGCTCTTCACCTGGGAAGGGGCTATCAACCTAAAAAACGCCAAATACCAGCTGGACAGCAGCCCCATCGATCCCAAGTGCGACTGTCCTGTGTGCCGCCGGTATTCCAAGGCCTATATCCGTCATCTCTTTGTGGCGGAGGAGATGCTGGCCATGCGTCTGTGCGTTATGCACAACCTGTATTTTTATAACAAGCTCATGGAGCGGATCCGTCAGGCCCTGGACCAGGGGACCTTCGCTGAATTCCGGCAGGAATATTCCGAAAAACTGGCCAGAAGGATTTGAAAATTGCGCTAACTGAATCTATACTGAAAGCATTTAGAAAAAATTAAGGATTTGCCCCCTGCTTTCCAAAGAAAATGAGTTGAAAAAAACAAGATTCGGTGGTATAATCTTCCTATCATTTGTGATACCCTGGTTCCGCCCCCTTGGAGCCGTTTGAGAATACAGGAGTATGTTTATGCGCTTTTATCTTTTCAAGAACAAATGGGGCCGCTGCGTTGGGCTTTCCTTGGCGGCTCTGCTGCTGGTGCAGTGTTTCCCGGTCCCTTCCCGGGCAGAAGTGTCTCCGGAAGAGAACAAGGACATTGTGGAGTCCTTAGACCCGGAGGAGGAAGAGACTCTTCCGGAGCAGACCGAGGAGACGGAGGAAACCGAGCAGACAGAGCCCACCGAAAAGGAGACGCTTCCGGAGCAGACCGAGGAAGAAGAGGATATGGTCCTGGGAGAGGATATCTCCGACGATTATGAGGACGGTACCTACGTCCAGGAGGACCACGACGGTCCGTTCTTTCCGGATTACACGCTGGAGGAGTATGGCAGCGTCATGTATGCCTCCGGCACCATTCTGGATAACGGCTGCAGCGTGGTCTGCATGGCCTCTCTGGCTACCTATATGACGGGCCATCAGTATTACCCTGACGAGCTGGCCGGCTACTTTGGCGCCCAGTGCGACAACAACGTTCAGCGGCTGGAGTATATGTCCGATCAACTGGAGCTGCCCTATTATAAGGCAGAGAACTATACCTATGTTCTGGATGCCCTCCGGGATGGCAAGGTGGTCGTCCAGCTGATGAACAGCAAGTCCCTCTTCACCAATTCCCAGCACTTCATCCTCATCAAGGGCTACAACGAAAATGGTCTTCTGGATGTGTATGATCCCTCTGAGAAGAACCGGGATGGCTGGTATCTCCGGGATAAGTTTGCGTATGGCTTTACAGAGGATGAGCTCTGCTGGGGCTACGACGGCGCTTGGATCTACGATCCGGATCAGATGCCAGACGATCCTTATATCTATGAGCCCCCCGTCCGGGAGTATGTGGAGCCTCGCTACGGCAGCTTCACCATGACCGAGGAGGAGACCAATCTCTTGGCCCGCCTGGTATGGGTAGAGTCCCGGGGGGAGAGTGCCCAGGGGCAGCAGGCCATTGCCGAGGTGGTCCTCAACCGCTTTACCTCCGGCCTCTACGGTAAGAGCCTTACCGCTATGATCAATGATGAGGATGCTTTCGTCAAGCGGAAGCTTCTGAAGTCCGCCAAGCCCGGTCAGGCCCAGTATGAGGCCATCGACCGCGCCCTCTATGGTCCCTATGTCCTTCCTAAGGAGGTCATGTTCTATGGCAGGGTCCGTACCACAAACAATGTTTGGGGTACCATCGGCGGCCATATCTTCTGCTATCCAAACGACTATGTGATGGATAAGAGCGATTATCGATAAAGCACTTCTTGCCCTCTCCTGCCGGAGAGGGCTTTTGTGAAACACAACAAAAAAGATGGAAATGGATGGAGAAACTATGGAAACCTGGCTGGAAAGCGTGTATTCCGACGGCTCTGCCGCCTTTGTGTCGAATCCTACCCCCAAACTCTTCGAGACTGTGACCATTCGTCTGCGGATGTACGCCGACGCGCCTGTGGATCTGGTGGTCCTGCGCGCTACCCCCAACGGCGGAGAGCTGAAGCAGGACATGGTGCGGGCTTATACCGAGGGGCCCTTTGTCTATTGGGAGTGCCCAATGCGGATGGAGGAGAACCGGATGTGCTACCACTTCTATATCCTCAGCGGGGAGCAGATTTATTTTTATACCCAGAAGGAGATCACCACCTATCTGCCGGAGCATATCTACGATTTTCAGTTGGTCTGCGACTATGTCCAGCCCGCCTGGGTCAAGGATGCGGTGTTCTACCAAATCTTCCCGGAGCGGTTCTGCAACGGTGACCCTGGCAACGATGTCCGGACCGGGGAGTATTCTCAGGACGGCCACCAGAGCCTTCATAGGAACTGGGAAGATAAGCCCCTGAGCTACGAGGAGGCCCACTGCATGGATTTCTACGGCGGAGACCTCCAGGGCATTCAGCAGAAGATCCCCTATCTGAAGGAGCTGGGAGTCACGGCCCTGTACCTGAATCCCATTTTCTATGCTCCCTCCTGCCATAAGTACGACTGCCTGGATTACTTCCACGTGGACCCCCATTTTGGCGGGGACCAGGCCTTAGCGGACCTGAGCAGCGCCCTCCACGAAAACGGCATGAAGCTGATCCTGGATATCTCTATCAACCACACCGGCACGGCTCACCGCTGGTTCAATCGGGACGGGAAGTATTTCGATAAGTCCGAGGGCGCTTACAACAATCCGGATTCCCTGGAGCGGGGCTACTATTTCTTCGAGAAGGACAACACCTACCACGGCTGGTGGAACCTGGATTCCATGCCTACCCTGAACTACACTTCCGATTCTCTGCGGGAGGCCGTGTACCGAGGCGAAAATTCTGTCCTGAGAAAGTGGCTGAAAGCCCCCTATCATATCGATGGCTGGCGCTTCGATGTGGCAGATGTTTTCGCCCGGAATGGAAAGATCCAGCTGGCCCACGAGCTCTGGCCGGAGATTCGCGAGAGCATCCGGGAGGAGAATCCCCAAGCCTACATCCTGGCAGAGGACTGGGGGGACTGTGGCCAGTACCTCCAGGGGAGCGAATGGGATTCCCCCATGAACTACTACGGTTGTGGCCGGGTCATTCGCTCCTTCTATGGGGAGCCGGACCTCTTCATGATGCGCCACCCCGTCTTGAGTAAAATTCCCAGCCATATGACCGCCCAGGACCTGGAGCACCGGGTAACCCAGCACTTGGCCCGGATGCCCTACGCCCTCCAGCAGAACCAATTCAACCTCTTCGACAGCCACGATACCAGCCGCTTCCATACGGACCCCGCCGTCACCGATGCGGACTTTGCCGGTGCCGCTCTCTTCCAGTTCCTGCTCCCCGGCGCTCCTTCCATCTATTACGGAGATGAAGCGAATATCGACGGTCTCTACGGCACCAACGAGGGCTGCCGCTACCCCATGCCCTGGAGCAAGGACATCCAGGCGGAACCCAAGTACCAGCTCTACCACCGCCTGTGCCAGCTCAAAAAGGACCACCCGGCCCTTTCTGACGGCGGCATGAAGTTCCTCTACGCCCAGGGAGACGTATTCGCTATCGCAAGATTTTGGAAGGATGACATCCTGGTGGGGGTCATTTCCAAGAGTGACGAGGCGGAGACCGTCCGCCTGCCTCTGGCCGCTGCCGGAGGAAAGACCCCGGAAGGGGACAAGGACCTGCTGGGGAAGCCCATCTCCTGGGAGCCTGAGGATGCCCACAGCATTCTTTTCCATGCCGCACCCCACAGCAGCTATCTGTTCCGGTGTAACCTGTGACCCTGCAAGAGCCCTCTCCGGCTGGAGAGGGCGTTTTGCCGTATATCGGGAGTGGATTCGGCTTTCCTTTTTGCACGGATTACAAAATGAAATTCAAAAACGTATTGCGTTTGCCCGCACAATCGTGTATAATAGGAGCAAAGATAAATAACCTAAGACCGAAAGGAGCTTTTGATATGGCAAAATCGGCAAACTTGTACGCACGAATCGAGCCGGATCTCAAGGAGCAGGCCGAAAATATTCTGGCTGCGCTTGGTATTCCCGCCTCCAATGCCATAACCATGTTCTATAAGCAGATCATTCTTCAAAACGGGCTGCCGTTTGAAGTGAAATTGCCGGAGCATCCTTTGGACGTCAGCCGTATGACAGCTGCACAGTTGGGTGCGGAACTGGAGAAAGGCTATGCGGATGCAAAAGCCGGACGCACGATTCCTATGGACCAGGCGTTTGCGAATGTCCGTAGGGAATTTGGAGTATGAATTATTCCATTGTTCTGACCGAAATGGCCCAGTCTGACCTCTCTGCAATTTTCAGATACATTGCAGTGGATTTGCAGTCTGTGCAGAATGCGAACGCACGACACTACGGCAGATGAACGCTTGCAAGGCACAGGCAGAGGAAGTTGTGAAAGCGGAATTGATTTATAATTGAGCGAGGAAGTCCGGGCAGAAAACTGTTCGGACTTTTCTCATATAGTCCAAAGCTGCGGTAGAATTGTTCACAGGTTTTATGGTATAATTCATTAGGAAAGTATCAGATTCAGAGCAGTTAAGAAGAGCAGATTTCTTCACTGAGTAAATCTGCTCTGAATGTGATTCTTTCCAATTGTACCAATTCGCGGACGTGTAGCCACAGAGTATATGGGAATTGCATTTATTCTACTGGGTCTCAAAAATGTAGAATCCCAGCAAAATCAAAGAATAGAAGTCTTTGTTGCTGTCATATGTGAAAAATTGGACATGCCAAACAAGCCTCCAACGGTGCAGGCTTTAAAAACGGTATGGTCAAAGGGCTGTTATCCAAATGCACCATGTGTTCTTCCAAATAACCTCATGGCGGAATGTCCGCACTGCGGACAGCAGCAAATATCTTTTTTCCAGATCCGTTTCATCAGATCCGCCATCCCGAGACCGGCATACCGCTGCTTAAACTTCTGGTATCCCTGAAGTTTAAAAATAAGCTTCAGATTTTTGGATTTCATGCGATTGTTAAGAAAGCCGTAATAATGGACTTTCTGGAAACCGGTTGGAAGCACATGCATTGTAGATGGGCATACACATGGAATGGATTTGTGGAAATGCTCAAGTATTATCCATTAGCAAAGCCTAAAACGTACTATTGCTTATATTAAAGTGAATGTTACTATGAGGAGCCGTATGCGGGAAAGCCGCACGTACGGATCTGTGAGGGGCTAAGATTGAGAGGTCTTAGTCTACTCGACTGTAGAGATGATAGAATAATTATTTTGGAATAAAAAGGTATGAAGCACCATAGAAGTAATACAATTATGGTCAAAAGGATAAATTATTGATATAATATAGGTAGTCATAAAGATTTAAGAGTGAAAAGAAAGAAGGTGTATCTATGCCAGAAATTTCGTTGTTTTATGGAATAAGGGTTACAATGTATTATGAAGATCACAATCCCCCACATTTTCATGCAGAATATAATGGAAATAAAGCGATTGTAGATATTATCGAAGCAAGAGTAATAAAAGGGGCTTTACCATCCAGGCAGTTAAAATTGATATTAGCATGGTGTGTGATACATCAGGATGAACTGATGCAAAACTGGGAGTTGTCCAAAGATGGACTTCCGCTTAATAGAATTAATCCATTAGTGTAGGAGGCAGATATGTTTTATGATATTGTGCAGGTAATTCCTAATGAAGACTATACCGTATATGTATATTTTGAAGATGGAAAGATTGTATGCTATGATGCTAAAACGTTATTGAAAAAGAAAGTTTTTGAACCATTGAAAGATATTAAATTTTTTATGAATGCGTGCACCATTTTGAATGGGACATTGGCATGGGATGTTACTGGAACCAGAGATTGCAGTAAGTGTCTGGATATAGATCCAGAGATGTTGTATGGGTTGGAAAATGTAAGTGAAAAGATTGCATAAGGAGTTGCCGTCATTCAATGGCGGCAATTATTGTATAGATAAAAACAATATAACAAATCGGAAGTTAACGAAGGAGAAAAGAGTGAAAAAGAAACATCAGTTTGTGTTAATTTTAGGCATTATTAATGTGATATTACCTGTAATTCCTGTTCTTTCGCATAGGGGATGGTTTGGGATGGTGGAAAATGGCTGGAAGTTTATTTGGGTTGCAGCTATAATGATTTTATTACCATTTGTTTCATCATTGGCGGGAATTATTATTGGAAGCATACAATTAAAGAAGGCATCTACAAAGCCTGTAAAGATGGGGCTGCTGCTTTCGTGCACGGGGTTAGTGATGCATTTACTCTTTCGATTTGTTTTTAAGCTTTAGAAAGATTTTCAGCATTTTTGAACAGAAAAAATTTATTTACCATAACTACAGAACTTTTTGAATGTAAGCACAAAACCGTTGCGATAAATATTGAAGAAATGCACATAATATGCAATGTGCAAATTGAAGAAACGTATATTATGTGATATAACATATTTATAATGGTGGAGGTAGTTATGTATTTTAAAAGAAAAGTATACGATAAATTGTTGGAATGGAAAAAGATATATTCAGAAAAATATGCGGTATTGTTGGAAGGCGCAAGGCGAGTTGGCAAGTCGACTATTGCGGAGACCTTTGCAAAAAATGAATATAGGTCTTATATTTTAATTGATTTTTCCAAAACAACAAGTAATATTCTGGAATGTTTCGATGATATAGGAAATTTGAATATCTTTTTTCTGAGGCTGCAGGCAGAAACCGGAATCACATTGTATGAACACGAGTCCCTCATTATTTTTGACGAAGTACAGTTATTTCCAAAAGCCAGACAGGCAATAAAGCATCTTATACATGACGGCAGATACAGTTATTTGGAAACAGGCTCTTTAATCTCGATAAAGAAAAATGTAAAGGATATCCTGATTCCATCCGAGGAAATGAAGATAGAAGTATATCCCATGGATTACGAAGAATTCTGTGATGCCACGGGCAGTAATTATGGGCTGCTGCAACAGATTTATGATAGCGGAGCAGCTATTGGACAGGCAACTAACCGTAAATTAATGAGAGATTTGAGAATTTACATGGCAGTAGGGGGGATGCCACAGGCAGTAGAAGCCTATGTTAATGGAAAAAACTTTTCAGAAATAGATATGGTAAAAAGGCAGATCATATCTCTGTATGAGGAAGACTTTAAGAAAATTGATGCGTCCGGAAGAATATCGGCATTATATCATGCGATTCCGGCACAGTTGGCAAAGGATGCAAGAAAATATCGGATTACCACAGCAATTGGAAAAAGAAATAACACGAAAGCAGAAGAATTATTATACGAGCTGATAGATTCAAAAACAGTTCTGCCATGCTATAATTCTACCAATCCAAGAGTCTGCCTGACGGACACGAAAGATTTTGACAGTTACAAGTTATATCTTTCAGATACAGGATTATTTGTTACACTGATGTTTATTGACCGTCTGGTGACGGAAAATGATATTTATGCGAAGTTACTTTCCGATAAATTACCGGCAAATCTGGGATATCTTTATGAGAATCTGGTTGCTCAAATGATTACAGCCACCGGGAGAGAACTGTACTATCATACCTGGGAGAAAAAAGGGAGTACGCATTATTATGAGGTGGATTTCCTGATTTCGGAAGGAAGTAAAATAAATGCATTTGAAGTTAAGTCCTCAGGATCCGGAAAACATGAATCCATAAGGGAATTCCGCAGAAAATTCTCTCAGAATATTAGCAAGGCGTATTTAATATCTCAGAAAGATGTAGGTAAAGAAGAAAATCTATTGTTAGAACCGTTTTATCTCTTACCGTTTTTGATAAAATGAGTTTGATAAATTGGATTTGTGGAGTTACACGATGATAATAAAAATTGTTACAATTTCACTGATGGCAGTTTTCTACATCTGCTATTTTGCAAAGGTGATTAGTCAGAAAAAGCAAGGCATAAAGACAGATCAATTAGGAAAAGGAAAAGAGGGATTTGTCAAATTTATAGAAGTAACTCTTAAAATAATCACATATTTGCTTCCAGTAATACAGATTATCAGTATTGTGTTTTATTCGGGAACAGCACATATTGTGACGCAATTTATAGGAGTTGTAATAACAATGTTCGGTGTACTTGCTTTTATTGTTTCTGTTACACAGATGAAGGAGAATTGGAGAGCAGGTGTGCAAAAAGAAGAAAAGACAAATTTGGTAACAACGGGCATCTATTCTATTAGCAGAAATCCTGCATTTTTGGGTTTTGATTTAATGTATATAGGAATATTGTTTTCGTTCTTTAATTGGTTCCTTTGCTTTGCCACAGGTTTTGCAGTGGTATTTTTTCATTTGCAGATAGTCAATGTAGAGGAAGATTTTTTGATAGAAGCATTCGGAAATGAGTACCTGCAATACAAATCAAAAGTATGCAGATATTTAGGAAGAAAAAGATAACTTAGCATTGAATAAGCTGTTAATTTTGAAAATTTCTTTGAAAAACTATTGACTCCTACGCAACGTAA
>URGL01000041.1 GCA_900547405.1 uncultured Eubacteriales bacterium
TGTCCAAGGTGTTAAATAGTTCGTCTTAACGTTATTCAATTTACAAGGTACAGACTGCTTTCACTCGGGAAATCTTGCTTATATTACCACCGCGTAAAGAATTTGTCAAGAGGTTTTTTCATATTTTTCCATTTTTCTTTTCTTCTCCCCCTTTTTCGATGTTTTCGCATCCGGTAAGCGAAAACACCCGCCGCGGTTGACCGGACCACGGCGGGTGTTTCCAGAGAAAAGAGAGGTAAGAAAATGAAAAAGTAGAGATATCGTTTGGATGGCTTTATTATATCTCCATTGCCCTAAAAATGCAAGCACTTTTTTGTTAAATATATATTAAGCAGTTTGTTAACACATGCCGCCATTTGTGCAGCCTGCTTAATTGTAAACAATCTGTGATTTCCCCGATCCGGCCTTGACTTTTTTCAAAATGGGGGTATAGTATAGGCAAAAATAAATTAGCACTCGCAAGCTAAGAGTGCTAACCTTTCAGAAAGAAGGATGGCTATGAATTTCGATATCTATACCACTAAATCCAAAGAGGCTATCCAGTCCGCTCAGCAGCTGATGACTCAGAACCACAACCCCCAGCTGGAGCAGATCCACCTGCTGGTGGCTCTCCTGCAGCAGGAGAACGGGCTGGTGCCTCAACTTTTGAAAAAAATGGACGTAACCGTGGAAAGCCTTCAAGCCGCCGCCGAGGCGGAGCTGCAGAAGCTCCCCAGTATTAGCGGCAGCGTAGACTTTGACCGGGTCAACGCCGACTCCAGCCTGGTTTCTGCCCTGAACGCGGCCGAGAATCAGGCAAAAACCATGAAGGATGAATATGTGTCCGTAGAGCACCTGCTCTTAGGACTGCTGGAAAATGCCCAAGGCGGCGTTGCCCGGCTCTTCTCTGACTACCGCATCACCAAGGAAGCGGTGCTCCAGGCCCTCCAGGCCGTCCGGGGCAACCAGCGAGTCACAACCGACAGCCCTGAGGGCACCTATGATGCCCTGGAGAAATATGGCACAGACCTGGTAAAGAAGGCCCGGGAGCAGAAGATGGACCCGGTGATCGGCCGTGATGAGGAGATCCGGAATGTAGTCCGGATCCTGTCCCGGAAGACAAAAAACAACCCTGTCCTCATTGGCGAGCCCGGCGTCGGCAAGACCGCCATTGTGGAGGGCCTGGCCCAGCGGATCGTCAAGAAGGAAGTGCCCAAGTCCCTGCAGGACAAGAGCATCTTCTCTCTGGATATGGGCGCTCTGGTAGCCGGTGCCAAATACCGCGGCGAATTCGAGGAGCGGTTGAAAGCCGTTCTGAACGAAGTGAAAAAGTCCGAAGGCCAGATCCTGCTGTTCATTGATGAATTGCACACCATTGTGGGTGCCGGTAAGACCGAAGGCAGCATGGATGCCGGCAACCTCTTAAAGCCCATGCTGGCCCGGGGTGAATTGCACTGCATCGGCGCAACCACTTTGGACGAGTACCGCCAATACATTGAGAAGGACCCGGCCCTGGAGCGCCGGTTCCAGCCGGTCATGGTCAATGAGCCTACTGTGGAGGACACCATCGCCATTCTCCGTGGCCTGAAGGAACGGTATGAGGTCTTCCACGGCGTGAAGATCACAGATCCCGCCATCATTGCCGCCGCCACCCTGTCCCACCGGTATATCACCGACCGTTTTCTGCCGGACAAGGCCATCGACCTGATCGATGAGGCCTGCGCCCAGCTGCGGACCGAGATGGACTCCATGCCTACAGAGCTGGACACCATCAACCGGAAGATCATCCAGCTGCAAATTGAGGAAGAGTCCCTGAAGAAGGAAGAGGACGAGCTCAGCAAGAGCCGTCTGGCTCAGATCCAGAAGGAGCTGGCGGAAGCCCAGGACGACTTCAAGACCAAGAAGGCTCAGTGGGACAACGAGAAGAACGCCATTGGGAAAACCCAGCAGCTCCGGGAGCAGATTGAGGAGCTGAACAGGCAAATCGAGGCTGCCGAGCAAAGCTATGACCTGGGCAAGGCTGCCGAGCTGAAATACGGCAAACTGCCTCAGGCTCAGAAAGAGCTGGAGGAGCAGGAGCGCCGCATCCAGAAGGGTTCTGACGGTGCTCTTCTTCGGGACAAGGTCACCGACGAGGAAATCGCTAAGATCGTGGAGCGGTGGACCGGCATTCCCGTCAGCCGCCTGGTTCAGGGGGAGCGGGAGAAACTGCTGAATCTGGAGTCGATCCTCCACAAGCGTGTGGTCGGCCAGGATGAGGCTGTCCGCTCCGTTACCGAGGCCATCCAGCGCAGCCGTGCTGGTATTCAGGACCCCAATCGTCCCATTGGCTCCTTCCTGTTCCTGGGCCCCACAGGCGTAGGCAAGACAGAGCTTGCCAAGGCTTTGGCCGAGGCTCTGTTTGACGACGAGAACAACCTGGTGCGGATCGATATGTCCGAGTATATGGAGAAGTTCTCCGTCTCCCGGCTCATCGGAGCGCCTCCCGGATACGTGGGCTATGAGGAAGGCGGCCAGCTGACCGAGGCCGTCCGCAGAAAGCCCTATAGCGTAGTCCTCTTCGATGAAGTAGAGAAGGCCCATCCCGATGTGTTCAACATCCTGTTGCAGGTGCTGGACGACGGTCGGATCACCGACTCTCAGGGCCGCACCGTGGACTTCAAGAACACCATCCTGATCCTGACCTCCAACCTGGGCTCTCAGGAGCTGCTGGGCGGCATCAAGCCTGACGGCGAAATCGCCGAGGATGCCAGGCAGCGGGTCATGGCTCTGCTGCATCGGTCCTTCCGTCCCGAGTTTCTGAACCGGCTGGACGAAATCGTCTTCTACAAGCCTTTGACCAAGGAGAACATCACCAAGATCATCGACCTGCAGATCGACAAGCTCAATCAGCGTCTGGCGGACCAGCAGATTGTTTGCCGCCTCACCGATGCCGCCAAGACCTTCATCGTAGACGAAGCCTACGATCCCGAGTTTGGCGCCCGTCCTCTCCGCCGCTATGTGCAGCATACGGTAGAGACCATGCTGAGCAAGAAACTGCTGGAGGGCAGCATCACCACCGGCTCCACGGTCACCGTGGACTGCGTGGATGGGCAGCTGAGTCTGGGCTGATTTCCCCGCAAAAACCTTTTCGTATATAAAGGTCATAAAGATAAGAGCCTCTGCCGGGATTTTCCTCGGCAGAGGCTTTTCGTATTTTGGGATAACAGAACCACAAACCGCAGCGTAACTGAAGCCGATACTAAATTTGCATAGAATGGTGCTAACCTTTTTGGGAAACCAATTTTCGATATTCAGAGGGTGACACTCTGTTTTGTTTTTTGAACAAGCGGCTAAAGTATAGCGGATTATCGTAGCCGACAATAGTAGAAATCTCCGCCATGCTGTAATCCGTTGATTCCAGAAGACTGGCTGCATTGTTCATGCGAATGGTAAGGAGATACTGCATGGGGGAGCAATTCACCATCTGCTTGAAATTCCGTTGAAACCAACTGACGCTCATATTTCTGGATTCCGCATACTCTTCAATATTGATCTGCTCATTATAATGCTCGTTGAAGTAGCGCCGTGCGTATTCCATTTCCTCCTGAATGTGCGTATTTACACTGGGCCTGTGTTCCAGGCGGATTCGTTGTACAAGGATCAGGATCTGCTGCAGGTACATCGTCAGTAATTCCTCATAACCTGTGCGGCAGGTTTGAAGCTCGTTGATCATCTCCTCAAAAAGATAAGCATAAATGGCAGAGGTACCCGAGTAGAAAACAGGAGTATCCAAAGGAATGTCATATCTCCGCAGAATGTTTTTAACGTTGCTACCAGTAAAATGAACCCAGTATACTTCCGTCTTGTCCTTTCCGAAGTATTCATAATGCTGCTCCTGCCGTGGCTGAAAAAGAACCATATGCCCTGCGGTAACAATACGCTCCGCGTCATCAAAATAAAAATGTGCTTTACCGGAAACGACATACAATAATTGATAGTCCAACCGCCCACGTGGTCGCCATGTGGGCAGTTTTTTTACCGTTTGGAGCCGATAAGTGCCGCAACTTCCTACAAGCAGAGGCTTGGATTTATCTTTGAACGGAACTCTTGAATTGTTCAGATACCCAGAGTTTATGTACATTGTATAAACCTCCTGCTAACGTTTTATGCATCCTGTATATTTGAAGAAAAAATGTATCCAAAACCTCCAAAAATCAAGGTGAAACGAAACTCGCTTTTTTATATAGTATCATTTTGTGCATGTTTTGTCCATCTCTGTTTATTCATTTTTTCTTCGCGGTTTTCTAAAATTAGAGCAGAAGTTATACAGCGGATACAAAAAACAGGAGGGAATAAAATGATTGTACCAGCTTACTACGAAGATCTGCATACCCATCATCTTGGCACAACCCCCAATCGCGCATACTTTATCCCTGCATCTGCCCGAATGGATGACCTGGTAGAGCACCGGGAGCATTCCGATCGTTTTCAGCTATTAAATGGGGACTGGAAATTCAAGTATTTTAAAAGCGTTCACGACCTGACCGATGCATTTTACGCAACCGAATACGACGCATCCAACTGGAATACGATCCCGGTCCCCAGCGTCTGGCAGAACCACGGCTACGACCAGCACCAGTACACCAACATCCGTTATCCCTTCCCTGCAGATCCTCCCTTTGTCCCGTATGAGGATCCCTGCGGCGCTTATCTGTACGACTTTGCGTATGAAAGAAATGCGGATGCTCCCAAGGCTTATCTGAACTTCGAGGGGGTTGACTCTTGCTTCTATCTTTGGCTCAACGGTACCTTCTTAGGCTACAATCAAGTTACCCACTCCACTTCCGAATTCGATGTTACCGAAACGATTCGGGAAGGCAAGAATACACTGGCAGTAATGGTCCTGAAATGGTGCGACGGCAGTTACCTGGAAGACCAAGATAAGTTCCGCACTTCCGGAATCTTCCGGGATGTATACATTCTGAAGCGCCCTGAAAGCTGTATCCGGGATTACTTTATCACCACGTTGCTGAGTGAAGAGGAGGCGACCGTTCGTATTCGTTTTGCCTACAACGGCAAGTTCGTTCCCACTAAGATCAAACTGCTGAATGCAGCAGAAAAGGCCATGGGCACTGGTGCCGTCAAGGCTTTTGACAGCGGAGCTTACACCCATCAGGCAGTGTTCACGGTCAAGAACCCCATCCTCTGGAACCCTGAGCAGCCTTACTTGTACACCCTGCTGCTGGAAACTCCGGATGAAGTCATCACTGATCGAGTCGGCTTTCGGGATATCCGCATCGAGAACAACCTGGTTTTCCTGAATGGAAACCCCATTAAATTCCGTGGCGTCAACCGTCATGACTCCGATCCCGTAACCGGCCCCGTCATCAGCGTTGAGCACATGAAGCGGGATCTGCGAATGATGAAGGAGTACAACTTCAATGCTATCCGCACCAGTCACTATCCTAACGCCCCCATGTTCTACCAGCTGTGTGATCAGTACGGTTTCCTTGTCATTGACGAAGCTGATAACGAAAGCCATGGCGCTTCCGCGCTGTATTGCAAGGAAAACGATATCTGGGAGAACCATGTAGAAACCTGGAACGAACCCTTTGCAGATAATCCCGAATTCCTGGAAGCGACCATGGACCGCACCCAGCGCTGTGTCCAGCGTGATAAGAACCGCCCCTCTGTCATCTGCTGGTCCATGGGTAATGAAAGCTCCTATGGCTGCTGCTTCGAGGCAGCTCTGGCCTGGACCAAGCATTTCGATCCCGCTCGTCTGACCCATTATGAGAGCAGCCAGTACCGCAGCCGCAAACGTAAGTATGATTTCTCCAACATCGACCTGTTTAGCGATATGTACCCCTCAATAGAGCGTTTGCAGCGGTATCTGGACTCTAACCCGGACAAACCTTTTCTGATGTGCGAATATGCACACGCCATGGGCAATGGCCCTGGCGACTTGGAGGATTACTGGCAGTTCATCCAGGCCCACGACATCCTGTGTGGCGGTTTCGTGTGGGAGTGGTGTGACCACGCAATCTACGCCGGTGTTGCTGAGAACGGCAAGGCAAAGTACCTGTATGGCGGCGATAGCGGTGAATGGCCCCATGACGGCAACTTCTGTGTCGATGGTCTGGTATATCCCGACAGAACTCCCGGCACCGGACTGATGGAATACAAGAATGTCCACCGTCCTGTCCGTGTGCAATTCTACGATCCCAAGTCCAGCCAACTTACCGTCCACAACTACATGGACTTTGTCAGTCTATCTGACTACATTACCGCATCCTACGAGGTGAACTGCGATGGCAGCGTTGTCGTTAGCGGGAGAATAGAGAAGTTTCCAGCAGTTGCCCCCCACTGTGACGGAACAATTCCTTTAAGCATCGAGATTCCTGAAAAAGGCCGGTGCTACCTAAAAATCATCTATCAGTTGAAAAACAGCACCGAATTGATGCCAGAAGGCTTTGTCCTTGGCTTTGACGAAATCCCGCTGCCGAATCAGGATGGGCGAAATCAAACAGCGTTGCAGATTTGGAAAGCAAAGCCCGCAAGCGATGGGTGCATCACCACAACCGAAGGTGACCGCTACATCACCATCAGCGCCAAGACCTTTACTTATCAGTACGACAAGTTTACCGGTATGTTCGCTAAGATGACCTTCGATGGGAAAGAAGTTTTGGACAGAGGCATGAACTTCAACATCTGGAGAGCGCCTACCGACAATGACCGGAAGCTGAAGCTGCGCTGGATGGCTGCCTACTACGATCACATGGTGACTCGCTCCTACAACACGCACTTTGTAGCTACCGAAAACGAAGTGCGTATCCACTCCAATGTGTCCATCGCTGCTACTACCATCCAGAAGTTTGTGAGCATTGAACTGGATTGGACCGTCAGTGTCACCGGCGCTGTTACCGTGGATATTCTGGCGAAGCGTGATCTTGAATTCCCCGAATTGCCTCGCTTCGGCCTGAGAATGTTCCTGCCAGAGCGTCTGGAGAATATCACCTACTACGGCCTGGGTCCCATGGAGAACTATGTTGATAAGCGCAACGCCGCATGGCACAGCCTGTTTACCGACACCGTTACCGGCCTGCATGAAGATTATATCCGTCCCCAGGAGAACGGTGCCCACGGCGATTGCGACTACGCTGTGCTGGAAAGTAAGGATCTGCGCATAACTTTTGTCAGCACGGAGGGCTTTAGTTTCAATGCATCCCACTATACTCAGGAGGAACTGACCACTAAGGGCCATAACTTCGAGCTAGAGGAGTCCGGCAGCACTGTCCTGTGCGTGGATTACCGGCAGAACGGCATTGGTTCCGCCAGCTGCGGTCCCGATTTGATGGAAAAGTACCGTCTCACTGACGAAACCATCGATTTCAGCATCCGTCTTATCCCCGAATCCAAGTAAAAAAACACGGGTGGGAGACCCCACCCGAAATATAACAACAACAAAGGAGACGCGCTATGACTGAAAAGAAATATTTGAAGTGGTACAACAAGATCGGTTACGGATCCGGTGACATTGGGGGCAACGTGGTGTATGCGTTCTTGACCTTCTTTGTCATGATTTACCTGACGGATTCCATCGGTTTGAATTCCGGCATTATCGGTACCTTGATGGCGATTGCCAAGATCTTCGATGGCATTTCCGACGTGATTTTCGGCTCCCTTATTGATAAGACCCACACCAAGATGGGAAAAGCCCGCCCCTGGATGCTGTGGCCTTATTTCGGCTGCGGTGTTTGCCTGTTCGCGATTTTTGCCATTCCCACTTCCTGGGGCAAGGTTGCGCAGTACACCTTCTTCCTTATCTTCTATGTAATGCTGAATGCCGGCTTCTACACAGCAAATAACATTGCTTACTCTGCGCTGACTGCCCTGGTTACCAAGAATGAAAATGAGCGTGTCCAACTGGGTTCGATCCGCTTCGTATTTGCATTCACCACCAGCACCATTATCCAGGCTATTACCTTCGGCCTTGTTGATTACTTTGGCAATGATGCCGCCGCTTGGAAAATTGTTGCACTGATTTATGTTATGATCGGTATTATCTCTAACACCATTTCTGTTCTATCCCTGAAAGAGCTGCCCGAAGAGGAAAATAATACCAAGAAAGAAACTTCCGCTCCTGCTGAAAAGTATTCTCTGCGCGAGGCAGTCGGCCTGCTGATCAAAAACAAGTACTACCTGTTGATCCTGGGTATTTATCTGCTGACGCAGCTGTACTCCGCTTTCACCGGTGTTGGTACATTCTACATGACCTATGTTCTGGGTGATGCGAACCTGCTGGGCAAGTTCGCTACCGCGCTGAATATTCCCATGATTATTGGCCTACTGCTGGTGCCAACCGTTGTTGCAAAGCTGGGTGGCATGTACAGAATCAACTACAGTGGCTATATTGTAGCAACGGTTGCAAGGTTCCTGGTGATCGTGGCTGCCTACATGGACAGTATCTCTATGATGCTGGCCTTCACCGCTGTTGCTTCTCTGGGTATGTGTCCGTTACAGGGCGATTTGAATGCGGTAATCGCTTCCGCCTCTGACTATACCTATCTGACTACCGGCAAACGTATCGATGGAACTATGTACTCCTGCACTTCTCTGGGTGTCAAGCTCGGCGGCGGCCTGGGCACCGCAGTCTCCGGTTGGCTGCTGGCCGCAAGCGGCTATATCAAAGGTGGTGCGGTTGCTCAGCCCGACTCCGTTATTACCATGCTGAATGTCATGTATCTGTGGCTGCCCGCGATTTTCTGCGCACTGGTCACCTTCCTACTGATCCAGCTGAATGTTGAAAAGGCCAACCAGACAATTCTGGCTTCTCGCAAGGGCTAAGCCAAGATCATCGATTTTCAAGGATTGAGAAGAACCGCACTGCCACTCTGATTCGCGAAGTCGCTTACTTCTTTGTTTAAATGCTTCAGGGCAGGGACACACACCGTGTTCATGGCAGCGGCACAGTCCACAAACGTGAAACTGTGCCGCTGCTTGCTATTTTACCAATCCATGCCGTACAAAAGCGGCAGGCCACTTTTCTATGCTCCTACAGCAGATTCGTCATACTCTTCATGCTGATCGCCAGAGTAGAGGTATTGTGCAGCAGAGCCGAGGTGGTGGGCGGCAGGATGCCTGCCAGGCCCAGGCCGATGAGGCCGCAGTTGAAACCGATGATGAATCGGTAATTGGCGTGGATCCGGTCCATCAGGGCACAGCTGAGCTTCCGCAGAGTGACAAGCGCCATCAGGTCCTCAGAAGAGACGGTGATGTCCGCGATCTCCTGGGCAATGGCCGCCCCGGTGGAGATCGCAATGCCCACATCTGCCTCGGAAAGGGCAGGACTGTCATTGACGCCGTCCCCCACCATGATCACCACGTGGCCCTGCTCCCGGGCCTGGCGGATGAAGTTAGCCTTATCCTCAGGCAGGACTTCGGCGTGGACCTCGTCCACACCAACCGCCTTGGCTACAGCCTGGGCAGTCCGGTGGTTATCACCGGTCATCATCACCACATTGGTGATGCCGCAGTCATGCAGGGCTTTGATGGCCTCGGGGGCCTCTGCCCGCAGAGGATCAGAGATGCACAGCACTGCCGCCAGAACCCCGCCAATACACAGATACAAATGGGAATAGCTGGGATCCAGAGCATCGAACCGATCCCGCTCCTCTTCCGGCACCACGCAGTGCTCATCCTCAAAGACAAAATGGGCGCTGCCGATAATCACCTTGTGACCGTCCACCATACTGGAAATGCCGTGGGCCACAATATATTGCACTTGGGAATGGTACTCCTGATGGTCCAGCCCCCGCTTCTTGGCCTCCGCCACCACAGCGTTGGCGATGGAGTGGGGGTAGTGCTCCTCCAGGCAGGCCGCCAGGCGAAGCATTTCAGGGGCAGACCGGCCGCCGAAGGGCACAATTTGGGCCACCGTGGGAGTCGCATAGGTCAGGGTACCGGTCTTGTCGAAAACAATGGTATCCGCCTTGGCCATATTCTCCAGGAACCGGCCGCCTTTGACGGAAATGTGGAACTGGGCGCTTTCCCGCATGGCGCTGAGAACCGCAATGGGCATAGCCAGCTTCAGTGCGCAGGAGAAGTCCACCATCAGAACGGCAAGCGTTTTCGTTACATTCCGGGTAATGAGATAAGTCAGCGCCGTACCCCCCAGGGTGTAGGGAACCAACTTATCCGCCAGATGGGAGGCGCTGGCCTCGGCAGAGGACTTGAGCTTCTCGGAGTCCTCGATCATCTTCACGATCCGGTCATACCGGCCGCTGCCCATAGCCTTCTCCACCTGGACAACGCACTCCCCCTCCTCTGCCACAGTACCGGCATAGACAAAGCTGCCGGGGCCCTTGGCAACGGGCTGAGATTCCCCCGTCATGGAGGACTGGTTCACCATAGCCTCTCCGGACAGGACCTTTCCATCCAGAGGAACCAGACTGCCGGTGCGGATCACGATCTGATCCCCCACCCGGACCTGCCCTACAGGCACCAGCACCTCCGTCTCACCGGTTTTCAGCCAGACGTTTTCCACCTGGAGGGCCATGGCTCCGGCCAGATCCGCCACGGACTTCTTGTGGGTCCACTCCTCCAGGATCTCACCCAGGCGGAGCATGAACATGACGGATCCGGCGGTATCAAAGTCCCCCCGGACCATGGAAACCGTTACGGCAGTGGCATCCAGCACCGCCACCGTCAGTTTGCCGTGAAGCAATGCCTTCAGGCCTTCCTTGATGTATTTTAAGGACTTTACCGCCGCAATGGCCGCCGCCACAGGCAGGGGCAGGAAGAGCCGGTTGCAGGCTCTGCGGCACAGGGTGAAGATCAGCTTCTCCTCAAACTCCCGGTTGATGGCCCGGGCCGTGTGGTCCGGCACCAGGTCCAGCTTCTCCGCCCCGGCAAAGGAAAACCGGGACAGTGCGCCAATGACTCCGGACCGGTCCTGCCGGTAACGGATCACCGCGTCCTGGGTCCGGTCAAAAACCGTAACATCCAGGATATCCGGCTCATTCTTCAAATAGTATTCCAGCACGTCCGCCTGACGCAGGGTCATTCTGCCGCAGTGCAGATGCACCCGCATCCGACCGCTGGATTCATGTAAAATGCTGCATTTCATATTCTGCTCTCCAAAGGAAAGCCGCTGCAAAGCAGCGGCCTTTCATCAACCTTCCGCAGGAGCATCCGCAATGACAGCCTCGGCAGCCTTCTCGGCCCGGGCCTCATTGATGTCCTGAGCGTCAGCATAAACATCCTCGGCGCTTTCCCGAATGGTGGTCACAGCCTTCATCACGCTGTCCTTGGCACGCAGCGCCGCGGCAGTGGTGTGGGCATAGACCTTCTGCGCATCCTTGCTGCCCAGGATCTTCAGACCAACGGTGCCAAACAGTACACCGGCACCAAACAAGCCAATTTTTTTCATATAGGTTCCTCCTAATCTGTATCTTTCGGTTGGCTATCGCAAATCGATGCCTAGAATATAGCACCGGCTAACTCAAAAATCAATAGGTTTTCAAAAAATTCATGAATCTTGTGAAAGGTGCTCATTTTCAGCCGTCGAAGCGGTGGAAAATTGAAAAAGTGAAAAAGGAACGGGTCAAGTCTTCTTCTGCCGTCTACTCCTGAAAAAACTCCCGGCGGGCACGTTGAACCTCAGATAAGTTTTCTTTGATGAGAATCATCAAGCGCACATAGTTATTCTGATATTTGGGTTTTCTGTCCGAAGTCAGATAGTCAAACAGGGTCTTCACCGCCATGTAGCCCTGGTCCTGGGGACTTTGGAGTAAAGCAAACGCAATCTGTCCCTGGCGGATCATAGCTTCCGCCCGGGCAGAATAGTCGTAACATACCGTTCCAAAGGTACCCGCCGCCTCCCCTAGCGCTTGGAGATTGCCCCCATTGTATGCTCCAGGGCACACAATCAGGTCCGTGTCCGGCCAATCTTCCAGAGCCTGGCGGGTCATCTGGTAATCGACAATGGCATCGCCGCTGAGTTCATAGATCTCCTGAAGACAGATTTCCGGATAGTCCGACTCCAGGCGTTCTTTCAGTCCCTGTGCCCGGAGCACATGCCCACGCATCTGAAAGCTAGGAGAAAACAACAGCAGTTTTCCCCCCTTAGGACGCAGACTATGCAGTAACCCCGCCGTCACCTCTCCTGCCATATGGTAGTCGCAACCCACAAAGCTCAGGCAGTCTGCGTTTTCTATCGTGTTACTAAGGAATACCACAGGAAAATCTTGATCATGGAGCATATTTAGACGATCCCGGATAGTCTGTGCGTTGATAGGCACAATGGCAATGGCGTTGGCCCCCTCTGCTACAGCCTGCTCAATACGGGCCAGCTGACACGCCGGATCAAAGTCCTTACAGGTGTACACCTCCACCCCAATACCAAAATCCCGTATCTCTTCCTTGGCCCGGAGTATCCCCGCCCGTACGTCTGAGAAAAAATCATTCGGCGTCTCAATATGGAGGATCACCGCAATTTTCAGCTTTTTGCCACGGATGGACAGACTTTTTGCCACGGAGTTCGGCTGATAGTGCAGCTCCTCCGCAATCTGCTTGACCCGCTTCGCAACCTTCGGGTCCACCCGCCCCCGGTCATGCAGTGCCCGGTCCACTGTCCCCGTAGAAACCCCCGCCAATTCTGCGATTCGCTTAATGGTTACTGCCATTTCTCCGCCCCCATTTTTACAATGCGTTTTCGGTAACGCTCAGCATTATTATACTAAGCAGTTCTACCTTCGTCAAGAAATATTTCCATTTTCCTTCCATCATTTTGTACATATTTGATGTTGCGTGTTTGTTCTAGTTCACGAATTTTGGTAATATACCCAAAATTCTATTGACACTCAAGGCTTCCCGTGCCATAATCAAATTGCAAAAAGCGTGTGCGATAACGCAACGCTACAACACAATAAAAGCGGAGGAATAAAAGATGAAAGCGAAAAAAATCATTGCCCTGATGCTCGCCCTCGCCTTGGTACTCGGCATGACCGCCTGTGGCGCTTCCGGCGGAAGCAAAAAGGACGGAGAAGTCCTCAAAGTGGGCACCATGGCCCTGACCATGGGCATCCCCGTGCTCTACGCTCAGGAGAAGGGCTATTTTCAGGATGCCGGTCTGAATGTCAGTGTTGAACTTTTCGCCACCGGTGCTCCCATCAATGAGGCCATTGCTGCCAAGCAGATCGACGTGGCTGTCTCCGGCTTTGCCTCTGTCTACTCATTGGCAAATGCCAACTGCACCTGGCTGGCTGACGTAAACACCACTGGCGGTATGGGCCTATTCGTCCGGTCCGATTCCGAGTTCGCTAAGGCCCCCACCGCCGACACCCTGAAGGGCATGAAGGTTTTGGAGCCTCTGGGTACCGCCGTGCAGTACATGACCGAATCCTATGCCGCGTCCTTGGGTCTGGCTCCCACCGACATCGACCAGGTGAACATGGAATACGCCTCAGCCTATCAGGCCTTCACCACCGGTGAAGGAGACGCCATGGCGGCCAATCCTCCCTACTCCTACTCCCTGCTGGAGGACGGCTACACCGAGCTGTGCACCTTTGAATCTGCCACCGGTGTGGATATGTGCGATGGTTGCTTCGCCCGTACCGAAGTGGTTGAAAAGCGGCCCGAGGATGTGCAGAAGTTCATCAACTGTTTGGTGAAGGCTATGGACGAATTGCAGGACGAGCAGCTGCGGAACGAATTCACCCGGAAGGTCTATGACGACAATGCCATCACCTGCTCTGACACGGACCTGGCCCACGAGATTGAGGACCGTGCCTATGTAGGCTCTGAGACCGTAAAGGCCCAGGGCTACAAGCTGGGCGCCGCTTGGGTCGCCATTACCGATTTCCTGGTATCCGCCGAGAAAATCACCGCCGAAAACGCCCCCAACGTCCCCGCCTCCATCAACGCCAGCTTTGTCTCCACCGCCGTTGGCGCCACCGTATCCGCCGGCTGATCTGTCGAACATTTTCCTCCCAGGCCAAGCCAAACGAACCTCTGCTTGCCTGGGAGGCTTTTTATCGAGAAAGAAAGGACAACGACATGAAAAAGAGAAAGTCCAGCTATCTTTGGCTGTCGGTGCTATCCATCCTGCTGTTCATTGCGGTGTGGTGGCTGTGCTGTGACTGCTTAAAGCTCACCAGTCCCTCGACCCTCCCCGGCCCCGTTGCCGTGGCCCAAACCTTCGTGAAAAAGCTGACCAGCACTGCGCCGGACGGCTCCACCCTGCCCCAGCATATCGGCTCCTCCCTGCAAATCGCTCTGGGCGGCTGGCTTATGGGTGTCGTCATTGGGACCCCTCTGGGCATTTTCATGGCCTGGTATAAAAAGGTGGACCTATTCGTCCGACCCGTCTTCGACCTGCTACGACCCGTGCCCGGCCTTGCCTGGATTCCACTGATGATCATTCTCTTCGGCATCGGCATTACCCCGAAGATCGTCACAGTGTTCCTCTCCGCCTTTGTCCCCTGCGTGCTGAACTCCTACACCGGTATCCGGCAGACCAAGGAAGTGCACCTGTGGGTGGGGCAGACCTTTGGAGCCTCCGACACTCAAATGCTCGTGAACATCGCCATTCCCACGGCCCTGCCCATGATTATGACCGGCATCCGGGTGGCCCTGGGCGCCGCCTGGACCTGCATCGTCGCCGCTGAAATGCTGGCTTCTACCAAAGGTCTGGGCTATATGATCCAGCAGGCCCGTGGCATCTATCGCCCAGATATCATCATCTGCGGCATGATCGCCATTGGTGTGATTGGCGCCGTGTTCTCCGGAATTCTCTCCTTTATTGAAAGCAAAATCGTCAAGGGGGTGCGAAGAGATGGTTAACCGCTTTCAGGCTACCGCCACAAAGTATCAGAAGTCCATTTGCGCCGCCATTGCCATCGCCGTATTTCTGGTGGTCTGGCAGCTTGTCGTTCTGTTTACCAAAGCCGGGTTGGTACTTGCCGGCCCCATCGAGACCATTTCCGCCTTCCTTCAGGCCATTTGGTCTCCCATCGGCACCCACACCATCGAGGGGCATATTCTATGGAGCCTAAGCCGTGTTCTGGTTGGCTTTGTGCTTGGATCCTTGGCTGGGATTGCTCTGGGCATCCTGATGGGTTGGTTCCGTCCCTTCAGTGCCTTTTTCCGACCCATTTTTGAAATTCTCCGGCCTATCCCCCCCATTGCCTGGATACCGCTGTCTATTGTCTGGTTTGGCCTTGGAGAATCGTCCAAATATTTTCTGATTTTCTATTCCGCCTTTTGTGCCGTAACCATGAATGCCTATTCCGGTGTCCGTGCCGTGGACCCAGAGCTTATGGGTGCCGCCCGGATGCTGGGCGCCTCCAATCGTCAGGTATTCACTACCGTTGTGCTGCCCTCCTGTGTTCCCCAGATTTTTGCCGGATTGCAAATTGCCGTCGGCACCTCCTGGGCCACCGTGGTAGCCGCTGAAATGGTCCGTTCCTCCGAGGGTGTAGGCTGGGTCATTATTAAGGGCCAGGACAGCAACAGCACCGTCCAAATTCTGGTGGGCATCGTTGCCATCGGTATCGTGGGCTATATCCTTGCCGTAACTATGCGGGCCATCGAGGCCAAGCTTTGCAGATGGAGCGTGAGAGGCAAATGAATATGATTGAATGTGTGAATCTGAAGAAAATCTTTGAAACCTCCCGGGGCAGTGTGCCCGTTGTGGATGACGTGACCCTGAGCGTCAGGGAGAATGAGCTTCTGGTCCTTTTTGGACCGGGACAGTGTGGCAAATCCACCATGATCAACTGCATGGCCGGGCTGGAAAGCGTCACCGGCGGCACCGTGAAGGTCAATGGGAAATTAGTCACCAAGCCCGGACCCGACCGGGGCGTCGTATATCAGCGGATGGCCCTCTTCCCCTGGCTGACGGTTATGGGCAACGTGGAGTACGGTCCCAAAGTCCGGGGCATCCCCAAAAAGGAGCGTCGGGAGCTGGCCCAGCACTACATTGACCTGGTAGGACTCACCGGTTTTGAAGACCGGTTCCCAAATCAGCTCTCTGGTGGTATGCAGCAACGGGTAGGCATTGCCCGGGCCTACTGCAACGAACCCAAGGTGCTGTTCATGGATGAGCCCTTCGGCCATCTGGATGCCCAAACCCGGTATCTGATGCAGGAGGATCTGATGAAAATCTGGGAGAAAGAAAAGCGGACCATCGTTTTCGTGACCAACAATATTGAAGAGGCCATCTACCTGGCGGACCGGATCGTGGTCATGACTAACTGCCCCACTAACATCAAAAAAGAATACCCTGTAAACCTGGCACGTCCCAGAGACTATGTAGATCCTGCCTTTTTGAGTCTGCGGGAAGAAATCAGTGCTATTGTGGACAAATCGCTGTAAGGAGGAACTATGAATCAACAAGATGTGATCCTGCATGTAGAGCACATGACAAAGTCCTTCGGCGATCTGAAGGTTCTGAATGACGTTTCCTTTGATGTGCATAGAGGAGAATTTCTCTGTATTGTCGGCCCGACTGGCTGCGGCAAAACCACCTTTTTAAACTGCATCACCGGCCTGTACAACCTGACCGAGGGCCAGATATTGGTAAACGGGGAAAAAGTGGACACCAAAAAGCACAACATAGCCTACATCTTCCAGGAATACTCCACCATGAGTTGGCTCACAGTGGAGCAAAATGTAGCCTTCGGCCTGAAAATGAAGCGCAAAAGCAAAGCGGAGATTGACCAGGCAGTGGCCGAGGTACTGGAATTGGTAGGCCTTACCAAATACAAGGACTACTACCCCGTAGAGCTCTCTACCAGCATGCTGCAGCGAGTGGTGATTGCCAGAGCCTTTGCCGTGAAGCCAGACATTCTTCTGATGGACGAGCCCTATGGCCAGTTGGACGTGGAGCTCCGCTTCCGGCTGGAGGACGAACTCATTAAGCTCTGGCAAAAATTAGGCACCACGGTGATCTTCATCACCCACAATATTGAGGAAGCAGTCTATCTGAGCGAAAATATTCTGGTGCTTACCAACAAGCCCACCAGCATCAAGCGCCGCCTGGACAATCCTCTTCCCCGGCCCAGAAACGTCGTCGCTCCGAGCTTTATCGACCTGCGAAATCAGGTAACGGAATTAATCAAATGGTGGTGAAGCAAATATGAAAGCAATTATGTTGATGTTCGATACTCTGTGCCGCAGGATGCTCTCCCCCTATGGTTGCGACTGGACCATCACCCCAAACTTCCAGCGTCTGGCCGCCCATACCGCTACCTTTGACAACTGCTATGTGGGCAGCATGCCCTGTATGCCCGCCCGGCGGGAACTCCATACCGGGCGGCTAAACTTTCTCCACAGAGCCTGGGGTCCCCTGGAGCCCTTCGATGATTCCATGCCCCAGATGCTAAAAAATGCCGGAATATATACTCATCTAATCAGTGATCACCAACACTATTGGGAAGATGGTGGTGCCACCTATCACAACCGCTACAACAGTTGGGAAATCGTCCGGGGGCAGGAGGGCGACTGCTGGAAGGCCCAGGTATCCGCCCCTCCGGTCCCGGAGCATTACGGGCGGATGTGGCGCCAGGATCTGGTAAATCGGCAGTATTTTGGCCGAGAGGAGGCCCAGCCCATAGCTCAAGTCTTTCGGCTGGGCATGGAATTTCTAGAGAAAAACAAGGATGCGGACAACTGGTTCCTTCACTGGGAATGCTTTGACCCTCACGAGCCTTTCTTTACACAAAAGCAGTATCAGGACCTGTACCCGGACGGCTATACCGGCCCTAAATTCGACTGGCCAGAATACGGTGCCGTCAAAGAGCCACCGGAGGCAGTCAGACACCTGCGCAACCAATACGCTGCCCTGGTGACCATGTGTGATACTTATCTAGGGAAATTTCTGGATTATATGGATACAAATGACCTTTGGAAAGACACCTTGGTAATTGTCAACACAGACCACGGCTTCCTGCTCGGAGAGCATGACCGCTGGGCCAAATGCTGCCATCCCTGGTTCAACGAGACCGCCCACATTCCCTTCTTCTTGTGGGACCCCCGGCATCCGGAGGCCGCCGGCCAGCGTCGGCAGTCCCTAATTCAAAATATCGATGTACCGGAAACACTGCTACATTTCTTCGGCCTGGAGCCCACCAAGGACATGCAGGGTTTTGACCTGGAACAGGCCCTAGCCCAAGATATTCCCGTCCGGAAATATGCTCTGTTCGGCCTCCATGGCGGGCAGATCAACATTACCGATGGCCGCTACGTGTATATGCGGGATCCTCTTCCCGGAAACACTCCAATCTACAACTATACCGTCATGCCCACCCATATGCGCTGCATGTTCTCCCCAGAGGAACTCTCTACCGCCGAACTGGTCCCCGGCTTCTCCTTCACGAAAGGTGTTCCACTGCTACGCACCAATGCATCTGAAGATTTTTCTGGTGACACCACCATCAAATTCAGCCTCGGCACCAAGCTCTATGACCTGTCCACAGACCCACATCAGAACGCCCCTATTCAGGACAGTCAGACTGAACGCCGTCTGATACAGGCTATGTTGAAGCTGATGCAGGAAAATGATGCACCTCAAGAGCAGTATCAGCGAATGGGCTTAAACTAGTCAACACACAACATCTTGCAATCCCCGCCCAAGTATGCTACCATAGCCCCAAAAGCGAGGTGGATTTATGCGCATTCTTTACTATATCTACTCTCTCCCTGTCGGCGGGGCGGAGACCGTTGTGGCCGAATATCTGTGCCAGCTGCGGCAGCGGGGGGCGCAGGTGCTGCTGGTGCAGGACTACCGGACGGAGTCCTTCCTGACCCACAGTCTGGAGGAACAAGGCATCCCTATGGTGGCCCTATGGCCAGGCTCCGGGGAATCGAAGCTGGGGCAGACTGCCAAAAAGGCCGCCCGGGGAGTGGGGCTCTACCGGAGATTCAATAAGGTCATCCGGGAATTTCAGCCGGATGTGATCCATTTTCACGCCTTCCCGGATCACATGGACCGATTGGACTTTCCCAGGAGCCGGATGTTTTACTCCTTCCATGCAGCCCTGGAGCGGAATCTCAGCATGCTGGGGCAAAAAAACACGGCGCTGCTGCAATCCCTCAGCGATGACGGGCTGACCTTCTGCGGTCTGACATCGGACTACGCAAAGGAAATTGGGGCCCGCTTCCATACGAACCGGGTACTTTGCATCCCCAACGGCCTGGATTTTGACCGGATCCGCTCCCAGCGGTACAGTCGGGAGAAGCTCCGGTCCCTTTTCGGCATTCCGGAGGATGCCTTTCTTCTGGGTACCGTAGGGCGGCTCCACCCGGTGAAAAATCAGGAGCGGATGCTGTCCATCCTCCGGGAAGTACAAAAATCCAGGCCGGATGCCAGACTGCTGATCGTTGGCGCTGACCAGGACGGCCGGGCAGATCTGCTGCGGCGGCAGGCGGCGGAGCTGGGCGTGGCAGACGCTCTGGTGCTGGCCGGAGAACGTCGGGACGCGGACGCTATCCTGGCCGCCATGGACTGTTTCCTCATGACCTCTCACTCCGAGGCCCTGCCTTTGGTTGCCATCGAGGCCCAGGCCCAGGGGGTGAAGTGCGTCTTTTCCGACGCGGTGCCGGAAGACGTGGCCTGTCAGGATTGCGTTCGGCTGAGTCTGGATGAGTCGGACGAACAGTGGGCGGAGGCGGTTCTGAACGCTTCCGCCTGCTCCGGCAGCCCCAAAACTCTGGATGGCTACAATGTGCAGGCCATTATCACAAAGCTATTGGACGTCTATTCCGGCAGCTGCGGATTTTCCCGGCGCATCCCTTGACTTTTCCCCCCGTTTGTGAGAAAATACCAGCGTTAAATTTAGAAATAAGAGAGGCCTTCTTATGAAGCAATCCAGAACGAATACCTGCGGTGAGCTGCGGCTCGCGGACGCGGGGAAACATGTGACCATTGTTGGCTGGCTGGAAAACGTCCGTGAGGTCGGTTCCAACTTTGCCTTCCTGGTCCTGCGGGACTACTACGGCACCACCCAGGTGGTGGTGGAGACCGAGGACATGATGAAGGTGGTCAAGGGCATCAACAAGGAGTCCACCGTTTCCGTTACCGGCGTGGTCCGGGAGCGGGAGAGCAAGAATCCCAAGCTCCCCACCGGCGAGATCGAAGTGGTCCCCGAAAAAATCGAGGTGCTGGGCAAGTGCTTCCACAACCAGCTGCCCTTTGAGATCAACAAGAGCCGGGACGCTGACGAGAATACCCGTCTGAAGTACCGGTTCCTGGACCTGCGGAATCCCGCCGTCAAGTCCAACATCGTCCTCCGCTGCCAGGTGGTGGCCGAGCTGCGCAAGCGCATGACCGACCTGGGCTTCCTGGAGATCACCACCCCCATCCTGACCTCCTCCAGCCCCGAAGGTGCCCGTGACTATCTGGTTCCCGCCCGGAACCATCCCGGCAAGTTCTACGCCCTGCCCCAGGCCCCTCAACAGTTCAAGCAGCTGCTGATGACCTCCGGATTCGATAAGTATTTCCAAATCGCCCCCTGCTTCCGGGACGAGGATGCCCGGGCAGACCGGACCCCCGGCGAATTCTACCAGCTGGATATGGAGATGGCTTTCGCCTCTCAAGAGGATGTGCTGGAGACCCTGGAGACCGTCCTGCAGCCTGTCTACGAGAAATTCGGCAAATACAAGAGAGTCGCCCAGGCACCCTGGCGGCACATTCCCTATAACGAGGCCATGGAGCGCTACGGCTCCGACAAGCCTGATCTGCGGATCGACCTGGAGATCCAGGATATTTCCGACCTTGTCCAGGGCTGCGGCTTCGGCCCCTTTGAGGGCGCTACCGTCAAGGCAATCAGCGTGGACAACTTCGCCCAGGCCCGGAAATGGATCGACAAGCTCCTGGCCGACGTAGAAGTCCAGACCGGCAACAAGGCCTGCTGGTTCAAGGTAGATGAGAACGGTGCTCTCACCGGCGGCATTTCCAAGTTCCTGGGAGACTGCGCCCCGGCCCTGACTGAGAAGCTGAATCTGAAGCCCGGCTCCTTCGTCTGCATGGCCGCCGGCAAGAAGGCTGCCGCCCAGAAGACCGCCGGCGTTATCCGCACCATGCTGGGCAAGCGAGTCCCCGGCCACTTTGACGAGGAGCAGTACGCCCTGTGCTGGATCGTGGACTTCCCCATGTACGAGATTGGCGAGGAGTCCGGCGCTCTGGAATTCTGCCACAACCCCTTCTCCATGCCCCAGGGCGGCCTGAAGGCCCTGGAGGATGCGGAGGGCAATACCGAGAAGCTGCTGGCCATCAATGCCAACCAGTACGACCTGGTCTGCAACGGCTATGAGTGCGCCTCCGGTGCTGTCCGGAACCACGATCCCGAAATCATGGTCAAGGCCTTCGAAATGGTGGGCCTGGGGGAGGAGGATGTAAAAGCCAAGTTCCCCGCCATGTACAACGCCTTCACCTACGGCGCACCCCCTCATGCCGGTGCCGCCCCCGGTGTGGACCGGCTGATCATGATGCTCACCGGCGAGGAGAGCATCCGGGAGGTCATTACCTTCCCCATGAACAAAAACGCTCAGGACCTGATGATGGGCGCTCCCAGCCCCGTAGACCCCAAGCAGCTGGACGACGTGCATATTGCCATCGTAGAAGAGTGATTTTTCCCTCCCCAATGGGGCAATGTCATTCCGTTGAGAAAAGCTGGACTTCACAGAAATGTGAGGTCCAGCTTTTTGTTTTTATTCCTCCGCTTTCTGAATCAGAGCCTTGCCCAGGGAGCGCAGAAACTCCCGATAGTCCCCATCCGGGGGCAGGAAATCCGTATTGGTCACGGAGTTTTCCCGATAGTTGACCATCATGGACTTAAAAAGTTCCTGAGTGGTGGGCGGGGTGTAGGTAATGGCGTTGGCCCCCGCCTGAATGGTCCGGCGGATGGACTCCTCGGTCTTGCCGCCGCTGGCAATAATGGGAATGCCCGGCGCCGCCTCCCGGACCATCTTCACGATCTCCGGAGTCTGGGCCCCTCCCGCTACATTGATGATAGCGGCGCCGTAGCGGATGCGCTCGGCAATGTCCGTATCCATGTTCACCACGGTGATGACCGTGGGAATGTCAATGGAGTCCGCCACCATTTTCAGGTTCAGATTGGACACCGGGGCATTGAGCACCGCCCCGATGGCCCCCTGGCTCTCCACATCCTTGGCGAGCGTCACCGTCCGCAGCCCCTTGGTGGTGCCGCCGCCGATGCCGCAGAATACCGGCATGGAGGAATGCTTGATAATGGCATCACTGATGGACTGCTGGGGCGTAAAGGGATACACCGCAAACACCGCGTCCGCGTCACAGTTTTTGATAATGGCCAGGTCCGTGGTAAAGGCCAGGCTTTTAATGCGCTTCCCGTAAATCACAATGCCGCTGGCTTCCCGGATGACCTCCGGCATACGCAGGATGTTGTGGCGAAGCTTGCTGTTGATGGTGGGCCTTGCAGGAGTACCGGAAGAGGTTTTTCCCGTCTTTTCCATTGCTTCCACCTGCTCCACGGTTTCTTCGTTCATGTCGGTTCCCTCCGTTTTGGTATGGATTTCCTGGGTTCGCAGTCGAATGCAGGATATTTTATTGTAACATAGGAAAAAAGCTTGCGCAAGAAGTCAGGGGCGGGAAATTTTTTCTTCTACCCCCCTTTACAAACGGTCCAAACTCTGCTATAATACTCAGGCACTTGAGGTGTATGCGCCAGTGGCTCAATGGATAGAGCATCGGATTCCGGTTCCGAGGGTTGGGG
>URGL01000042.1 GCA_900547405.1 uncultured Eubacteriales bacterium
CCGCCCGCGTAGGGGACGATGCCTACATCGTCCCGCAATCTGGGATGTCCGGCTCGCCCGGTCAAAACGAAGAATGTTACCGGTACGGAAAAACGAACCACCCGGTAGACGAACCTACTCCAATTTCTCAAATAGTTGAGGGTTAGCTATTCGAGATTTGGGAGTATTATCTCATATTGGGGAGAGGCTGGGTAGGCAGGTGGATGTTGGGTGCTTACGATTATTCAACATCCTCCCCTTGACGTATCTTTATGAACGTGTAAACGAATTGAACCAGCAGGATACCTGTACCAATCAGGATTGCCAGCGTGGGTGGATTATCTAAGACCAACCAGTCAATACCGGAAAAGGCCAGGAAGAATAGGCCGGATCCGGCATGGCTCAAAGCGACCCACCCGCTGGATGGGAGAAATAGGATTTCCGAGTGGGTCAGATAAAGGATAAGAGTGAGGACACACAACAAGGCGACATATACGCCCTGTATTATCAGCAGCGTATCCCTGGAAACCCAGTATGGGTGGGGGAGAAGGTAGGTCAGACTGAGACAAAATCCGTTGAAGAGCTGGACGGCAACGTGCTTTTTGGGGAAGAGAGTTTGAAGACAGGTGGAAAGGGAAGCGGAAAGGTTTTTCATGGAGGGGCACTCCTTTCGTGAGGAATTCCGGTGCTGCTTTTATGGAGACAACTTTATACTACTTTAAAGTTGGGAAAATTGCAAGAGGGTAGTTGGAGAACGGGGGCTGCCTCGTGTGAGACAGCCCCCAATCAGATTCTCCAGTTCACTGACAGCCGGGACCCCTACGATAACGGAAAAATCGGGGGTGCGGAGCTGCTTGGTTGCGTAGATGGAGTAGAGAAGCAGTAGGACGGGGAGAATGATGGGGATGAGATAGAGGCTGCGTTTTTTCATTGGGTCACCTGCTTTCGGGGGGTACATAGACCATATCTCATATCGCTTAATATTGCTTATACCAGCATTCTCAAAATTAGCGTAAAAGAGTATAGCACTACAATATGAACTGGGTAGAAAAGATAAAAGAAATACTTGTTCATTTCCCTTCCTTTTCTACCATTGTATAGTAAAATAATAAGTGCCGCAAGTACCAAAAATAAATTCGGCTGATTTCCAGTCATTATCATGTACACAATAAGTAAAATACCCGCTTGACAAATGTTTCGATTCCGAAATAAATAAAAAAATACGACAAATAATACACCCATTGCACCGTAGTCGCACTTAATAAATTCCGCAATGAAAGCGATAATTGATACACAAATAATAGAAAGCAGTGTTGGAAACAGATTTATTTTGTGATGATATCCCGCATAATTTGTCTTTATTTTATCAAGACTGTACAAGCACACAAGTGATAAAAAATATGTAAAAAACACATTTTGGTGGTTCCAATAAAATGGGAATGTCTTTGCCGCAGTTGATAAAGCACTGAAGAATCCAATATCAAATGGAAGCTCCGATATTATTGCAAATAAGAGCATCCTGAATATATATTTTTTCCGGTTGTGCGTATAACGGTATCCCTCTGAGACTAAGAGACAGAATAATGGAAACGCTAAATTTCCCATATTATATAGGGTCAAACGAATAAAATAATTGATTTGCTCGTATTGTTCTGGCGTGATTTCATCATTAATACGCATTGGAAACCATATTAATTCGGTTATGGCACCAAGGATGATTATGCCAACATGATTTGCAACCATGGCTATTGTTGCAATTATCTTCAATGTTGAGCCAGAAAGGATTTTTGGGGTGACAAATTTATTATGCGATATATCCATCATAACTTTCCATCCCACTCTATAATGTATTACGAAATCCCCGAGGCACCCCGGGGATTTCATTTAAACGTTAAACGGCTTGAAGACTCTTAGTCGATATCGAAATAGTAGTTTCCTTCGATTGTAGCCTTTCCCTGAATCCGGTATGTCCCACTATCGTGAGGAATTTGATCCAAGCGGACGGATTTGCCGGGTGCAACCAACTTTGTATCTCCGACCTGCTCACCTTTCTTTAGCTCAGAGAACCGCTGGCGCTGCAAGAAAGGGAGAGGCTGACGGGGACGGATTTCACCGTTGATTTCTTCATAGTTGCAGAGCCTGTCGCCTTGTTTCCGCTTTTGCTGGCCGATTTAGAACCAGTGGACCAAGAACTGTCGTAAATCGTGGTGCTGATGCTGGATGCGGTGCAGGTGGCGCTGGAACCGGTGTAAGTGAAGGTGCCATATAGAGTCACCTTCCATAGAGCTGTACCAGCGCTATCATAACAGGTGTAGGGCTTGCTTCCGGAAACTGATTTGGATGCACGCGTACCGCTTTGGAATGTTTCGGCAATCAGGTAATACCCGTCCCCCAATTCAATGCGCTCCTCAGAAACAGCCTCCGCCGCTCCCGCCATGGGAAGAGCGCTGAAAAGGAAAAATACCAGCATCAAAACACTTACAACACGTTTCATTTGTCATTCTCCTTTGTTTCTATTGATTCAATCACGATTGTTTCACCGTTGTCCCCGATTTCAATCCGTTCAATGACTGTAGGTGCTCCCTCCACTATGTATATTGGGAATTCGTCCATCAGGCTCACATAGCTGGCAATCCACCATCCCAGGCGGAGCAAGAGTGCAACCACAACTGCGGACAACAAAATCGCCAATACCCGGTTTCCGATCCTCAGTTCCCGAATTAACTCCCCTGTACTCTTCTCCGAAAAGTAGGCCGAGGCGATTTCATCCGGGGAACCGTACCGACTGACAAGGGCCTCATAGGTGTCCGGCCCATCGGTGGCTTCATTGTTTTCTATCGACTGCCGGATACCCTCCAGGACCCGCTTTCGTTCTTTCCTGCCGCAGGGCAGGCTTTTGCGAAGCTCCCGAAGGTACCTTTTCGCAGCCGAATTACACATTCTCATGGCTACCATCCCCTTTGATGATCTGTCTGATTCCCGCGCTGACGTTCTCGTACTCCCGAACCATCTCCTCCAGCCGCTCAGCGCCCTTCGGCTCCAGATGATAGTATACCCGGGTCATACGCTTGCCCACAAGCTCCTTCCGGTCGGAAATATACCCGCCGTCCACCAGCTTGTAAAGCACCGGATACAGCGACCCTTCCTGAGTGCTGATCCGCCCTCCGCTGGACCGTTCCGTCTCCTGCACCAGCTGATAGCCGTACATATCCTCCCGGCTCAGAAGAGACAGGATAATCATCGACATTGCGCCCCGAAGGAAATTCAGTTGTCCATTGTCTGTTGCCATAGATACCCTCCGTATTCGATACTAGAATACAACAAGGTATTTTATAAGTCAATACCTTTTTTAAGAAAAGTATTGTTGACAAAAAGGTTTTGGCGTGGTAGGATGGAGATGGATAAAAAAGGGCGGGAGGGGAGTCCGATGCAGAATAAATAGCCAGGATATTCGCTGGCGGTGAGTCTAACTAACATAATATCGATAAAAGGAGAATGTTAAAATGGCAACGAAAAGAATTTGCATGCTTCTTGCATTGCTTATGGCCCTTTCTATGTTGGCTCTGCCTGTTTTGGCGGAAGAATACAACGATTTTACCGTTGAGAACGGTAGTTACACAGTGGAAATTGTTCCCACATTTATTGTTGAAAGAGATTTGCCAGATAATTTAAAAGCCGCATTACATTCCAGTCGTACTGACACATGCAGCGCATCCAAGCCAGATTTTGACAATATCTGGAATTTGACCAGTAATGGTCAATATAGTTTTAAAGTTAATACATCGAAGTACAACAATACCATCTATTCAAATTATGTTTTTTCAGGTCACGGTGGAAAAATCAAGGGATATATAAAAGATTATACGACAAAGACACATAAGGACGATGCATTCAAATTCAAACTCTATAAGACTACGGGTTTAATTACAAAAATTTATAGTGTTACATGCAAAAATGGTGGTCACGCATCGATTAGTCATGATATAGGTGATTCAGATACTCTTGTATACTTTGCTTGTGTTGCTGACGAAACTACAATGAATATTGACAACAGCTATATTGAAAAAGGATAAGAGAAAAAATGTCCATAATTTCTCAGTATTTGTGGAGTCTCGCTTCATGGGTTGTTACATCCTATTTGCTTCTCCTATTATTGTGCCTTCTTTTTTCCATTCCCAGACAAAAAGTGAAGTTACCCTACATAAAAATCCTTCTCATTGCTTATCTGATTGGGATATGTTCGCAAACAATTTTCCCCAGTCTTGAACTTGGGATGGATGCCGTTTCAAATCGACCATACTTAGAAGTGGGTACTTTCTTTTTTACCGACAGGAGTCAATCCATTAACTTAATTCCCTTTAAAACTATCTATCAAATGCTAATTAAAAGGGCACTCTTGGTAAGCAAAGAAGATGCTCCGCAAGTGATTGCGGCGAATCTGTTGGGGAATATCTGCTTATTTCTTCCGCTTGGCATCCTATATCCCATCTGTGGTAAACGCTGGCGTAGTCTTAAATCTGTAACATTTTTGACACTCGCGTTTTCTATCTTTCTTGAGGTTGTTCAATTCTTTTCAGGCAGATCAGTCGATATTGATGATATCTTGTTGCGAATGGTAGGCGTATGGATTGGATATTGGCTGTTCTGTTCCTTAAAGAAATTACGACACTTCAAAGCTAATCTTTGATTAATACACCCGCTGCTTTCCGCACATAAGCCCACACAAAGTTACTGCGTCCCTATCACAGTTGATTAATTTACTATCGCGTATGAGAATCGCATAGAAATATCGGACCATTTTCGTGCCCTCTCGAAAGTGGTCCGATATCGTTTTACAGAAAAAACTTTTGTGCAATCTCCACAAAAATCCTGAAAATCCCTGCACTCTATTTCTCTATCACATTAGCGTACTAAAGCGTTGACAAAGTGCCTCCTCTTATGCTACCATATCTCCATCCGGAGGGAAGAAGAGACCTCCAAATCCCGAAGAAAAGAGGAACGCGTTATGAAAAAGGTTATCTGCTTGGCTCTGGCAGTGATGATGGTTCTGAGCCTGACGGCCTGCGGCGGCAGCGGCGGAAGCAAGGACCGGCTGGAGAAGATTAAGGAGAAGGGGGTGCTGGAGTTCTGCACGGAGCCCTACTTCGCTCCTATGGAGTTCATCGACCCCAGTCAGTCTGGGGATGCCCAGTATGTTGGCCTGGATATTGAGATCGCCAGATACATTGCCGATAAGCTGGGGGTCCAGCTGAAGATCACCGCCCTGGACTTTACCGCGGTGCTGGCTGGGGTTACCGACGGCAAGTACGACATGGCCATCTCCGCCATTGCCTATTCTCCCGCCCGGGCGGAGGCCATGCGGATGAGCAATGTGTACCGTGCCGACAGCACCGGCTATGGCTTCCTGGTCCGGAGCTCGGATGGGGAGAAGTACAACAGCCTGGAGTCCTTGAAGGATGCGGTGATCATCACCCAGAGCGGCAGCGTTCAGGAGTCCCTGTACAATCAGTACGTAAACGGTGCCTGTAAGGAATTCAAGCTGGTGGCGAATATGACCGACGGCTACCTGGCTGTGGCCGAGGGGAAGGCCGATGTGTGCATTTGCAACACCGCCTCCGCGGACCTCTACGCCAGCGCCAACGGCGGCCTTGTGACGACCGGCTTCCGGTTTGAGGTAGATCCCAATATGAACGGCACCTGTGTGGCCATGCCCATGGATGGCACCGAGAGCCTGGCGGAGATCGTCAATCAGTGCATTGAGGAGCTGAACAAGGAAGGCAAGATCGATGCCTGGTACGAAGAATATTCCGCCAAGGCAGCGGAGCTTGGGATCCAGTAAGGCCTGGGGCGCCCATTGGGCGCCCAATTGGATTAGGGGGAGAGACAGTTGGAAAAGTTCATCAAAGTATGGTTAAAGTATTACCCGGTCTACCTGTCCGGTCTGTGGGGCACCCTGTGGATCTCCGCGGTGACGGTGCTATTGGGGGCGCTGCTGGGCATGGTCATTGCCCTGGTGCGCATGAGTAAGATGAAGGTGCTGAAAAAGGTGGTAGACCTGGTGGTGGAGATCCTTCGGGGTACCCCCATCCTATTGCAGCTGTACTTTTTCTGGATCGCCTTGCCGAAGATCGTCCCCTTCGAGCTCTCCGATACCCAGTGCATTGTGGCGGCCCTGGTGGTCAATGCCTCGGCCTTCATCTCCGAGATCATCCGGGCGGGGATTGCCGCCGTGGATCGGGGCCAGTGGGAAGCGGCCCGAAGCATCGGCCTGTCCGAGACCCATGTGCTGACCCGGGTGATCCTGCCCCAGGCCATCAAGAACATTCTGCCCGCCCTGTGCAACGAGTTCATTTCCACGGTGAAGGGTACCTCTCTGGCCTCCGTCTTTTTTGTAGGAGAGCTGATGACCAGCTACAAGACCGTCCAGAGCGCCACCTTCCTGGCGCTGCAATCCCTGACCATTGCGGGCATTATCTATTTCCTGCTCAACTATGTCCTTTCCCGGCTGCTGAAAGTGATCGAAAGGAGGCTGACCGTCAGTGACTGATGTAATTTTGGAGACCCGGAATCTGAAAAAGAGCTTCGGCAAGCTGGAGGTGCTGAAAGGCGTCAGCACCCAGATCCGCAGGGGAGAGGTGGTGTCCATCATCGGCCCCTCCGGTGGCGGCAAGTCCACCTTCCTGCGGTGCCTGAACCTGCTGGAGACCCCGGAGGAGGGGGAGATCCTCTATAAGGGCGAAAATGTATTGAATCATAAGAAAATGAACATTGCCAAATACCGGCAGAACCTGGGTATGGTTTTCCAGCACTTCAATGTGTTTCCCAATATGACGGTGCTGGAGAATGTGACCCTGGCCCCCACTCTGGAGAAGAAGATCCCCATGGACCAGGCCAAAGAAGAAGCTATGGCCCTGCTGAACCGGGTGGGCCTGGGGGACAAGGCGGAGGTATATCCCCGGAAGCTCTCTGGCGGCCAGAAGCAGCGGCTTGCCATTGTAAGGGCCCTCGCCATGAAGCCGGAGGTCATGCTGTTTGATGAGCCCACCTCAGCCCTGGATCCGGAGATGGTCAAGGAGGTCCTGAACGTCATCCGGGAGTTGACCCGCAGCGGCATGACCATCCTCATTGTCACCCATGAAATGGCTTTCGCCAGAGAGGTCTCGGACCGGGTCCTGTTCATCTGCGATGGCGTCATCAAAGAAGAGGGCTCTCCGGACCAGATATTCACCTGTCCCCATGAGCCAAGCACGATTAAATTCCTGAGCATGGTACTGTAGAGGAGAATGCATTATGATCGAAACCATTCAAAACCTGGTGGCCCAGAAGGCGGACACCGCCGTTGCTTTAGCCAAGGAGATCTGGGGCTATGCCGAGCTCTCCTACGAGGAGACCAAGTCTGCCGGAGCCCTGATTGCCGCCCTGAAAAAAGAGGGCTTTTCCATTGAGGAGGGCATTGCGGGCATCCCCACAGCCTTCACCGCCACCTTCCGAAGCGGCACCGGGAAGCCTGTGGTGGGCCTGCTGGCAGAGTACGACGCTCTGTCCGGCCTGAGCCAGAAGGCTGGCTGCCCCGTCCAGGAGGCAGTGGAAGAGGGGGGCTCCGGCCACGGCTGCGGGCACAATCTGCTGGGTGCCGGAGTCTACGCTGCCGCTGTGGCTCTGAAGGACTACCTGAACCAGGAAAACAGAGACGGCACCGTGATCTTCTTCGGCTGCCCCGCCGAAGAGGGGGCGGGCTCCAAGCAGTTTATCGCCCGGGCCGGTTATTTTGACAATGTGGACTTCTGCTATACCTGGCACCCCGGCACGGTGAACGAGGTGGGCTCCATGGGAGATGTGGCTATTATGGGTGCCAACTTCATCTTCGATGGCGTTGCCGCCCATGCCGGTGGAGAGCCCCACCTGGGCAGAAGCGCCCTGGATGCCTGCGAGCTGATGAATGTAGGCTGCAACTACCTTCGGGAGCACATGATCGATGCTGCCCGGATCCACTATGCCTACTCTGACCCCGGCGGAACGGCTCCTAACGTGGTCCAGAGCCACGCCGTCATCAAGTACGAGGTTCGGGCCCCCAAGGTCAGTCAGGTCCAGGAGCTCTTTACGAGAGTCGTAGACGTTGCCAAGGGCGCGGCTCTGATGACCGGCACCAGGATGCGCTATGAGATCACCATGGCATTCTCTGATTACGTGGCCAACCGGACCCTGGGCATCCTGGTAGACCAGTGCATGAGGGATCTGGGTGCCCCTGCCTGGACCGATGCCGACTTCGCCCTGGCGGACAAGTTCCTCCATACCTACCCAAGGACTACCATGGTGGGCATCCGGGAGAAACTGGGAGAGTATTTTGACGAGGACGAATTGGACAAGGCCCTCCAGAAGCCTCTGGATCAGGTGATCCATCCCTTCAACCCCAAGGAGACGGGCTACCACTCCGGCTCCACCGATGTGGGCGATGTGGGCTATGCTACTCCCACCGTGTCCTTCAATATCGCCACCGCCTGCCTGGGCAACGTGGGCCACTCCTGGCAAAACACCGCCTTCGCCTGCTCGGACATCGGCTTCAAGGGGATGCTCCGGGCCGCCGAGGTTCTGACATTGGCGGCGATCCGTACCATGGACCAGCCGGAGGTGATTGCCAAGGCCAAGGAGGAACTGAAAAAGAAGAACGGCGGCAAGTATCAGTGCCCCCTGCCGGAGTACTGCACGCCGCCTATTGGAAGATACTAAATTGCACAAAAGCCGCCGCAGTTCCAATTGGCTGCGGCGGCAGATTATAAAAGCGGGGTCCTTCCAAAAGGAAGGGCCCCAAAAAATTACAGTTCGCAGTTGCCAACGGTCCGGGGGAAGGGAATGGCATCCCGGATGTTGCCAATGCCGGTGAGGTACATGACGCAGCGCTCGAAGCCCAGGCCGAAACCGGCGTGACGGGCGGAGCCGTACTTCCGCAGGTCCATGTAGAAGCCGTAGTCCTCTTCCCGCATACCCAGCTCCTCGATGCGGGCTTTCAGCAGGTCATAGTTGTCTTCACGCTGGGAGCCGCCAATGATCTCTCCGATGCCGGGAACCAGGCAGTCCATGGCGGCCACGGTCTTGCCGTCGGGGTTCAGCTTCATGTAGAAGGCCTTGATCTCCTTGGGATAGTCGGTGACAAAGACAGGACGCTTGAAGATCTGCTCAGTCAGGAACCGCTCATGCTCGGTCTGCAGGTCGCTGCCCCAGTGGACAGGATACTCAAATTGGTCGTTGTGCTCCTCCAGGATCTTCACGGCATCCGTATAGGTGATGCGGCCAAATTCAGAGGTTGCGACATGGTTCAGCCGGTCCAGCAGGCCCTTGTCTACGAAGGAATTGAAGAAGTTCATCTCCTCGGGGGCATGCTCCAGCACGTAGGAGATGATATACTTGATCATGGCCTCGGCCAGTTCCATATTATCTTCCAGGTCCGCAAAGGCAATTTCCGGCTCGATCATCCAGAACTCGGCGGCGTGGCGGGTGGTGTTGGAGTTCTCCGCCCGGAAGGTGGGGCCAAAGGTGTAGATGTTCTTGAAGGCCATGGCAAAGGTCTCGCCGTTGAGCTGGCCGGAAACCGTCAGGTTGGTGGGCTTGCCGAAGAAGTCCTGGCTGAAGTCTACCTTGCCGTCTTCGGTCTTGGGTACGTTGTTCAGGTCCAGGGTGGTGACCTGGAACATCTCACCGGCACCCTCGCAGTCGGACCCGGTGATCAGGGGCGTATGGACATACACAAAGTCCCGCTCCTGGAAGAACTGATGGATGGCATAGGCGGCCAGGGAGCGGACACGGAACACGGCCTGGAACATATTGGTCCGGGGACGCAGGTGAGGCATAGTCCGCAGAAATTCCACGGTGTGGCGCTTCTTCTGCATGGGGTAGTCGCTGGCAGAGGGACCCTCCACAGTGACCTGGGTAGCCTGGATCTCGAAGGGCTGCTTGGCATCGGGAGTCAGCAGCACTTCGCCCTTGACGACCAGGGCAGCGCCCACATTGACCTTAGAAATCTCTTGGAAATTGTCCAGGGTGTCGTGATACACCACCTGCACAGGGGTGAAGAAAGTGCCGTCATTCAGCACGATAAAGCCAAACTGCTTGCTGGCCCGTACAGACCGGACCCAGCCGCCTACAGTCACTTCTTTACCGGCATAGGCATCTGTGTTTTTGAACAGCTCTCTGACAGAAATCAGATCCATAGGAATAAAACCCTCTCTCTCGCGGAAAATATAGCTAAGTATACGCTAAATCGGCGGAATTTACAAGAGCAAAAGAAAAAATTTATTGAAATTTCCGAAAAAATATGGGGTGACGGCGTAACCAACGTCATGATAGGTCTTTTGCAGGTGCGCGTAGTAGGCTATGGGGGCGGCATAATAGCCGCCCCCATAGAGCTGTTTTTCAGGCCTCCAGAGATGCGATAAAAGCAGGCTTATCGTCACTGCGGAAGTAGGCAGAGCCGGAGACCAATACATTTGCCCCGTTTTCCTTAACGATGGGGGCGGTGACGGTGTCGATGCCGCCGTCTACCTCCAGCAGGCACTCGGGATTCGTTTCTGCCAGCCGGTCCCGGAGGGAGGAAAGCTTGGGCATCATGTCTGCCATGAATTTCTGGCCGCCGAAGCCGGGCTCAACGGTCATAACGAGGATCAGGTCTACTTCCGTCAGGAAGGGCTCCAGAGCCTCCGCCGGGGTGCCGGGTTTCACGGAAATGCCGGCCTTGACGCCCATGGAACGGATCAGAGACAGGGTTTCGTGGATCTTTTCCGGGGTGTCTGCCTCCAGGTGTACGGTGACCAGGTCCGCACCGGCCTCACAGAAGGCTTTGGCATACCGGATGGGTTCCGTGATCATCAGGTGGACATCCAGAGTCAGGTCTGTGACCTTTCGCAGGCTCTTGACTACGGGGATCCCGATGGAGATATTGGGAACAAAGTGGCCGTCCATGATGTCCACGTGGACCCAGGTGATCCCGGCGGCTTTCATATCCTCCAATTCCCGCTGCAGGTTGGCGAAATCAGCGGAGAGGATCGATGGTGCGACAATAGCCATAATTGGCCCTCCTTATGTGTGTTGTTTTTCATACTATACCAGATTTTTTCCGGTTTCGCAAGGGCAGAGAGGGGAGGAAGAGAAAATCCCAGAAAAAACTTGGGTATTCTCTTGAAATATGGAAAATACTTGGGTATAATAGCCAAGTAAAAGAAAGAAAACGAACATAAAAATAAGGAGGGATCATCAATGGCAAGATATGCCCTGGGCCTGTACGAGAAGGCTATGCCCGGTACGATGACCATTGGAGAAAAATTGGAGTGCGCCAAAGAGTGCGGCTATGACTACGTAGAGCTCAGCGTGGACGAGACCGATGAAAAGCTGGCTCGGCTGGACTGGACAAAGGGGGAGCGTCTGGCGCTGGTAAAGGAAATGTACCGTGTGGGTCTGCCCCTGCGGAGCATGTGCCTGTCTGGCCACCGGAAATATCCCTTCGGTGCCAAGGATCCGGAAGTCCGTAAGAGGGGCATGGAGATCATGGAAAAAGCCATTGACCTGGCCGATGACCTGGGGATCCGTACCATCCAGCTGGCGGGCTACGATGCCTACTACGAGAAGGACCAGTGGGAGGGCAGCCGTCAGGCCTTTCTGGAGAATCTGACCAAGGCCACGGAGATGGCTGCCGCCAAGGGCATTTCCATGGGTTTCGAGACTATGGAGACCCCCTTCATGAATACGGTCTGGAAGAGTATGTTCTATGTCAACCACATCGATAACCCTTGGCTGGGCGTCTATCCCGACTGCGGCAATCTGACCAATGCCGCAGTGGCTGACGGCTCCTCCGTCACCGACGACCTCTATTCCGGCCGGGGCCACGTCATTGCCATGCACCTGAAGGCCACAAAGCCCGGCCTGTTCCGGGACATGGTTTTTGACGATCCCACCAGCCATGTGGACTTCGAGGCCGATATTGCCAGGGCCTGGTCTCTGGGTGTCCGCCGGTATGTCACCGAAATGTGGTATCTGGGCAGCGAAAAATGGAAGGATGATATCCACACCGCCAACCGCACCATGCGGGCCATTCTGGATCGGCAGAAATAAGAATACGGTTTATCTTCCCGGGTCTTCAAGGAGGCCCGGGAATTTTTGCGCTCCGGTATCTTCCTGCCAGGGCAGACATACACTGCCTCAAAGGAGGCGGTGGGATGGACTGCGACTGGGAGTCTGTGCTGGAGGCCTGCCCCCGGTGGATCCGCCAACCGGTGGACGAGCTGGGGAAGAAGGACCTGCGGGAGCTGCGGCTGCGGCTGGGGAGAGGCCCTCTGCTGGTTTTTGACGGCCGGACCTGGGAGATCCCCGGTTCGATTGCCCCGGAGGATCTGCAATTTTCTGTGAATGCAGCCAGCCAGTATTCCCCTTGGGCGGCGGAGAGTATGGCAAAGGGCTACCTGACTATCCGGGGCGGCCACAGGATGGGACTGTGTGGGGAGACGGTTGTGAAAAACGGCTGTGTTGTGGGATTTCGCACCGTAACCTCCCTGTGCCTCCGGGTGGCCCGGGATGTGAGGCGGGACGTGGACCGGAATTGCGAAGATTGGGGTTCCACCCTGATTTTGGGAGCGCCGGGCTGGGGCAAGACCACGCTTTTGCGCAGTCTTGCCAGGAAGCTTTCCGAAAGGCACCAGGTGGCGGTGGTGGACGAGCGTCAGGAGCTTTTTCCGGAGGGATTTTCCCGGGGCCGGGGGCTGGATGTACTCTCGGGCTGCGGTAAGGCCTTTGGCCTGGATCTGGTTCTAAGGACCCTGGGCCCGGAGTATATTGCCCTGGATGAGATCACCGCCCGGGAGGACGCGGCATCTCTTGCCCAGGCGGCAGGCTGCGGGGTCCGGCTCCTGGCAACGGCTCACGCCTCCTGCCGGGAGGACCTGAGGAGACGGCCCTGCTACCGGCGATTGGTAGAAGAGGGGATTTTTGACACGCTGCTGATTTTACATCCGGACAAGACATACACCCGGGAAAGGATGGAACTATGACCTACAGATGGATCGGCGCTGTGCTGGTGGTGGTTGGCTGCGGAGGCTTCGGCTTCTCCTTGGCTCGGGAAACTGCCCGGCAGGAGCAGCTGCTGAAAGAACTTCTGGACATACTGGACTATATGGAAAACGAGCTTCGGGGACGCTTAACGCCTTTGCCGATGCTCTGCGGACAGGTTGCCCGCCGACAAAAGGGCGTTCTTGGCAGGCTTTTTTCGGGGCTGGCCCGGGCACTGCGGGAGCACCGGGCCCCGGCGGCGGAGGACTGCCTGCGACTCATTCTGGGGGAATACAAAGAGCTTCCGGGAAAGGTCCGAAAATTATTGTTGCTGCTGGGCAGGTCCCTGGACCGGTTTGATCTGGCAGGACAACTGAAAGGCATCGCCGCCACCCGGTCTGCCTGCCGCCGGGAGGTGGATGCCCTGCTGGAAAACCGGGATCTTCGCCTGCGGAGCTACAAGACCCTGGGGCTGTGTGCCGGGGCCGCCTTGGCGGTGCTGCTGATCTGACTATGGACATTGACCTGATTTTTAAAATTGCCGCCATTGGCATCATTGTGTCCATCCTCAACCAGGTCCTGTCCCGCTCCGGTCGGGAGGAACAGGCCACAATGACCACCCTGGCGGGGCTTGTTGTGGTGCTGATGATGGTGGCCCAAAAGATTGCGGAGTTGTTTGACCTGGTAAAGACGCTTTTTGAATTCTGATGGAGGACTTTTGGAAATATGCGGCCCTGAGTCTGGTGACGGTCATTTTGGCGGCTCAGCTGAAGGCCAAGCCCGACATGGCAGCCCTTTTGAATCTGGCGGCCTGTGCCATGGCAGCTATGGGAGCTCTGGGGCTCTTTGCGCCGGTGGTATCACTTCTGGGAGAGCTGGAGACCCTGGGAGACCTGGACAGAGGCAGCCTGACCCTTCTCTTAAAAGCCGCCGGAGTGGGGCTGACAGCGGAAATCGCCGGGGCGGTCTGCGCGGACGCCGGATGCGGGAGCCTGGCGAAGGCGGTGCGGCTGCTGGGTACGGCGGCTATGCTGTGCCTGTCGGTGCCCATGCTGGAAGAGCTTATGGAATTTGTACAGGAGATGATCGGTGGGGCATGAGAAAGATTCTTCTGATTCTGATTTTGGCTACTTTTCTTGCGGTTCCCGTGTCGGCAGAGCTGGCGGCTCCGGAGGTGCCGGAGGCCGGATCCAGGCTCATGCCAGAGGAAACCAAAGATTTCGGACAGGCCTTGGGCGGGATGCTCCGGGATCTGCTGCCTGTTTTGGCACCTCATTTTTATGCGGCCCTGGTGGCAAGCGGCAGCTTAGCGGCGGTGTGCCTGCTGGTGTCCCTGGTCCCCGGGGATGGGGGACGGACGGGAAATCTTGTGGGTGTGGTGGCGGCCAGCGCCTTGCTCCTGAGCAGTACGGGAGCTATGATCCGCTTGGGGGAGCAGACGGTGACGGACATCAGCGAATATCAGAAGCTGCTGCTCCCCGCTATGACCGCTGCCCTGGCCGCCCAGGGGGGAGCCACGGCGGCAGCGGCACTATATGCCGGGTCCGCCGCCTTCAATACCCTGCTGAGTCAATGGATGGTGAGGCTTCTGATCCCGGTGCAGTATCTCTTTTTGGCGGTGTCTATGGCGGGAAACGTGCTGGAAAGCGACTTTCTCAAAAACCTGAAGGATACGATGAAGGGGATGCTCCTGTGGTGCCTGAAAACTGTACTCTCTCTGTTTACGGCCTATTTGGGCATTACCGGAGTGGTGGCAGGCAGCGCCGATGCAGCCGCAGTAAAGGCTGCCAAGGCTGCCTTCGGAACATTGGTGCCGGTGGTGGGCAGCGTCCTGGCAGAGGCATCTGAGGCGGTGCTGGTGGGGGCGGGAGTGCTGCGGGGTGCTATGGGTATCTATGGTATTTTGGCCATTCTGGCGGTATTTCTGGAGCCCTTCTGCCAAATTGGCATTCAATATCTGATCCTCAAGGCCACCGCTGCCTTCTGCGGCCTGTTTGCGCCGAAGGCGGTGACAACGGTGATCGGGGACTTTTCCGAAGTCATGCGGATGCTTCTTGGTATGACCGGCGCCATCTGCGTTCTGGGCCTTGTGAGTACCGTTTGCTTTCTAAAGGGGGTCAGCTGATGCTGAAGAGCTATGTTCTGAGCCTCGTTGCCGCGGCCTTGGTCAGCGGGATCCTGCTGGAAGGAGTGGGAGAGGGGCATAGCGGGAAGGTGATGAAGCGGCTCTGCGGCCTGTTTCTTTTGCTGACGGCCTTGGGGCCACTGGGGAGGCTGGATTTGCCAGACCTTGGGGACTTCCAGGGGGTGTGGCGGGAGGAGGCCCAGAGATTTGTGGACCAGGGAGAGGCCTACGCCCAGGTGGAACGAAACCGAGGCATAGAGGCGCAGCTCAGCGCATATGTCTTAGACAAAGCGGCGGCCTTGGACTTCCCGGCGAAAGTCCGGCTGATGCTTTCCGAGGAAGGACTGCCGGAGGGAGTGACCCTGGAAGCCAGCCCTACCCCGGCACAGAAGGAGGCAATGGAGGCATTCTTAAAAACGGAATTGGGGATCCCGGAGGAGGCGGTAGGATGGGTGGAGCCTTAGAAAAGCTTCGGCCCCTGGTCAAAAAGAACGGGCCGGTGATCCTGGTGTTGCTTTTGGGGCTGATCCTGATGCTCTGGCCCCAGAAAAAGGAGGCAGCCCCAGCGGCTACGTCCCAACAGAAAGAGACCGAGGATCTGGAAGAAAAGCTGGAAGCCATTCTGGCCCTGGTGGAGGGGGCCGGGGAGACCAGGGTTTTGCTGAGTCTCGAAACCGGAGAGCAGACTGTCTTCCAGGCGGACGAGACCTCATCTACCCAGGAGGACCGTCAAGAGAAAAAGAGCGTCACGGTTACGGTGACGGATGGTTCCCGGCAGCAGCAGGGCCTCATTCGCCAGGTGGCAGCGCCTACCTACCGGGGGGCAGTGGTGGTGTGCCGGGGTGGGGCTGATCCCCAGGTAAAATTGTCGGTGGTGGAAGCGGTATCGGGAGTCACCGGACTGCCGTCCAATCAAATAACCGTTCTGAAAATGAAGTGAGGGGGCATTTTTGTGAAAATCTGGAAGAAGAATCTCATTGCCGCCGCGGTCCTTGTGACGGTCTGCGCCGGTATCTATGTGAACTGGCTCTACGCAAAGGGCCAGGCCACACAGACTCTGACGGAAAGCCTTGATACAGAAAAGGTCATGGGGGAGGATACGCTGGAACTGACCGATGACATGGCCGCCGTGATGAACGGGGAAGAGGTAGATACATCCGGCAATTACTTTGCCGCTGTGCGCTTATCCCGCCAACAGGCCCGGGATGATGCCATCAACCTATTGCAGGAGGCTGCCTCCTACGAAGGCGGCACCACCAAGGATGCGGAGGCCTCCCGGGATCTGGAGGACATTGTCCAAACCGCTTTGAGCGAAGCCCAGATCGAAAGCCTGATCATTGCCAAGGGCTATCAGGATTGTGTGGCCTATATGACCGGTGACGGCATCTCCGTAGCTGTGGCCGCCCCGGAGGGAGGCCTCCAGCAGCAGGACGTGGCGGTGATTGCCGATGTGGTCATGGCCCAATCGGATTACACCCTGGACACCATCCGGGTGGTGGAGGTGCAGTAGAGCGGGAAAAACCTCTTCTGGGAGGGCAGAGCGAAGTCCCCCAACGGGTGCGGGGCGGCACGCAGGACCGACCTGGTGCCGCCCCTCTTTCGGCTTGGCGAAGCCGGGCTACCTTCCCTCAGGGGAAGGCTTTTTTGCGTTATAAAAATAGTTCTGGAAAAATGGAGCAAACTGTGTTATTATAAAGTGAAAAGACTATGCAAAGGAGGAGACGGCTGGATATGAATTGGCTGCAAAGTGTACTTTACGGATTTCTGACAGGGGCATCGGATGTTCTGCCGGTTTCTTCCCGGGCCCACGGGATCTTGCTGCTGAAAATTTTCGGCACCACCATCGATGGAAACCTCATGCAGCTGTTTCTCCATCTGGCGGCCATGCTGGCCATCTACATGAGTTCCCGTCCCACCATTACCCGTATCCGCCGGGCTCTGGCGCTGAAACGGATCCCCAAGCGGAAGCGGCGCAGACCCTTGGATACCAAGAGCTTAATGGATTTCCGTCTGCTGCGGACTACGGCGGTGCCCATCGTCCTTGCGTACCTGTTCTACGACAAGCTTTTTTCACTGGGCTCCAATATGATGCTGGTGGCTTTTTTCCTGCTGCTGAACGGACTCATTATCTACATACCTCGCTTTCTGCCCACCGGCAATAAGGATGCCCGGACTATGAGCCGGGTAGAGGGGCTGCTCATCGGACTGGGAGGCGCTCTGAGCATTTTCCCCGGCATTTCCGCCATGGGAGCCATGCTGTCCGTCAGTTCCGTGTGCGGGGTGGATAAGGAATATTCCCTGGGAAATGCCCTGCTGGAGACAATGCTGATTTTGCTGTGCGTATCCGTCAACGATATTCTGCGCATCGCCTCCACGGGACTGAAGGATGTGACCTTCCAGATGGTGCTGGTGTGCCTGGTGACGGCGCTGGCCGCCTTTGTGGGAACACTTCTTGGTATGAAATTGCTGAAAACCATTGCAAAAAATGGGGATTTTTCCATTTTTTCCTTCTACTGCCTGGGCCTGGCACTGTTTACCTTCTTCCTGAATCTCATTGCTTGATTGGAGGCACCCTCATGGCTGAAAAGAAAACGACACGGGCGGACGCGGTGGCCGCCGGTACGAAAAAACCCGCCGCCAAAAAGGGGGGCAAATCCACCCTGCCAAAGAAAAAAGCGCCTGAAAGGGTAAAAAAAGGCAATCAGGACTTTTCCGGGGGGCTGGCTCCCAATGTCGTGATTGCCGTTTTCAGCGTTATCCTGCTGATTTTGTTCGTTGTGATCGCTGTGAATCCCGATGGGGCGCTGCTTCGGTTCCTGAAGTCCGTCATCCTAGGGCTGCTGGGACAGGCCGGATTCTATTTTTCCATTCCGGCCCTCCTGTATCTCTTCATCATTCAGACCCTTGGGCGTAAGCACAGCCCCACCATGCGCAGTGTGTGCCTGGTGCTGTTCGTGTTTTTCAGCGGCAGTATTTTTCACCTGGTTGTGCAAGATCAGGGCATGGCAGAGGGACTGGCTGTGATCCCGGATCTCTACACCGGGGGGCTGGAGGGCCGCACCGGCGGCGTTCTCTGCGGCGGATTGGCTATGCTCCTGCGCTGGCTCTGCGGAAACGTGATTGCCTACCTCGTTCTAATCGTCTGCGCGGTCCTTACGCTTCTGGGCTCCATGGAGATCACCATTCCCAGCGTTATCCGGGCCATCGCCAACCGGCCCCGGGAGGAGTTTGACGAGGAGGAAGAGGAAGACAATTATATTGAGCCCGCGGCAGTGGTGGTGAACCACATTGCCAACAAAAAGATCGAGCAGAAGCGCCGCCAGCGGCAGATGCCGCCTCCGAGCACTGCCCAGGAGGAGCTGCCTCCCGTGTCCCAGCAGCGGACAAAGCCTCAGCCCCGGCAGGAGCGGAAGCCGGCCCAGGTGCCGCAGATTCCCCAGGCTGCTCCGGAGCCTGAGTACGGTACTCCGTCTCGGGGAGCAGATGTGATGAATACCATTGATCTGGATATTGATACCCCCATCTACGGCACCCCGGTTAAGAAAGAAACCGGTACCCCCGTCCCCAAGGCTCCTCAGGAGCTGGAGGAACGAACGGAAGATACGATTCCGGTGAAGATGCCGGAATTCGTCAAAGAAGAGCCGGTCCTCAGACCACAGCCGGTAGTGAAACCCCAGAGCGCCCAGAGATCAGCGCGGCAGGAGGCTCCCAAGGCTGCCGAGGTGGATGTACCCGCCAAGGTTACCGGCAAGGAGGCGGCAGAATCCGCCAGACAGGTGGCGGCGGAAATCGCCCAGGGTCAGCAGGAGGAAAAGCAAGCCTATTGCTTCCCGCCCATTGACCTGCTGCGCCGTCCTGCCGGTTCCGCCGCCGACGGCACCGAGGAGATGCGGGAGAATTCCGCCCGACTCAACGAAACCCTGGCCTCGTTTCACATCGATGCCCACATCATCAACGTTACCCGGGGTCCCAGCGTTACCCGGTACGAGGTGGAGCTGGACAAGGGTGTTCGCCTGAGTAAGCTTACCTCCTGCGCCGACGACATCGCTTTGAGCCTGGGTGCTTCCGGTGTCCGGATCGCGGCCGTTCCCGGGAAAATTTCCATTGTGGGCATTGAGGTGCCGAACCGCACCGTTACCACTGTTTCGCTTCGGGAGGTCATCGACTCTCCCGCCTTTGCCAACGCCAAGGGCAAGTCCTCCTTCTCCGTGGGCAAGGATATTGCCGGTAACTGCATTGTGGGCAACATTGCGAAAATGCCCCATATGCTCATCGCCGGTACCACCGGCTCCGGTAAATCCGTGTGTATGAACTCCATCATCATCAGCCTGCTTTACAAGGCGGGGCCTGAGGATGTGAAGCTGATTATGGTGGACCCCAAAATGGTGGAATTGGGCATCTACAACGGAATCCCCCAGCTGCTGATTCCTGTGGTGACGGACCCCAAAAAGGCTGCCGGTTCTCTGCAATGGGCAGTGACGGAAATGCTCCGCCGGTATAAGCTGATGTCTGACGCGGGCGTCCGGGATCTGGAGTCCTACAACAGCATTATGGAAGGGGAGGAGGATGGCCAGCGGCTTCCCCAGGTCATTGTGATCATCGATGAGCTGGCAGACCTGATGCTGGTTGCTGCCAAAGAGGTGGAGGATTCCATCTGCCGCATTGCCCAGATGGGCCGTGCTTCCGGTATGCACCTGATCATTGCCACCCAGCGACCCTCCGCCGATGTCATCACGGGCCTGATGAAGGCCAACATTCCCTCTAGAATCGCCTTCTCCGTGGCCTCCGCCATGGAATCGAGAATCATCTTGGACACCACCGGTGCCGAGAAGCTGGTGGGCAAGGGCGATATGCTCTATGCCCCCATTGGATGCGGCAAGCCTCTCCGGGTTCAGGGCTGCTTTGTCACCGACAGCGAGGTGGAGGCAGTGGCCGGTTTCGTGAAGGAGCACTATGTGGCGGACTACAACCAGCAGGTGCTGGAGGAAATCGAGAAGAAGGCCCAGCAGACCGGCAAGAACGGCAAGGGCGCTTCTTCCGCTGCCGACCCGGAGCCCAATGACGAAGAGCTGGAAGGGGACGAGCTTCTGCCTGCCGCTGTGGAAGTGGTGCTGGAAACCGGCCAGGCCTCCGTATCCATGCTGCAGCGAAGGCTGAAGCTGGGCTATGCCCGGGCAGCCCGGATCGTGGATGAGATGGAGGAAAAGGGTATCGTCGGCCCCTTCCAGGGCTCCAAGCCCCGGTCCATCCTCATCACCAAGGAAGAATGGGCCGCCAGAAACGGCCAGGCAGCCGCGGAGGAGCCCCCCTTCGACCCGGACGTACCGGACGAGCTGCTGTGATTTGCTGCCGCCTCCAGGAAGGAAAATCTGGAGGCGGTTTTTTGAAATCTTTTTCTTTTTCCCTGCAACGAATTTCGTTTTTTTCCGTCTATATAGGTAGAAAGATAAAAAGGAGGTTGCAACATGGAGGATTCGGAGATCATTCGTTTATACAACGCCCGGTCTGAGGAGGCCATATCCGAAACGGCCCAAAAATACGGCCACTACTGCCACAGCATTGCTATGAATATTCTTTCCAATGAGGAGGACGCGGAGGAGTCGGTGAATGACACCTGGTATGCTGCCTGGCAGAGCATTCCGCCTCAGAGGCCCCAGATCCTGTCGGCTTTTTTGGCCAGGCTGACCCGGAACTTTTCCCTGGACCGGTGGCGGAAGCTGCGGGCCTTCAAGCGGGGCGGGGGAGAAGTGGCCCTGGCTCTGGAAGAGCTGCGGGATTGCGTATCCGGCAAGGAAAGTGTCGAGGGAGAACTCATTCGCAGGGAGACCCTGCGGAGCATCAATTGCTTTTTGGGAACATTGACCGCCGTAGAACGCAGCGTATTTTTGTGCCGCTACTGGTACTTGGATTCCAGTCAGGAGATCGCAGCCAAGTCGGGCTTCTCCGAGACCAAGGTCCGGTCTATGCTCCGCAGGCTCCGGATTCGCCTGGACAAGCACCTGGAAAAGGAGGGACTGAGATGACGGAAAAAGAGTTGCTGGATCTACTGGGAGACGTGCGACCGGACTACATAGTCCAGACGGAAGCTTTTCGCCGGGGCGGGGTGAGGCCCAGGAGAAAGCGGCATACCGGGCGGCGGGTGCTGTCCATTGCCGCCATGCTGGCAGCTGTGCTGGCGGCGGGAGCCTTGGTCCGGTTCGGCCTGGCTCCTCATTGGAAGCAGGGAAAAGCGGAGACGGCTGCAACAATGGCAGCCCAGAGGGCTGATGAATCAATCGCCTGGCAGGAGGAGATATTGAATGGCGGGAGCTTCTATAGCCAGGACTACGAGAAGGAAATGACGGTCCTATCCTATACGGAGAAGGTCCAGGAGCTGCGGGGAACCGATGGGTTTGGCCTCTGGCGCTACGCCATCCTGGATATGGACGGGAGCGGAACCCAGGAGCTGGTCATTCAGTACCGGATGGTGGACCGCGGTGTTTTCTATAGCGACAGCGAAGGAGAAGAAACCCAGATAGACGGAAACGGATATTTCTATGGAGAAGACATCCTGGTTTTCTGGAAGGCCGGAGAAAAAATCCTGGAACGGGGCTATTATACCCGGCAAATGCAGGACATCCGGGCAGACGGTGCCTTCTATTGGTCCAGCAGCAGCTCTGAGCACGGCTGGGCAAGGCTCACGGGGCTGGACGGAGAAACCCCCAGCTATGTAGAGCTTTCCGGAGACCTGTGGGACCAACCGGAACCGGATTGGCATTCCTTCGATGGCGGCGACGAGCACAGCGAGGCGGGACCCTCTCCGGACGAGCTGTGTCGGCTGAAGGAACGGACCATCCAGTATGTGGATGCGGAAGGCAATGAGACGGCTTTGGAGACGGACCTGTTTATTGGGCAGGGATACTCCATCTATATCCCCAAGACCGGATGGAACCGCCAACAGGTGGACCACCACGGCAACACAGCGGACAGATGGGTATGTGATCAAAACGAGAATACCTGGATGAGGATCCTTCGGCTTGCCGGAGACAGTGAACAGGCAGAGAAATATATGCGGGAGACGGAAAGTGATTGGAACTTCTTCCCGGACAAGCGGGGAAATCTCTATGGTGAGAAGGACGGCATGGTTATGAATGTCAGCTTCTACAAGGCGGAAGTAGAGACCTTTGTCATCATCCGGACTTACCCTCAGGAAGCCTACGAGGGCTGGGGCCGAACGCTCAGCGTCCTGGAGGATACCTTCTCCGCTTGGCCGACAGAGATAGGGACAAAGTACCCGCTGGGATAGAGCAGCCCCCTACCTTCCCTTGGGGGAAGGTGGCCCCGCAGGGCCGGAAGAGGGGCGGAACGCAGAACCGATTTACAGCCCCCGCCGGTAGGTCGCCTTCCCCGTAGGGGAA
>URGL01000043.1 GCA_900547405.1 uncultured Eubacteriales bacterium
TGCTGCTTTTGCCCGAGACTTCTGAAATGGGATCAAACCCCTTCCGCAACTTCCACCACAGTTAACTTGTCATCCTCCACGGTGAAGCGAATATCCATCCCCGCAAATTGCAGCCCGTAAATACGTCCGGGCTTTCTCTGGTAAGAGGGGCGGGGGTCGTGAGAGAGGACCCCAATGGCGGCTTCCCGCTTGTCTCCCGGGAGCTTATCCAGCAATTCTCTGGGGAAATCCACGTTTAGGAGGAAGTCGCCTACCCGGTCGGTAAAGCCGCCGGTGGCATCCGGCTTGGCATCGCTGTAAGGAATGTAGGGCTTGATATCGAAGATGGGGGTGCCGTCCATCAGGTCGGCGCCGCCGACTACCAGAACATCGCCGTATTCTTTTGTATGGTGGACCTCCAATAGCTTTACGCAGGACAGGGCCAGGTTATTGGGGCGGAAGGGAGAGCGGGTGGCGAAGACTCCCATCCGGGTGTTTCCGCCCAGCCTGGGGGGCCGGACGGTGGGAGACCAGCCATCCCGGACAGCCTGGGAGAACTGCCAGATGAGCCACAGGTGAGAATACTCTTCGATTCCGCGCAGGGCTTCGGGATTCCGGAATTCCGGCTCGAAGACTACGAAGCTTTTTAGCTCCTCCACCAGACCGCTCTGCCTGGGAATGCCAAACTTGGTAGGGAAGTCCGAGTGCATCCGGGCTACGATTTGAATTTGTACAGTGTCCATCAGGCGCTCCTTCCCCGGAAAGCATAGGTCACGGCGAAGATGGCCGTCAGGATCAGGCTGATGGCTGCTCCGGCGGAGCAGCCGAAGCTGTAGGAGACGCACAGGCCTGCGATCCCGGAAAAAAGGGCGAAGAGCACAGAGTAGAGATGGTATTGCTTCTGGTTTCTTGCCAGATTCCGGGAGGCCGCTCCGGGCAGCACCAGAAGAGAGTTGAGGATCAGAAGGCCCATACTGGAGATGGACAGCGTCACCACCACGGCGATGGCCACGGTGAAGAAGGTCTGGGACAGGTCCACGGGAATGCCTCTGGAGGAGGCCAGCTGAGGGTAGACGGCGGAGAGGGTCAGCCGGTTGGCGTAGAGGCACCAGAAGGCCAGCACCGCCAGCAGCACCAGGGCCAGACCGCCGATCTCTGCAGGGGTGATGGAAAGCACGTCGCCGATCAGATATTTGTTATATTTTGTGAAGCTGCCGCCGCCTACGGTTGCCACCAGAATGCCCAAGGCTACAGCGCCGCTGGAGAAGACGCCGATCAGGGTGTCCGAGGCGTGGCTGCTGCCACGGCGGATGTAAGAAAACAGCAGGGCAAACAGCACACTGAAGCCCACTGCCGCCCAGGTGGGGGCGGCAATGCCGAAGATAGAGCCGATGGCAATGCCCGTAAAGGCGGAGTGGCCCAGAGCATCGGAGAAGAAGCTCATGTGGCCGGTGACGATCATGGTGGAGAGAATGCCGAACAGGGGAGCCATGAGCAGCAGGGCCAGGAAGGCGTTTTTCATAAAGTCCCATTGCAGCATTTCAATGGGCAGAGCGTTACACAGGGCATACCAGATACTCATAGTGCCCCTCCTTTCATGTGGAAGATGTCCCGGAAGGCCTGGGAGGACAGGACCTCTTCAGGCTTTCCCATGGCTCGGACGGTGCCATCGATGAGGACCGCCTGATCGGCGTACCGGGGCAGCATGGAAAAGTCGTGGGTGGTCATAAGAATGGACAGGTCGTAGGTTTTGCGAATTTCGTCCAGCATGTCCATGAGGGTCGTCATGCCCTCCACATCCACGCCGGATAGGGGCTCGTCCAGAATCAGAATGTTGGGCATGGGCTCCAGGGCAAGGGCCAGCAAAACCCGCTGCAATTCACCGCCGGAGAGGGTGCCCACCCGCTTGTCGATCAGGTCCTGCCCGTGGACCCGGTCCAGGCAGTCCAGCACCGTCCGGCGCATGGCCTTGGACACACCCAGGAAGGCAGGGCGCTTGGACATGCAGCAGGCGAACAGGTCTGCTACGCTCATAGGCTCTCCAGGGTCAAAGCTGGGACTCTGGGGCACATAACCGATTCGGGGCTTGTGGCTCCGTTTGCCGGGCTCTGAGAAGGCAATAACGCCGGAGTATTCCCTCTGGCCCAGGATAGCCTTCAAAAATGTGCTCTTTCCCGCACCGTTGGGGCCGATGAGGGCTACCATCTGCCCACAGTGGACGTGCATATTGATGTCCTTCAGGATCTCCGTGCTGCCGATCCTGACCCCAAGGTTTTCCACCCGTAGGCAGCAGACGTGGCCGCAGGAGCCGCCATAGTGTATTTCGTTCATCCCATTGCCTCCTTGATGGCATTGATGTTGTTGGTCATTGCGGTGAAGTAGCTGTCCCCGGCCATGGCCATATCCAGGGTAAATACCCTTGCGCCCGTTTCCGCACTGATGATCTTTGCCGCGGCAGAGCTGCCGTTTTGCTCAACGAATACGGCGGGAAGGTCATTCTCCTGCACCAGCCGGATTAAGCCGATCAGATCCTTGGCGGATGCCTCGCTGCCGGATTCCTCCTCCACAGCTGCCAGAATCTCCAGGTCAAAGGCTTGGGCAAAATAGGCAAAGCCATCGTGGAAGGTGATGAGTTTCCGGCAGCTGAGGGAAGAAAGGGCCTCTTTTCCGTAAACATCCAAGGCGTCTATTTTTTCCAGGAGGGGACCAAGATTCTGCCGGAACTGTGCTTCATGCTCAGGATATCGGGCGGACAGCCCCAGGCAGATGTTCCGGGCCATGGCGGCGGCATTCTGGGGGGCCAGCCAGATGTGGGGGTCGTGCTCGTGGTGGTGCTCGTCTTCGCCGTGGTTATGGGCTTCATGATCGTGGTCATCCCCTTCCAGAAGATCGATCCCCTGAGAGGCGTCAATGGTCTTAGAAGGGTCCAGAATGTCCTCCATGAACGCTTCCAGCCCGCCGCCGGAGATGACCAGGGTGTCAGCCCCTTCGGCCTGCTTTACCTGATTGACATTCAACGAGTAGTCATGCAGACAGGAGACGGACTCTGTGATCAGCCGCCCCACGGTCAGTTCTGTTCCCTGGCATAATGCCTGGGTGAATTCATAGACCGGCAAGGTGGTGGCCGTAATGTCCGGGGCCGGTGCGTTTGCCCCGCAGCCAACAAGGAGCAGGGAGCAAATCAAAAGAATGGGTATGATTTTTTTCATGGGTTACACCTTATAATAGAGAATATCTACCAATAGAATATCATAGTTGTCAAGGCTTTGCGTTATAAAAAACGCCCTGCGAAGGCAGGACGTTTTGGATGGCAACATATCAGTGCTTTTCGGTCCAGTCGGCAACTTTGGTTTTGGCCAGACGCAGGATATCCTCGGTGGGGTAGGGAGAAGCCTCGCCGCCTACTACGTACAGGAAGTACAGACCGGCCGGGGTCTGATACAGGCACTCTTCGTAACCGGCAGGATCACCCAGGTTACCGCTGGTGTACTTCTTGATCAGGGTAGAAGTCTCGGTATCGTACTCTTTTTTGCAGATGATCTTTTTCATGGAACAAGCCTCCTTTCCTTGGTGCTTACCTTATACTATTATACATGGAAAAATTGGGAAAGCAAGTGAAAAATGCGGTGAAAATTCATTATTTTCTAAAAATTGGAGGAAACAAAAAGAAACACAGCGCCAGTTTTGTGCATTCCACAGCACTTTGCACAAATTTTTACAGAAATGCGGCACAGGCCTGGCAATCGACCTGTGCCGCTTATGGACTGTGGGACCCGGAAAAGCTTTTCCCTTTGGCAAGAAGGATGGCGTGAAAATAAGGAGGAGTTTCTGGAAAAGCCCTTTCGGATATCACAAGGGGGCGGGGTTATTCGAAAAATTAGGAGGTATTTCGAAAGGTTTTTGAGAGTACGTGAAAGAGGAGGCTTAGTTCAGTGCGGCACCCAGGGCCTTGCACTTTTCAAGGGCTTCGTCGTCAGGCTGCTCCTGACAGATGACGCTCTCGCAGGCGAGGACTGCGCCGTCGTCCCGGCAGGTGTCCTCCCAAGAGCGCATCCAGTCGCCGTCGCCCCAGCCATAGGAACCGAAGAGAGCGATTTTCTTGCCGGAGAGGGCAGATTCGCAGGACTGGAACATGGGAGCAAATTCGGTCTCTTCCAGCTCCTCGGCACCCATGGCAGGGCAGCCAAAGGCAATGGCATGGAAGTCGCCGACCATGCTGCCGGAGAAGTCGGTAGCCGCAAAGAGTGTCACGTCTCCACCGGCGGCCTTTGCCCCCTCAGCGACGGCGCTGGCCATGGCTTCGGTGTTGCCGGTGCCGCTCCAATAAACAACTGCAATTTTAGACATTTTGTGATTTTCCTTTCCGTTTCAGTTGGTATATCAACCGGCTACGGTGAGCCGCTCAATATCGATGCCCCGGGCCAGCTGCTGACAGTAGACCCGTTCGCATTTTTTATAGAGGTCGAAGGTTTTCTTCGCCTTATTTTCGTCCCCATAAACTTTCCAGCAGCCGCTGCATTTGCAGGGCCGGTGATCCAGAAAGCCCTGAACGTCCTCAGGGGGATAGCCCAGGAACAGGCCGATTTCGTGAGGGAACTCTTCCGATGCCCGGACCCGCTCTATGAGCTTGGGCAGACACTTGCCGTAACAGCTATAGCCATGGTCCTGGAGGATCTTGATAGCTGCCGGATCCTCCAGATCTTTTTTTAGCCTGGAAGGACGGTAGAGATAGACAAGGGCGGAATGCTCCCGGATCCGCAAGGGGAGGGCCCGCAGTCCTTTGGGCACCAAGAGCTCATTGAGACTGCGTAAGGAACTGAAGAAGGAGGGCCGGTCAGTGATGGGGCACACAAACAGGCTTCCGGTTTTCAGGTTCGCCAGGGTGGGCGCACAGTGGCGGACGATCAGCTCCTCAGACATAGCGGTCCTCCCGAATGCGGAAAAGGAGAGCTTTCAGGAGATGGCGAAGGCGGATGGAACCAAAAAGGATAAGCGAGATGATAAGAAGAGAAATATAAGAGGGAGCATTTGTGATGACCATCTTCGTTACCTCCTGAACTGCTTGGTTAGCCTTTGCTAACTGCTGACATCATACACGCTCCCGCTCCATTTGTCAAGCATTATTTTTCCTACCAGCCTACTATTTTTGTGGGGAAGAAGGATGGAACAGAAAAACCCCGCCCCGGGGGAGAGCCGGGGCGGGGTTCTGGCAGAAGTGTCGCGCGCTCGGGGAAAATGATCTGCCAAAAGACAGCATACTCCAAATGGCGGCATAGATGCAAGGGAATCCTGTCGAATGCTTACTGGCAGCGGACTTCGGTAGTCTTGTTGGGGTGACCCTGGAAAAAGCAGCGCAGATTGTCTACGGTGGTGGAGGCAATGGCATCTAGAGCCTCGTTTGTCAGGAAAGCCTGGTGGGAGGTGACGATCACATTGGGCATAGAGATGAGCCGCACCAGCTTGTCGTCCCGGACGATATGGCCGGAATAGTCTTCGTAGAAGAAGTCCCCCTCTTCCTCATACACGTCCAGACAGGCAGCCCCAACCTGCTTGTCCTTGATGCCGGTGATCAGGTCCTCGGTGTTGATCAGGGCACCGCGGGAGGTGTTGAGGATGGTCACGCCCTTTTTCATGCGGGCAATGGAGTCCGCATTGATCAGGTGCTTGGTTTCTTCCGTCAGAGGGCAGTGAAGGGAGATAATGTCGGACTTTTCAAAAAGCTCCGGCAGGTCTACGTACGTTAGCCCGCTGTCCGGCGCGGGGAACTTATCATAGGCCAGGATATGCATACCGAAGCCCTTGCAGATGTCGGCGAAGACCCGGCCGATCTTGCCGGTGCCGATGATGCCTACGGTCTTGCCGTGGAGGTCAAAGCCTGCCAGACCCTGGAGGCTGAAATTAAAGTCCCGGGTGCGGATGTAGGCCTTGTGGGTCCGGCGGTTGATGGTGAGAAGCAATGCCATAGCGTGCTCGGCTACGGCATAGGGGGAGTAGGCAGGCACCCTGTAGACGGGGAGTTTCCCTTGGCAGGCCCGAAGATCCACATTGTTGAAGCCTGCGCACCGCAGCGCAATGACCTTCACACCCAGCTGATACAGTTTTTCCGCCACATTGGCGTTGACAGTATCGTTGACAAATACGCACACGGCATCGTAGCCAGCGGCCAGAGAGACGGTGTCTTCATTCAGACGGGTCTCGAAATACTTGATCTCCAGGCCGGCATCGGCGGCATAATGGTCAAATCCGGGCATATCATAGGGCTTGGTATCAAAAAAAGCAACTTTCATCATGTTGTCCTCCTGTTACTGTTATTTTGTATTCTTCTATCGATAAAATTATAGCGATAGAAAAGGCTGTTGTCAACAGAAAAATCCAATTCCAGAGGGGATTTGTCGATGTGAATAAAGGATATGGGCTATGAGGGAAGCCGTTTGTCACTTTGCTGAAAGAAAGGAATGGGCAAAGCAAAAATGATGGTTGCAGGATGGAGAATCCTTTGTTATAATAAGATAGCATGTTTATACCCAAGCAGTATTGCCGATAAGGAGATGGCTCTATGGAAAAAAAGCTGGATCGATATGTCAGGCCCGGGAAGGGGCTCTATATTGCCATTCTCTTTGTTTTTTGCGCGTTGGCCTTTATTACGGGTCACTATATACTGGGCACCGGCGAGGCAGTGGTCAGTATCCTGACGGCAGCTTACTATCTGGTGGACCGGCAGCACCGGCGCAGAATGCTGCAGCAATACATCCAGTCGGAGCCGGAGACCCTGGAGGGCACCACAAAAGGGGACGGACCCCTGCCTGCCCTGATGGTCCGCCTGGAGGACGGCAGCATCGTTTGGGAAAACTATCGATTCTCGGAAATTTCCGGAGGTCTGAAAAATGCCGTGGATGAGAAGCTGGACACGGTTCTCCCGGGGCTTACCCTGGACTTTTTGGCAACGGGAAAGAATGAGGCGCCTCAGGATGTGACCCTGGCAGGACGCCGCTACCGGGTCTACGGCACCGTCCTGCGGGGCTCTGACAGCCGCCTGGGAGTACTGTATTTTACAGACCTGACGGAGCTGTACCAGGTCCGGGACGAATATATTCGATCCCGACCGGTGATTTCCATTATCCTGATTGACAACTATGAGGAAATGACCCAGAACCTGACAGAGAGCGCCATTTCCAAGCTGAATTCCAATCTGAACGATGCCATAACTCAGTGGACGGAAAATTACCGGGGGCTGCTGCGTCGGCTGGAGCGAAACCGGTTTCTGTTCATTTTTGAGAAGCGGGACCTGGAGCGAGCCAAGGAGGACAAGTTCTCCCTGCTGGAGAATATCCACAAGATCCTCAGTCCTTCGGGCCTTGCCGCCTCTGTGTCCATCGGTCTGGGTGTGGACGGGGTGGACTTTGAAGAAGGTTATAGCTTTGCCTCCTTGGGAATCGAGATGGCCTTGAGCCGGGGCGGTGATCAGGCGGTCATCAAGGACCGGTTCAACTTTGATTTTTACGGCGGCCGCAGCAAGGAGACGGACTACAAGAGCAAGGTCCGGTCCCGAGTGACTGCCAACTCCCTGATGGAGCTGATTGCGCAGAGCGACCATGTGTTCATTATGGGCCATAAAAACGCGGACCTGGATTCCCTGGGGGCGGCGGTGGGCATCAACTGCCTGTGCCGGAAGAAGGGGAAGAAGGCCAGCATTGTCATCGACCTGGAGCACAACGCCGCCGGACGGCTGCTGGAAGAATTGCAGCGGGTGCCGGAGTACCGGGATGTATTTATTTCCGGCCAGGATGCTCTGCTGATGTGCGATAACCGCAGCATTCTTGTCGTGGTAGATACCAATCGGCCGGATCAGGTGGAGTTTAAGCCCCTGCTGGAGTCCATCTCCAAGGTCTGCGTGGTAGACCACCACCGCCGGGCAGCAGACTATATCAACCCTGTGGTTGTGAACCTGCACGAGACCTATGCCTCTTCTGCCTGCGAGCTGGTGACGGAAATGGTCACCTACGCCGTAGAGAGCCGGGATGTGCTGCCCATCGAGGCCAAGAGCCTGATGGCCGGTATCTGCCTGGACACCAAGTTCTTTAATGTCCGCTCCGGTGAGCGCACCTTTGAGGCTGCTGCCGTTTTGCGCCGGATGGGAGCGGACACCACGGAAGTGAAATTGCTGCTGCAAAACGACTTCCACGATACTCTGGAAAAGTACCAGATCATTAAGTCTGCCAAGCTCTACCGGGATGAGCTGGCCATCGCTGCCCTGGATCAGCCCACCAATCGGATCCTGGCTGCCCAGGCTGCCGACGAGCTGCTGAATATATCCGGCATCACTGCTTCCTTTGTCCTCTACCCCGATGAGGGCCAGACCATTATTTCCGCCAGAAGCATTGGCTCCGCCAATGTGCAGGTGATCCTGGAGCCTCTGGGCGGCGGCGGCAACGCGGCCACTGCCGGTGCTCAGATGAAGAACGTAGATGTGAAGGAAGCCTTGGATAAACTGATTGCGTCCATCGACGCTTTCTATGAAGAATAAGGAGAATGAAAACATGAAAGTGATTTTACTGCAGGATGTCAGAGGCAAGGGAAAGAAGGGCCAGATGCTGGAGGTTTCCGACGGCTACGCCCGGAACTATATGCTGCCCAGAAAGATGGCCATTGAGGCCACTGCGGATGCCGTCAATACCATGCGTATGAACGACAAGGCTACCCAGGAGCGGATCGCCCGGGAAAAGGCTGAGGCCATGGAGACCGCCAAGAAGCTGCGGGAGATGACCGTCACCGTTACCGCCAAGGGCGGCGGCAACGGCCGGCTCTTCGGCTCCATTACCAACCAGGAAATTGCCGACGCGCTGAAGGCCAAGACCGGCATTGCCCTGGACAAGCGGAAGATCGTGATTGCCGATGCCATCAAGAACGTGGGCACCTACACGGTCACCTGCAAGCTGGGCTACGAGATCACTGCCCCGCTGACCGTCAAGATCGAAGAGGGCTGATTCCCCCAAAGATAAGAAGCAAAGGAGGAAGCTATGGATGAAGAACTGATCTCCCGCCAGCAGCCCCAGTCGCTGGAGGCGGAGCAGGCCGTTCTCGGCTCCATCCTCATCGACAGCCAGTGTGTGTCGGATGTCATCGGTATTCTGAAGCCGGAGGATTTTTACCTCCAGCAGAACCGGGAAATTTACGAAGCCATCTACACGATGTTCAACTTTTCCCAGACCATCGACCCGGTCACGGTTCTGGATAAGCTGAAAGAACTGGGCTATTACCACGACAACTCCCGGGATTATGTGTCCCAGTTGATGGAGATCACGCCAACCGCCGCCAATGTGGTGCGCTACGCAAACATTGTCCAGGAGAAGGCTATGCTCCGGGGCCTGGGTCAGGCTGCCGGGGAAATATCCGACATGGTCTTTGAGCAGATGGGCACCGCCGGGGATATTCTGGAGTCCGCGGAAAAGAAGATCTACGCCATCCGCAAGGGTGAGCGGGGAGACAGTCTGGAGCACATCGGCACCACCATGCACCGGGTGTTTGACCGGCTCAATGAGCTGGCCATGTCCGACTCTATGATTCCCGGCCTTTCCACGGGCCTGCGGGATCTGGATATGAAAATCAACGGCTTGAACAAGTCAGATCTGCTGCTGGTTGCTGCCCGTCCGGCTATGGGTAAGTCCGCCTTTGCCCTGAACATCGGCGTGAATGTGGCGAAGAGCTATAAAAAGACTGTGGCCATTTTCAACCTGGAAATGTCCCGGGAGCAGCTGGCCATGCGCCTTCTCGCCAACGAGAGCTTTGTAGAGCTGCAAAAGCTGACTACCGGCAAGCTCAGCGATGAGGAATGGTCCAAGATTTGTATGGCGGGCTCCACCCTGAGCCAAACGGATATTCGGATCGATGACAATCCTTCGGTAACCGTTGCGGATATCAGCGCGAAATGCCGCCGGTTAGACAATCTGGGCCTGATTATCATTGACTATCTGCAATTGATGCAGGGCTCCGGCTACGGCAAGAATAATGAGAACCGCGTGGTGGTGGTGGGCGAGATTTCCCGGTCCTTAAAAATTATGGCGAAGGAATTGAATGTTCCGGTCATCTGTCTGAGCCAGCTGTCCCGTGCGGTGGAAAGCCGGACGGACAAACGGCCCATTTTGTCGGATCTTCGGGAATCCGGTGCCATTGAGCAGGACGCCGACTCTGTCATGTTCCTGTACCGGGATGAATATTATAATGAAAACACGGAAGAAAAGGGTGTGGCAGAGTGCATTGTCGCAAAAAACCGTCACGGCGAGACCGGAGCGGTAAAGCTGCAGTGGTTTGGCCAGTTCCAGATTTTCGCCGATCGGGAGTGGAAGCATGTTGAATAAGCTCCGTTCCTTTGTAAAGCGGTACGGGCTGATTCTCCCCGGTGACCGGGTGACCGTGGCCCTGTCCGGCGGCAAGGACTCTGTGGCACTGCTTTTTGCGCTGTATCTGCTCAAGGACGAGTGGTCTATTTCTTTAGAGGCGGCCCACTTCAACCATCACCTTCGCTCGGAAGAGTCTGACCGGGACGAATGCTTTGTGGGGGACCTATGCGGCCGGTTTGATATTCCCTTAACGGTAGGGGAAGAATGGGTCAAACCCGGAGAAAAGGGCCTGGAGGCGGCTGCCAGAGAGGCGAGATACGCTTTCTTTCACACGCTTCCCGGAAAAATTGCCACGGCCCACACGGCGGACGATAATGCCGAGACGGTGCTGCTGCGCATGGTCCGGGGCACAGGGCTGAAGGGTCTGGGGGCCATTGCCCCGAAAAACGGCAATATCATCCGGCCTATGCTCAGCATCACCCGAGCGGAAATCGATACTTTTTTAGACCAATACAGTCTTCCTCATGTGGAGGACAGCAGCAACGGAGAGAATGACTTTCTCCGAAACCGGATCCGCCACAGCGTAATGCCTCTTCTGCGGCAGGAAAATCCCAGAATTGGGGAGAACCTTTCCGCTATGGCCTTAGGACTGCGGCTGGACGAAGCCTATCTGCAAAGCTGTATCACGGGAGAGATCCCGGGAGTCGCGGAGCTGCGGAGCCTGGATCCGGCCCTTCGCAGAAGATACCTGGAACGTTTTTTGAAGGAAAGCGGCATCCGGGAGCCGGAGCAGAGCCATATTCTACAGGCCGAGCAGCTGGTGTTCCACTGGAACCCGTCTGCGGCTATGGATTTTCCCGGCGGCGTGACCGTTGCAAGGCAATACGACCGCTTGATCCGGCTGGAAGAGAAGCAGCCGTTGACAGGGAGAGTCTTGAACGGAGATACCTACCTGGAGGAACTGGGAGTGTGGGTGACCGTGGAGGAGGCAGTATCCTTGGAGCAAGGACCCCAGACCTTTACGGTCCGGCCAGAGGGTATGCTGCAGCTGCGTCATCGGCAGGAAGGGGACAGACTTAGCCTTCCCGGCGGCACGAAAAGCCTGAAAAAGCTTTTTATTGACCGAAAGATCCCGGCCTCTCTGCGGGATGCGGTGCCGGTGCTCTGCGATGAGCAGGGAATATTGGGTGTGATGGGCTTTGGCGCAGACCGCCATCGGCAGGCAAGGTCTCTACCGGCGGTGACCATCCGATTTGTAAGTGACAGAAAAGGGGATGCCTCCCTGGAGGCAACAGATAATGGAGGGAAAGACCATGGATAAGGATATTGAAAAAGTACTCATTACCGAAGAGCAGATCCGCAGCCGCGTTGCGGAGCTGGGGGAGGAGCTGACCCGGGACTACGAGGGCAAGGACCCGGTGATCGTCGGTGTGCTGAAAGGTGTAGTGGTTTTCTACGCCGATATGATCCGGCAGATCAAAACCCCCTGCCAGATGGATTTTATGTGGATCTCTTCCTATGCCGGAACCACGTCTACGGGAAAGATGGAGGTCAAGCGGGACATTTCTACGGACATTAAGGGCCGCCACGTTCTGATTCTGGAGGACATTTTCGACACCGGCAACTCCCTGAGCTTCACCTATGAGCATCTTCTGAGCAAGGAGCCGGCATCTCTGAAAATTTGTACCTTCCTGGACAAACCCTCCCGCAGAAAGCCCGGCATCGACCTGAAGCCGGAATATGTTGGCTATACCGTCCCCAACGAGTTCGTGGTGGGCTACGGCCTGGATTTTAACGAGCATTACCGCAATCTTCCTTACATCGGCATTCTGAAGCCGGAAGCCTATGCGGACTGAGTGAATAAGGAGAAAATTAGGATTGAATAACCGCAGAATGATCCCCTTGGTGGTATATGTGGCGGCCTTGGTACTGGTGTTCAGCTGGGTCAGCAGCCTGGCGGTGCCAAAGACCAATGCCATCCCCTATTCCGAGGTGGTGGAGTTGTTCCAGCAGGAGCAGGTCAAGTCCTTTACCGTCAAGGGAAACACGATTACTTTGGAGCTTCGGACTCCCTACAACGGAAAGACGCAGATCCAGACGGAGCTGGCCCAGCCGGAGAGCTTCCGTCAGGAGATGGAGGAGCTGCTCAAGGAGCAGTATGCCTCCGGCGTGCTGACAAGCTATGATTTCCAGCCCGGCAAGGCCTTCTCTGCCTATGATATTGTGCTGCCCATTATCCTGGCCGGAGGCGTGCTGCTGCTGCTGTGGAGCATCCTCATGGGGAAGATGAATGGCAGCAATCCTCTGGCGAATTTCGGCAAGGCCAGAACTGTCCTGGGAGTGCCTGACGGGAAGAAGGTCACCTTTGCCGATGTGGCCGGTGCCGAAGAGGAAAAGGAGGAGCTGGAGGAGATCGTGGATTTCCTTCGGGATCCTCAGAAGTTTACCCAGATCGGCGCCCGCATCCCCCACGGCATTCTTCTGGTGGGCCCTCCGGGCACCGGCAAGACGCTTTTGGCTCGGGCGGTAGCCGGAGAGGCCGGGGTACAGTTTCTGTCTATTTCCGGCTCTGATTTTGTGGAGATGTATGTGGGTGTCGGTGCCAGCCGTGTCCGGGATCTCTTCGATCAGGCCAAGAAGCTGGCTCCTGCCATCATCTTCATCGATGAGATCGATGCCGTGGGCCGCAAGCGCGGCACCGGCCTGGGCGGCGGCCACGATGAAAAGGAGCAGACGCTGAATCAGCTGCTGGTGGAGATGGACGGCTTTGGCCACACAGAGGGCATTATTGTTCTGGCAGCCACCAACCGGCCGGACATTCTGGATCCGGCACTGCTGCGTCCCGGCCGGTTTGACCGGCAGATCCAGGTGAATCGCCCGGATGTAAAGGGACGTGAGGAGATCCTCCAGGTCCATGCCAAGAACAAAAAGATGGATGACACCGTGAACCTGCGTACGGTAGCCCGGGCTACTTCCGGCTTCACCGGTGCGGATCTGAGCAATCTGCTCAACGAGGCGGCCATTATGGCGGCTAGGGACAACCGTCCCGTGATTACAATGGAGGATATCAATGAGTCCCTCATGAAAATCGTGGCGGGCCCTGCCAAGCACAGCCATGTCCAGTCTCGCCGGGACCTGAAGACCACGGCCATTCACGAAACCGGCCATGCCATTGCCATGTACCATCTGCCTACCCACGACCCTGTGCGCCAGATATCCATTGTGCCCCGTGGCCGGAGTCTGGGAGCTACCTGGTATTTGGCGAAAGATGACTCCTCCAATCTGACCCGCAACGAAATGTATGAGCAGATCGTAGGACTGCTGGGCGGCCGCGTGGCAGAGGCTCTGTATGTAGGGGATATCTCCGTAGGTGCTTCCAATGACATTGACCGGGCTACCAAGCTGGCCAAGGATATGGTGGCCCGCTACGGTATGTGTGAGAAGCTGGGCACCGTGTCCTATCTGGACGATGGGGAAGTCTTCATCGGCCGGGACTATCAGAATACAAAGAGCTATTCCGAGAAAGTCGCCGGAACCATCGATGAAGAGGTCAAGGAGCTGATCGACCAGGCCTATGCCGACTGCAAGAAGATCCTGACTCAGGATGGGGATAAGTTCCGGCAGGTGGTGGATTATCTTCTGGCCAACGAGACCATGACCGGCAAGCAGTTTACCGACCTGATGGAGGGCAGAGAGATCTCTCAGGCCTCCTCCACCTCTCTTACCGACGGCTACGAAGAGCCGGAAAACTCCTGAGAAAAATAGAAACGCCCCGGATTGTCAGCTGAATGGCTGAGGATCCGGGGCGTTTTCGCCTATTTACTTTACATAGGTAACTCTGTTGCCGGTGCGCTCCTTGGGGGTGTGCTCTGGCAGCCCTGTTTCGCTGTCCGGGTAGCCCAGGGCCAGAGCGCCGTAGGCCCGCTCCTCTTTCCCCATGCCCAGCGAATACAGGTAGGCATTGATGGTCTCATTCCCGTTGAGATCCTTCAGCTGGTTGATCCAGCAGCTGCCGAGCTCCAGCTCGCTGGCCATCAGCATCATGTTTTCCAGGGCACAGCCAGTGTCCGCCAGATTGTTCACATTGTCTGTCCGGTTGCACAGGACAATGAGGACCTTCGGGTCATAGTGGAAGATGTATCCCTCAGGCCGCTTTACGCCAGCCTCCTGGAAGGCCTCCCGGACCAGCACCGCCAGCCTGTCAAGGATCGCCCGGTTTTCAATCACAAGAAAATGGGCAGCCTGCACGTTCTTGCCGCTGGGAGCGTACCGGCCTGCTTCCAGCACCTGCTCCAGCAGCTCCTGGGGGATGGACTTGTCCAGAAATTTTCGGGTGCTTCTGCGGCCTTTGATGAGTGTCATTGCGTTTTCCATGGGGATCATCCTTTCTAAGATACTGTCTATACTTTACCACAAAAAGCCGTTTTCGGCAAATAGGTATTGTGAACTTCCGCCATCGTCTCCGGCGGTCCGGGGGCCTTCCCGGAGCTGCAAAAAGAAGAGGAAAAAGCGTAACCTCTTGCATCTTTCTTCCCTTTCTGCTATGATGATGCAAAGGAGGGGTCCGGAATGAAAAAATGGCTTTCTATGCTTTTGGCTCTCGCGCTTTTTGTGACACCTGTCTTCGGAGAGGAAGGGGAGGAAACAGAAGGGGAAGAAGCCGCCTATAGGGAAATCTACACGGTGGAGGACCTGCTGCGCCTCCCGGAGAACCCAGATGGCAGCTACCGCCTGATGGCGGACCTGGATATGACGGATGTCAGCTGGCCCTGTCCCGCTTTTTCCGGCGTTTTTGACGGGAACGGGCACAGCCTGCTGAACCTGTCCATTACGGAGGCCGGAGAGGACCGGGGAGAGGTGCTGGACGGCAACCAGAAAAAATACGATGCGGTCTTTGCCGGATTTTTCAGCGCCCTGCACCGGGCGGAGGTAAAGGACCTGAGCCTCATCAATCTGAACCTATTGGTGGAGACCGATGAGCCTTGCATGGTTGGCGGTCTGGCAGGCTATGCCATGGACAGCTCTGTGACTGGCTGCACAGTGGAGGGCCGGCTGGAGCTCCGGGCTCACCAGGGAATGTTTGGCCTGGCCGGTATTCTCGGCTACGGTGTGGGCCAGGTGGACCACTGCACCTCGGATGTGACCCTTATCTGCGTGGACACGGACGCGGAAACAACGGACGAGCAATTTCTGGGCGGCGTCTTCGGCACCGGTTTTGTCAGTGTGCAAAATTCTGAAGTGTACATAGACGCTTATATCTCCGAGCATGGCTTCGTCCACAGCGGCGGTGTCGGCGGGATGCTCCTGCAATACCCCATCGGTATGGGCAGGGAGAGCCTCCTCCAGGACAACTGGGTAGGGGGGAAGATCACCTTCTTTGAAGACAGTCCTTCCCGCCGGGCCTACTGCAAGGCCATTGTGGGTGAGCTGCTGAAGACCATGAACTTTAACTACTACATCAAAAACAACACCATTGACGACTTCCAAAGTGAGGAAACCAGAGACTTTGACGCGGAACTCCGTCCCGAAACCTGTGAAGACCCGGAGTATTCGGAAGAAGTGGTTCCCTCCGGCTGTGAGGAGTTCGGTTATACGCAGTACACTTGCAAATCTTGCGGTTATTCCTATCGGGACCATTATACGCTCCACAGCCATACAGTGACCTCCTGGCAGGTGGTGAAACCGGCCACCACCGCTGAAGAAGGGGAGAGTGAGGGTTCCTGCGACAACTGCGGCGCTTTGGTAACCCGAGTGGATCCAGTTTTGCCGGAGCCCACAGAGCCGGAGACAACGGAACCGGAAACCACCGAGCCTACTACAACTACCACCCAGCCGCCGGAAACCACCCAGCCGGAGAAGACACCGGCATCCGCGGCACCGGAAGAGGTACACAAGGAGAAGAACGGCCTGCCGACCTGGGTCAAGTGGGTTTGGGGCCTGGTGACCGCCGCCGTGATCGGTGGGGTGGTGTTTGTGCTGACGGAGCCCAAGGGGAAGCATTTGAGAAAGAAATAGAAACCATAAAACCGCCTTCTCCGACTGGGAGAAGGCGGTCAAATCATATCTGCACCCGCAGCATAGGGGTCAGTTCCTTTGCTCTGGAATCAATGGCACGAACATAGCATTCTTCCACCCGCTGGGCGAATTGCTGGGTACTGTAGGGCCTGGTGGCGGCTACGGCATTTTTACGGATGCTGGTCCCCAAGGGGCTAAAGGAGAGGATCAGGCTGTTCAGCAGCTCCTCGTCGGCATCTTCGGAGAGAATGGCACTGACACCGTCTTCAAAGACACCAAGCAGACAGGGGTCGTTGACGGCACAGACGCACAGGCCGGAGGCGGCTGCCTCAATGTAGGTCAGGCCCTGGGTTTCGGAATGGGAGGCGCTGACAAAGACATCACCGATGGCATAGTACCGGTCGATCTTCTCCCAGGGCTTGGCACCTACGATGGAGACCCAGTCTTCCACCCCCAGCTCTCTTGACTGGATCTGGAGCTGCTCTTTCAGGGGGCCCTCGCCGATAATCACCATGTGCACATCCGGGCAATGCCGGTGGAGCTCCGGGAAAATCCGAAGAATTTGCTCGATGTTCTTTTCCTTGGCGAGGCGGCCGATGTTTAACAGCACGCGCTTTCCTTCCGGCACGCCGCATTCCGCCCTTGTCTCGGAGATTTCCTCCGGGCTGTGGTTCTCCGGGTAGAACCGCCGCAGCTCCATGCCGCTGGGGATCACCTCAATGGGGGCTTCCACGCCGTACTGCCGAAGAAGATTTTCGGTTTTCGCTGTGGGGGCGATGACGCGGTCAAACTTGTCACACCACCATTCGGAGTAGTGCTTGGCAACGGCCTTGGCTCCGTTGTCTCCGATGCCGTGGGTGATGTAATAGGTGTAGTCCTCCCAGGCGGTGTGATAAGTGTGGACCCGGGCACAGCCGGTGTGCCGGGCGATGTAGCGGCCCAGAAAGCCCATGACGAACTCACTGTTGGTATGGACTACATCAAAGTGAATGTCCAGGGCCTGGCGAATGGTGCCTACGCCGGGGAAGGCCACATTCCGGTCCTTCAGCAGGATAAACTGGGCGGATTCCAGGTAGTGATAGTGCTCGCTCTGGAAGGCTTCCCAGCCCTTGCATTTGGGGGCGTAGACGTGGACCTCATGGCCCCGGCGTTCCAGCTCCTGGGATAGATTCAGGCAGGAGGTGGCTACCCCATTGATCTCCGGATAAAAGGTATCCGTAAAAATTCCAATTTTCATAGATTCCAATAATTCCTCTCGGTGTTTACGAAGGAAATTATAACACAGGAAAAAGGGCAATGCAATCGGCATTGTAAAAAATAAGGAAATCTTTATACATTGCTTCGAAGACCATCCAATACTTGAAATGTTAAAAAAATCCAGCTATAATAAATGCAAATGACAGTAGGAGCGTGAGCGAAATGCATTCTAGAGAGATCGCGGATAACGGACTGACTTTGCTGAAAAAAGGAAAGCAGGGCATGATCCATGCTCTGTTCGGACGGGGCGGGCTGCTGATACTTTGCATGCTGGTTCAGGCGGTGATCCTCTTCGGGGCGTTTTTCTGGTTCGAAGACAATCTGTTCATTTATATAGGCGGCAGCGCCTTGTTTACCGTGTGCATTACCTTGTATCTGGTAAACAGCTCTATGGACCCTACGGCAAAGGTCACCTGGCTGGTGATCATTATGATCCTGCCGGTGTTCGGCTGCATATTCTATCTGTGGACCCAGAGTGAGTTTGGCCGCCGGACCCTGAAAGCCCTGGTAAACCGCAGCGGCAAGCTGTCGGAAAATCTGGTCCGGCAGCAGCCGGAGCCCATGGAAAAGCTGGAGGCGGAGGACCCCGGTGCGGCGGGGCTCGCCCGATATATTGCCTCTTGCGGCCAGTTCCCCGTGTACCAGAATACGGATGTGACCTACTTCCCCCAGGGAGAGGACAAATGGAAGCGGATGCTCCAGGAGCTGGAGACGGCCCAGCATTTCATCTACCTGGAATATTTCATCGTCAACGAAGGACTTATGTGGGGCAAGATCCTGGAAATATTGGCCAGGAAGGCCCGGCAAGGTGTGGATGTCAAGATGATGTACGACGGTACCTGCGAGCTCACCACCCTGCCCTATGACTACCCCAAGCGGCTGAGTGCCCTGGGCATTCAGTGCAAGATGTTTTCCCCCATCTCTCCCGTCATCTCCACCCACTACAACTACCGGGATCACCGAAAAATATTGGTCATTGACGGAAACACCGCCTTTACCGGCGGCGTGAATCTGGCGGACGAATATATCAACCACGTGAACCGCTTTGGCCACTGGAAGGACACTGCCATTATGCTGAAGGGTGCCGCCGTAGAGAGCTTTACTCTGATGTTTTTGCAGATGTGGAATGTGGACGAACGGGAGCCCAAGTTCCCGCAGACTGTCCCGGTGCCGGAGATCCCGGCAAAAACCGAAGGCTTTGTGATCCCCTACGCCGACTGCCCTCTGGACGACAACAAGATCGGCGAAATGGTCTATATTGATTTGCTGAACCGGGCTACCCAGTATGCGCACATCATGACCCCTTACCTGATTTTGGACGGAGAGATGGAGACGGCGCTGAAATTCGCCGCCCAGCGAGGAGTGGACGTGAAAATCATTCTGCCAGGTATCCCGGATAAGAAGATTCCTTACGCCCTTGCCAAGACTCACTATCGATCTCTACTCCGCTCCGGCGTTCAGATTTACGAATACACTCCCGGATTTGTCCATGCCAAGGTCTTCTCCGTAGATGGCAAAGAGGCAGTGGTGGGCACCATCAATCTGGACTACCGAAGCCTGTATCATCATTTTGAGTGCGCTGCCTATCTGCGGGAGGTCCGGTGTCTGCCGGATATCGAAAAGGATTTCCATAAGACCCTCTTAAAATGCCGCACCGTTTCTGAAGAAACCGTCAAAAAAGAAAAGCCGCTGGTCAAAGTCACCGGTGTTCTTGCAAAAATCATTGCGCCGCTGCTGTAAGCGGGAAAGGAGCTAGTTATGAAGGTATTGATGATCAACGGAAGCCCCCACGTCAGCGGGAATACCGCCCTGGCGCTCAAGGAAATGGAAACCATTTTCAGGGAAAACGGCGTAGAGGTGGAGACTGTCCAGGTGGGCGGCAAGGCCATCCGCGGCTGTATCGCCTGCGGCAAGTGCGGTGAGCTGGGCAAATGTGTCTTTGACGATCTGGTCAACGAGACAGCCGCCAAGCTGGAGTCCATCGATGGCCTGGTGCTTGCCAGCCCCGTATACTACGCCTCAGCCAACGGCACCCTGATCTCCTTCCTGGACCGGCTGTTTTACAGCAAGGGCTGCGACATGACCATGAAGGTGGGGGCCAGTGTGGTCTGTGCCCGCCGGGGCGGCTGCTCCGCTACCTTTGATGAACTGAACAAATATTTCACCATTTCCGGCATGCCTGTAGCCTCCAGCCAGTACTGGAACAGCATCCATGGCCGTCTGCCCGGAGAAGCGGAGCAGGACGGTGAAGGTCTGCAAACCATGCGGGTGTTGGCAAGAAATATGGTGTTTCTGATGAAGAGCATCCAGCTTGGGAAAGCGGCTTACGGTCTGCCGGAAAAGGAAAAACGGGTGGCCACCCACTTTATCCAGTAAAGACCTTTTTACACAAAAGCGAAGGGCTGCTGATGCACAGGAGGCATCGGCAGCCCTTTTCTGATGAATGATTTACTCGATGAGTCCGCTTTCTTTCAGCAGTATCTCAATATCGGTACCCTTGACCTTTTTCAGGACCAGCTTCAGCATGACCTTCTCCTTGAAGGACAGAGGCGCCTGGCTGATGGGCTTCTTGTCAATGGCGTAATAGCAGGCACGCAGCAGCTCCCGCACATCATACTTGCTGCCCCAGACCTCCGGAACGCCGCGGTCAACGTCCAGCAGTGTGTAGACCGCCTCCATGCCGGTGCGCATGGAGTACTCTGTGGTAAAGATGGTGTCCCGGGGGGTCTCAGCGAACTGGCCGATGAAGGCAAAGTTCACGGCACCATCAGGCACGACCTTGGGCCGGTCAGATTCCTTACGGGGCTGGAAGAAGGCATTGATATATGGCATGAAGCAGGTGGTGGTGTTGCAGGCATCCTGTGCCAGAATGTTGATCTTCTCGGTGGGAATACCGATGTGATACAGCCACTCACGGCAGACCTCCTCACCGGTGCAGTTGCGCATGGCCTTCTTTACAAAGTTGCCCTCCTTGTTGGTATTCAGTGAATACAGCCACACAAGCACCGTGTTTTTATCCTGGGACTTGAACTGGGGCTGGCGGTTGATGGTCCAGGAGAGATACCAGTTGTCGGTGCTGTCCTTGACGGTCACAATGCCGCCGGTGGTTACCTTGCCGGAGCGGGGGTCACGCTTGCAGATATTCATAATGTGCCGGATGATCTCCTCGTTGGAGGTGGCTACAGTGGCGCTCATCCAGTTGGTGGCGTCTACATCGGTGCAGAATTTGTCCGGGTTGCCGTATTCACCATGCTCGGCCTGAGCAGCAATGGCTTTCCACATATCCCAGGACTCGCCACGGCCGTTTTCCACGCCGGACAGGTTCGGTGCATGGGTCTGATCGCCATAGCAGGAGGTATCGGTGCAGCAGCCGTTGGTGATGAATACCAGGTCATCCTCGATCAGGTCAATGGTTTGCTCCTGGCCGTCCTTCACATAGACGATCTGACGGGCGACCTTTTTGCCACCCTCGGTTTCGATGATGACATTTTTCACATCCATGCCGTACTCGATGCGCACACCGTGAGACTCCAAATATTTCACCAGCGGCAGGATCATGCTCTCGTACTGGTTGTACTTGGTGAAGCGCAGGGCACTGAAATCCGGCAGGCCGTCGATGTGGTGGACATAACGGCACAGGTACCGCTTCATCTCCAGAGCACTGGACCAGCGCTGGAAGGCGAACATGGTTTGCCAATACAGCCAGAAGTTGGTGCTCCAGAAGGAATCCGGCAGTACATCGGAGATCTTCTTGTCCTCCAGATCCTTTTCCGGAGTCATGAACAGCCGGGAAAGGGCCATGGCGGAGTCCTTGTCCAGCTTGAACTGCTTGTCGGTGTGGGCATCTTCACCGCAATTCACACTTGCGCGACACAAAGAGTAGTTGGGATCGTGCTTGTTGAGCCAATAATACTCATCCAGAACAGATACGCCCGGTGTCTCGATAGAAGGAACATCCCGGAAGGTATCCCACATGACCTCAAAATGGTTGTCCATCTCACGGCCGCCCCGCATAAAGAAGCCTTTCGTGATGTCCTTGCGGCCGTCGCAGCTGCCGCCTGCCAGTTCCAGCTTTTCCAATACGTGGATATGCTCGCCCTTCATTTGTCCGTCACGGACCAGATAAAACGCCGCCGTCAGGCCTGCAAGGCCGGTACCGATGATATAAGCCGATTTCCTGTCCACATCCTTGGGCTTTTCGGGATGGGCAAAGGATTCGTAAGTGCCAGCAGAGTAATACATAACAAAAACCTCCTGTTGTTTTTTCTTTTGATGGCTTTATTATAGCGTTTCCCGTCCGACTTACAATAAACAGAAAAAACTCCGTGATAAAAGTCTTATCACGGAGCCGAAAAATGTAAAAAATCTTATCAGATCCACAAAAATGATAAAATCACAATTGGAATCTGGAGAGCGCCACTGACACAGAGCCTTTGATCAGCTTGGCAAGCCTGTCTACGATTTGCTGGGGGTCCTCTCGCATATCATCCTTGATCCAGTCGAGCATCAGACCAATCAGTATGTAGGAATAGACACGGGCAATAAATTGCTTGTCTTCCTCCCGGATATTCATTTCACCGATTTCTTCATTGATCACGTCCAGCAAAAGCCGGTCTACAAGGGGCTGCAGATATTTTTCGACCTGTTCCCTGTGGACACAGCGGTAGACATTCAGAATAAAGGGCTTGTTGTCCTGTACCGCCTCAAAGATCTGTAAAAATCCCTGCTGCCACGTTTCATAAGTCTTTTTCTCATCCAGCGCTCTCTTGGCGTCTTCAAGGCAGGACCATTCCACAAGATCGTAAATATCCTTGAAATGGTAATAAAAGGTCATGCGGTTGATGCCGCAGTCCT
>URGL01000044.1 GCA_900547405.1 uncultured Eubacteriales bacterium
ACTCCGGCGTAAAAGCCTCGACCCTCAACCCGGCCTCATCCAACAGCTGCCTTGCCTCCCGGAAGCCTTCCGCCGTCTCGTCATCGAGGCAGAAGTGAGGTGCCCCACCCCATATCTCTACGGCAGAAAATCCCAGCTTTTTCTGATTCTCCACAAACAGTGCAAAGGGATGGTATCGATAATGATAATTGCTGACTGCAATCTGGCCTTGATTCAACATAGCTTTCTCCTTTCTCAGGGCAGGCAGTGCATCAGGTCTTTGTTCACCCGATACAGTTCCTCGTATAGCTTTTGGTACTTTTCGTAAATTTCTCTGTTTTCTTCCTGAGGCTCCACAGAACTGGCACTGGGAACCACCTGCTTCAGCGCATGGAAATTCTCCAGGTCTCCGCAGCCAATCGCAGCCATGCAGGCGTCGCCGTAGCTGGCTGTCTGCCAGCTGGCCGCGGTGTAGATGGGTTTTCCAATCACATCCGCCAGGATCTGCATCCAGGTCGGATTTCGGGTACCGCCTCCAGCCACAGTAATCCTCTTAGGGGGCCCAGCGTGCTTTGCCAGCATATTGAGTATCTGGTTGGTGGAGTAGGCAACCCCCTCCAGGGCCGCCCGGTCAATATGTGCCCGGGTGTGATCCCCGGTGAGACCGAAGAGCATCCCCCGAGCCTTGGGGTCCTCAATGGGGCTGCGCTCTCCGTACATATAGGGCAGCATCAGCAGTCCATCGCTGCCGGGGGCAATCTGAGCCGCCTCCCGGGCCATAATGCTGTAGGCATTTTCGCCGCCATCTGCTTGGGCTGCCAGCTCAGACGCATAATAGGTATCCCGCACCCAACGGGTGGTAATGCCGCAGCCATTGGTGCCTCCGGCCAGCGCATAGGTTCCCGGCACAGTGAACATATAGCTTCCCGGGAAGTGATCCTCCGGCACGCAAGCCAGGTTCTCCCCAATACAGTAAGTATAAAACATGGTTGAGCCGAATTGCAGCAGAATATTCCCTGGCTCCACCAGGCCACTGGCAATAGACTCCGCCGTAGAGTCTCCCGTGCCCACAATGACAGGGATACCTTCAGGTAATCCGCTCTCCCGGGCAGCCTGAGCCGTTACATAACCCGCCACATCTGTGACTCTGGCGCAAGGTGCCAGCTGCTCCGGGCGGCAGAACCGGTTGCAGTTCTCCATATCAATAGAGCCATCCTCCTGATACAGGGGCAGGAAGCAGGACTTTGCCAAATACTGGTCGATAACAAAATTTCCCGTGAGCTTGGCGGTCAGATAGGATGAACCGGTGAGAAATTTGTCCGCCTGTTTCCAAATCTGCGGTTCTTGTTCCTTCAGCCACAGAATCTTGCAGGCCACATCATCGGAATCGGGTTTATGGCCAAACAACTCCAGCACGCCCTGCTCTCCCAATTCCCGGGTCAGGGCCTCAATCTGGCGCTCTGCTCTGGCGTCAATGCCGTAGAGAATTGCCTTTCTCAGAGGACGGCAGTCTTTGTCTACCGGTAAACAGTCACAGCCCATGACAGAGGTACCAACACTGACGATCTGCTCCGGCTTCAGGCTAAGCTGTCTCATCAAATCCTTGGCAATGGCGCAGAAATCCTTCCACCAGATCTCCGCATCCATCTCAAAATAATTGGGGCGGGGATTTTCGATTACATGGGATTGGGAAGCGGAGGCCGCCACTGCATAGCTTTCGTCCACCAGCACGCCCTTGGATTCACAGGTGCCGATATCCACTCCCAGATAGTAACGTTTCATGGCTGCCTCTCAGTCCCGTGCTTTGTCGGCTTCCTGGATAAAGGCCCGGACCTTTTCCAGGCTGACCCGTCCGGACGCATCTTTAAAAGCGGTACCTACGCAGGCACCTCCGGCGATTTCCAGAATTTTCTGAATGGTACTCATCCGGCAACCCGTGTTACAGAATACCGGCACATGGTACTTATCCGCCCGTTTCACTGCCCGCTCCAGCAACTCAAAGCTGGCTTCCTGGCCGGCACCGGGACCGGAGACACACAGTGCGTCAGCATAGCCACTGGCACAGATACCGTCAATGATTTCCTCCACGGGTCTCTCTGTCAGCCAGGCATCGCCTTCCGGATTGATCTTGCACAGCAGATGCATGTCTGGACGGCCTACAGCGTACTTTGTCCGAATCTGAACACCGAAATCGGAGCTGTGCACACCGTATTCGCCCACCAGCGTTCCGCCAAAGGCGCTACGTCCAAAAGACGCACCGGTGGCTGCGGCCAACCGGATCGTTGCCTCCGGGTTCAAAACTACGTTAACGCCAAAAGGCACCTTCAAAATTTTCTTCAGCCGACCTATGATATAGGCCATAGCCATCACGGTCTCCGGGGCAGTCTTATCCGTGTAGGGCAGACTGAACTCATTGGCAATCAGCACACCGTCTACACCGCCATCCTGCAGAGCCTGCAGATCTGCCGCCGCCAGCCGCACCACAGTTTCTATATTCCCACAGAATCCCGGATCTCCAGGTAGCGGGTCCAAGTGTAGCAGGGCGATAATGGGTTTCTCATGACCGAACAATTCTCTTGTCCACATTTCAGTTACCTCCTTTTCATTTCCCGACTTTCCCTTTTGAGGTCCTGTAACAGTGCAAACAGCCCACAGGAAAATCCTCCGCTCGAACCGAAAAACGAATTCTCTGCTGGCCTTTTCCTGTGGGCTGTGTTATTAGATTTCCCTGAAGCCGGGACGACAGAATATCCGGAAGCCAGCAACTCCCGTTTCTCCTTTTTCCCGGTCCTTACAGGTTGCCGGAAAGCTCATGCATCATTGCCACGTGGAGTTTGATCTCATCAATAAAATCGTCAACGATCACAAATTCGTTGGGGGCATGGATGTTGGCCTGCTCGGAGCAGGTGCCAATCATCACCGCGGGGATGTTCTTTTCCTTGCAGAATACCGACATGGGGCTGGTACCGGCATTCATATAGTCGATACACAGGGGCATCCCGGAAAACCGAACAGCAGCCCGACTGATTGCCTTGCAGAAATCAGAGTCCGGATCACTGCGGAAAGGATCACCACCGGAGAGCATCTCCACCTGGATATCCTCAAAGCCGTTCTTTTTCAGATGCTGGCACAGCAGCTCATAGATTCGCTTGGGGTCCTGACCGGTCACCAGACGAAAATCCATCTTGGCTTTGGCATAGCCGGGCAGGACTGTCTTGCTGCCCTGTCCGATATAGCCGGAATAGAAGCCGCAGATGTTAGCAGTGGGCCGATAGTGATAGCATTTCAGCAGCTCTTCACCGGTCATATTGTGCAGGAAGTGGTCGATGCCCAAGTATTCCTTCAGTTCGCTCTCCACCAGGCCCTCGTACTGGAACACGTCCACATCCTCCTTGGAAATGGGAGGAATGTCATCGTAGAAGCCATCAATGAGGATGTTGCCCTTGGGGTCCTTGATGGTATTCAGCGCCCAAATCAGCCTCCAGGCAGGATTATCCACAATGGCAGCATTGCAGGAATGGGCATCCATTTTGGCAGTGCGGCAGGTCAACTCTACATACAGCATACCCTTTACGCCCAGGCACAGGTCCAGAGGACCCTTATTTTCGCCCCGGTTGCCGCCTTCCCAGTTGTAGCCGGAGCAATCCAGCCTGTCGGAATAGTGTTCGGCAAAATAGCGCAGATTAGGGCTGCCAATCTCCTCTTCTCCCTCGGTGATGAACTTCACACCGCAAGGCAGTTTTCCGTAAACATGCAGATACGCATCCACCGCCGCCAGCTTGGTAACAATGCCGCCCTTGTTGTCTGCCGCGCCCCGGGCATAGAGCTTGCCGTCCCGAATTGCGCCAGAATAAGGAGGGTCTACCCACTCATCCAGAGGGTCCACCGGCTGCACATCGTAATGGTCATAGAAACCGAAAACCTCTTTAGACTCACCAGGCATCTCCGCCACGATTACAGGATTGCCGGGAGTCTCACAGACATCCACCTTCAGCCCCCGCTTTTTATACTCGTCAATGACGATCTGAATCATGTCCTCGATACCCTCGCCGGTTCCGGCCAGGCTGGGCTGACGGACGTAGGTCCGCAGCAGCTCAATGTACTCGTCCCGATGAGCGTCGATGTATGCAAAAACCTTTTCCTCGTCGAACTGCATAGCTTTCTCCTTTACTTTGTCCAGGCCTGGAACTCTTCATCTGTCGCCAGGACCACATGGGTGTCGGACACATTGTGATAGCTGCCGGCGTTGTAATCAATACCGCTGCTTTCATAGTCATAGGTAATAAGCGTTCTGCTTTTCTCCACCACAGGGTTCGTCTGCGGAATGGCGGAGAGCAAACTCTTCGTATAGGGATGGACTGGATGGTTGAAGATGTCCTCCCGGGTACCGGTCTCCACCAGGTGCCCCAGATGGAGCACACCGATGCGGCTGGAGATGTACTTAACCATGGACAGGTCATGGGCAATAAACAGGATTGCCGTACCGGTCTCCTCCTGAATATCCTTCATGAGATTTACTACCTGGGCCTGAATAGAGACGTCCAATGCGGAAATCGCCTCATCGGCAATGATCAGCTTGGGGTCCGTGATGAGCGCCCGAGCAATGCCGATTCGCTGGCGCTGTCCTCCAGAGAACTGGTGGGGATACCGGTTGGCGTGCTCGTGGTTCAGGCCTACCTTATCCAGCATGGCATAGACTCGCTGGGTCCGCTCTTCATGCGACCCTGCCAGATGATGCACATCCAAGCCCATGGCAATGGTGTCGATAACCTTTCGGCGGGGATTCAAAGATGCCATCGGATCCTGGAAGATCATCTGCATGTTGGTGCGGAGCATGCTCTCTGTGTTTTTATCCAGCTTCCCGCTGATGTCCTGACCATTGAATGTAATCTCACCGGCAGTGGGATCATACAGCCGGATCACACTGCGGCCAATGGTGGATTTTCCGGAGCCGGACTCTCCCACCAGGCCATAGGTCTCGCCTGGATAAATATCAAAGGATACATCATCCACAGCCTTGACCGTAAACTTCTTACTGACCGGAAAATACTGCTTCAGTCCCCGAACAGAAAGCAACGGTGTTTCATTTTCCCGTCCAGGGACTCGAACGGTGTAGCTTCCTTTAGACTCCGCCACAGACTTGCGCCTCCTTTTTTGCCTTTTCAATTCTCTTTACCAGCACCTCCGGCATTTTGACCTCCGGTGCGCCTTCCGCCAGCAGCCAACTGGCCACTTCGTGATGGTCATTGAGCTTAAACATAGGCGGCTCCATCCGGAAATCGATGTTCAAAGCCTGGGGATTCCGTACAGCAAAGGGATCGCCAGTGACCTGATTGATGAGGTTAGGAGGAGAGCCTGGAATGGTATACAGCCTGTCCTCCTGGACCGCCATATCCGGCATGGAGGACAGCAGACCCCAGGTGTAAGGATGACGGGGATCGTAGAAGATATCATCTACGGTGCCCTTTTCCACAATTCTGCCGGCATACATCACATTGACGTAATCTGCTACCTTGGCCACGACACCCAGGTCGTGAGTGATGAAGATCACGGAAATATTCCGTTCCTTCTGGAGCTTGATAATCAGGTCCAGGATTCTCGCCTGAATCGTTACATCCAGTGCGGTGGTAGGCTCGTCGCAGATCAGCAGCTCCGGGTTGCAGGACAGGGCAATGGCAATCACGACACGCTGGCGCATACCGCCGGACAGCTGATGAGGGTAACTCTTCAGTCGCTTTTCCGCATCGGTAATGCCAACCTGCTCCAGCAGCTCTACCGCCCTCTGATGGGCCTGCTCCTTGCTCAGGTGCATATGGTAACGCATTCCCTCCACCAGCTGCTTCTCAATGGACATAGTGGGGTCCAGGCTGGTCATGGGGTCCTGGAATACCATAGCAATACGCTTGCCCTTGATGGTGCTCTGCATCTTCTTTCTTGAGAGCTTCGCAATGTCCACGGTAGTCTCCGTGCCGTCGTCCCCTTTATAGGTAAAGAGGATCTGGCCCTTGTCTATGGACTCGTTGGAACTCTGGATCCCCATAATGGACTTGACGGTCACGCTCTTGCCGCAGCCGGATTCACCCACGATCGCAACGATCTCGCCACGCCGCAGAGTGAAGTCCACCCCCCGGACTGCGTGAACGGTACCATTGGAGGTTTTGAAGGAAATGTTCAGGTCATTGACCCTTAAAATCGTACTATTGTCTGCCATGTCTCATTTCCCCTTACATTGTTTTCATCTGCGGGTCAATGGCATCCCGCAGGCCGTCGGCCACCAGGTTAAAGCTCAGCATCAGCAGGGCCAGAATAATGACAGGGATCACGACCATGTGCGGGTAGATGGTAGCGTTTTTATACCCATCGTTGATGAGGGAGCCCAGAGACGCCATGGGAGCAGGAATGCCCAGACCGATAAAGGCCAGGAAGGCTTCCATAAAGATGGCGTTGGGGATACTGAACATCAGAGTGACAATGATCTGGCCGGTCACATTTGGCAGAATTTCCTTGAAAATCAGGCTGACGTTCTTTTCACCCAGGGTCCGGGCTGCCAGCACAAATTCCATTTCCTTCTGTTTCAGGACCTGAGCCCGAACAATACGGCTCATATTGATCCATCCGGTCAGCATCATAGCAATGACGATGCTGCTCATACCGGGCTTCATAATCAGCAACAGCAGTGTGACCACGATCATGGTGGGGATGCTGTTCAAGACTTCCGTCACACGCTGCATGCACATGTCCACAACGCCGCCGAAGTAGCCGCTGACAAGGCCATAAACTACACCGAGTACCACGTCCACCAGCACCGCCAGGAAGGCGATTTCAAAGGAGACCCGGGTACCCTCAGCAAACCTGGTAAACAAGTCACGACCCAGGTTATCGGTACCGCACCAGTGATAGTTCGTGGAGCGGGCATCGTCATAGCCATTGAAGATGCCCAGGTTTTCCAGTCCGGGGATACGGGGTGTCAGGCTGACCTCCTTGGCATTGACCTCCCGGTAGGTATAGCCGCTGACCATAGGGCCGATGATGGCGAACAGCAGAATGAGCACGATCAGCACCAGACCGATAAGTGCACCCTTGTTGGCGCAGAATCGGCGGAACACATCCTGCCAATAGGATTGGTTTACGTAGGCTTTTTCGGCCTCTCCCTTATGATCTCCCGTGGCCAGCTTGAAGTCATTGGGTAAATATTCGATTTTTTCTTCCATTTTCTCTTACCCCTTTGCCAAACTGATCCGAGGATCGATAATACCGTAGAGAATATCCACCAGCAGCATAGTAAATACGAACAGTGCGCTATATAGGAAGCTGATAGCCAAGGTTACATTGTAGTCGTTCATCTGGATAGCCTTGATAAAGAGCGTGCCAATGCCGGGAATGGAGAAGGCCTTCTCCACCACCAGGCTTCCGGTCATCAAATTGACGACCAAAGGTGCCAGCACCGTGATCACTCCAATCAGGGCGTTGTGGATACCATGGGTAATGATCAGCCGTGCCCGGGTGATGCCCTTGGAATCAGCCAGAAGAATATATTCAGAGCTCATGACCTCGATCAGCTCGGACCGGGTATACCGGGCGATACTGGCGATGGTAAACATAGAGAGCGAAATTGTCGGAAGGATGGTAGATTTAAACGCCTCTTTGTCCGTATAAAGCAGCGGAAAAATCTTGAACTTATAGGAGAAAAGGTAGGACAGCACCAACGCAAACACAAACGAAGGCAAACTCACGCCCAAAACTGATACGGTTGTAGCTGTCGTATCCCAGATGCTGTTCTTCTTGATGGCGGCAACGATACCCAAAATCAGTCCCACCGTCGTACCAAGCAAAGCCGCCTGGAGAGCGATCTGCACCGTCAGCGGAATTCTGGCGGCCAACATCCGGGAAATCGGCATATTTTTCTGGATCGCATAGGACACGCCGAAGTCACCATGGATCATGTTCCAGACAAACCTAAAATATCGTATGACAAAGGGGTCGTCCAGACCATATTTTTCGTACAGCGCAGCCCGCTGCACATCGCTCATTTTTTCGTCATTAAAGGGGGAGCCTGGCATTAGATCCAGCATCAGGTACAAAACCAGCAGAATGACCAGCGTGGTAACGACCGCGATCAATACCCGTTTTAATATGTATTTTTTCATTATTTTACCCACTTCATTTCAGGCTGTCTGATTCAGCCTATAGTCAATCGGGCCCGGGGGAGTTTGCCCTCCCCGCGGGCCCGTGGATGAAACGCTGAATCAGCTTCTGCCGATTTGTCTAATCGACGTCCGGTGCTTATTCAGCAACGTCCAGAGTGCAGTACTTATAGCGGTAGGGAACAGAGGTGATGTGCTCTACACAATTCTTCAGGTTGGTGTTCACCAGATGGCAGGATCCGACCTGGAACAGAGGCACGATGCAGCAGTCCTCCAGCAGGACCTGCTCAGCCTCGATCAGCTTCTGCCAGCGGGCCTCAGCGTCGCCAGCCAGAGTGGTGTTGGCCTCCTTGTACATCTCGTCAAAACCGCCAGACACAATGCCGCCTACATAGTTGCTGTCGTGGCCCTCGGTGTACATAGCCATGATAGCGGTGGGGTCGGCGTAGTCAGGACCCCAGCGGTGCAGGGCAACCTGATAGTTCATGGTCCGCATGTTCTCAGTACGGCTCTTCTTGGGCATAATCTGCAGGTTCACGGTGAAGCCTTCCAGAGCAGACTCAATGGCGGACTGCACATAGGGAGCCACGGAGGCGATCATGGCGTTGTCCTCTTCGTAAATCAGAGTGATGGAACGCATATCGGTCTCCTGCTGGGCCTTCTCCCAATACTCCTTGGCCAGGTCCACATTGTAGTCGTAGGGATTACTACCGCAGTCATCCACAAAATCTGTGCCCTTGGGACCATAGCAGAAGCCGCGCTGCAGAACATTGTAGGAGGGAACGGAACCATCCTTCAGAATGTAGTCGCAGAGAGTCACGCGGTCGATAGCGCAGGAGATAGCTTTCCGCAGGTTGGCGTTGGGCACTTCCAGGGTATTGAAGCTCAGGTACCAGTTGAATATGCCCATACCGCTCTGGAAAGCGGGATCGTCCTTCTTCTGCTCAACGGTATCGCCAGTCAGGGTAACCACATCCGCGTCACCATTCTCAAAGGCCATCACAGCAGACTGGGTGTCGCCAATGGTCTGGAAGGTGATCTCATCGATGTCCACGTTGGCGGCATCGTAGTAGGTGGGATTCTTGGTCAGGGTCACAACGTTGGAGCCGGTGTCGAAGGAGGACACAACATAAGGTCCGTTGAACAGAAGGTCCTCAGGAGTCAGGCCAAAGTTCTCACCCTTGGATTCATAGAAGGCCCGGTTGGTGGGAGCAAAAGCAGAGAAAGTCAGCAGAGGCTCCAGATAGCCGCAGGGGGTGTCCAGCTCGATGACCAGAGTCTTGTCATCCTTGACGGTAACGCCCAGCTGATCCAACGGCATCTCGCCAGTGACAACAGGGGTGGCGTTCTTAATGTGGGCAGATTCGACCTCAAATGCGAAGGGAGACACAGAGGCTGTGGGATCGGAGATTCTCTGGATGCCAAACAGAAAATCATCGGCAGTCACAGGATCGCCGTTGGACCAATAGGCATCATCCCGGATGGTGAAGGTCCAGGTCAGGGCATCTTCGCTGACTTCCACCTTAGAAGCCATAGCGGGCTCTACCGTACCCTCTGGGGTAACAGAGAACAGGCCCTCAATGGTGTTGCCCACGATCACGCAGGAAATGGAGTCTTCAGCGGCGGCAGGATCCAGAGCAACGACGCCATCGTTATTGGCAACCACGATGCGCTTGTAGGTCTTGCCGTCTTCGGTTTGGGTAGTCCCAGAAACCGTGCCGGAGTTGGTGCCGGCGGTGGTAGTTTCCGTGCTGCTGCCGGAAGAGGAGCAGCCAGCCAATGCGCTGACCGTCATTACCAGGCACAGGAGCAATGCAAGAGCTTTTTTCATCTTATTCATTTACCTCACCTTTGTCAGATTTTCTTCGCCGGCTTTCCGGCTAAAACGCCCGTAGACAAATTCGGCAAACACGCAACTTTTCAGGTCCCTTCTGCTTTCCCGAGCAGCCACCGCTTCACTTGCCCTCGTTTGTTTGATGACATCATAAGTCATTATATGCCAAATGTCAATCATAAAAATTAAAATTTTTTCTGTTTTTTTATTTTTCGCATTCAGTTTTATTTAATTTTCCTTTTTTTCAAATTAACTATTGACTATTTTTTCATTATCGATTATTATTGAAAGGTGCGCCGATGTTATATAATGTTGTGTAATCATCCGTTGCACAGGGACACAAGTCCATTTATAGCGGATAATTTTACCGGATTTTTGCCCATCTTTTTGCAAAATTCAGAACTTTTTTAACAGAAAGGATGTTCTCTCATGAAACTGATTGCTGTCGGAGACAATGTGACAGACTGCTATTTGAATGAAGGTGTCTTTTATCCCGGTGGCTGCTGCGTCAACGTGGCCGTCAACAGCAAACGGGATGGTGCCGAAGAGGTCGGCTATCTGGGCGTTTTCGGAAATGATGTCAACGCCCTCCATATCCAGGACTGTCTGGACAAGGAAGGCGTAGACCACTCCATGTGCCGTACCGTCATGATCCAGTCCAGCAAGCCCGGCGTCAACATCGATGCCGATGGTGACCGGATCTTTGTAGAAGGCCCCAAACGCACCTGTCAGTGGCTGCTCCGGCTCCAGCTTCGCCGAGATGATTTGGAGTACATCCGTAAATACGATATCATCCATACCTGCTGTTTCTCCTCCATCGAGCCGGAACTGCCGAATCTGGCGAAATGCGGAGAAGTCGCCTATGATTTCTCCGAACGCCGGGATGAGGAATATCTGCGCCAGGTCTGCCCCTACCTGACCTACGCCTTCTTTTCCGGCTCCGATATGACCGAGGATGAGGTCACCTCCCTGCAAGCCTTCTGCCATGGCCTGGGAGTAAAGGTCGTAGGCATCACAAGAGGCGGCGAGGGAGCCGTATTCTCCGAAAACGGCACTGTCTACCGTCAGGGAATCACCCCAACCGAAGTTGTAGACACCATGGGTGCCGGTGACAGCTTCATTGCCGGATTCTTGACCCACTACGGTGACCACCACGATATGGCAGCCGCTTTGGCTTTTGCCTCAGAGCGAGCAGCCTTTACCTGCACCCAGCACGGTGGCTTTGGCTACCCCCACCCCTTTGTGGAGGAGTGGCCCGGCTACGACGGGAACTAATGGCACACATACACCAAATCCCGGCTCTGCGCAAGAGCCTTTTTATGTATGTCAAAAAAGGATTCTCTTTCTGAATTTGGGGAAATTCCGCATACCGAAGCAGACACGCTTCAGAACCTAAATAAAACTGCGTTGATCATCCTCTCCCAGGATAGTCAGCGCGGTTTTGTTTCTCAGGTAATGATTGTCAATTGATATCGTTCGGAGTTGATCAGCATTTTTGTATAGTGCAGGACCTCTCCGTTCTGGTCCGTCACCACGTCCTTTTGCAGAAGAAGCGCCTGATTCTTTACCGTCTCCAGTAAAGCTGCCTCTTCAGCAGTGGCAGAGCAGATGCGGAAGGTTTTTGTACCATGGCTGGGCTCCAGACCGTGACTGCGCAGGATCTCATAAGTGGAGCCTGTCAGATTTCCTCCCATCAAAAAACCCAAACGTTCCGGGTAAAAGCTCTCTTCGATCATAACCGGGCGACCGTCATTTTTCCGGACCCTTACGATTTTTAACACCTTGTCCTGGGCCGTCACTCCCAGATTTTTGCACACCGATGCATCTGCCTTGACCCAGCCAACGGACACCAACTCAGCAGAGGGTACGCTACCGCTGAGCTCACTCATCTCCGTAAAGCTTACCACCTGGTTTTTCATGACTCTGTGGAGCCTCTTCTCTGCCACAAAGGTCCCAAGCCCCTGTCTGCGGACAACGCACTCATCCTCCACAAGCTGGTCAATAGCTTTTCGCACCGTGATTCGGCTGACGTGGAAAGCCTTGCTAAATTCAGCCTCAGTCATTATCTTGTCGCCAGGCTTCAGTTTACCCCCAGCAATCTCCTGTCGAATCTCATCTGCTAACTGCTGGTACAAAGGAATCATGGAATTTTTGATCATGTCCGCCTCCGAGTGAAATGTTTTTCTTTTATTATAGCAAGGCTCTAGGTAATTGCAATTATTTCCAAATAATTTTTAAAAAACCGGCAGCTGGCTGCCCAGTTGCCGGTTTCTGAGGAAAAGAAGGGTGCGAATTAATACTCCATCTTCCACATATAGCGACGCATAGTCAAAGGATGCTCACGCAGCTTTGCCATCTCTTCGCCAAAGGGCCGATCCAGGCCGCCAATCAGCATGGGGTTGAAATACTCCGCCACAGTGGCAGGAATCCGGGAGGTCAGGCCAAAATCCTTCGCATCCAGTACAGTATACTTGGCATGCATTCTCTGCAGGAAGGCCAGCGCACGCTCATCCATGGCACGGGTGGGACCATCGTTCATCATCAACAGGTAATGGGCATTCTCATCGGCCAATTCGAAGGGACCGTGGAAGAACTCACCGGTATGGAAAGAACTGGAAGGCAGCCACTGCATCTCCATCATCAGGAACATGGAGAAGCCGTAGGCCACATACTGAGTGGCGCCGGAACTCATAACATACAAAATGGGCGCGTTGTAGTTCTGCTCGGCAAAGGACTTAGCCAGAGGCATCACCATTGGGATGCTATCGTTGATCAAGCCTACGATCTCCTTCAGGCCCTTGTGCAGGTCGTCATAATAAGCGTAGCCCTCGTAAGTGTTCAGCAGTTCGCAGGCCAGTTCCAGCGCTCTGGAGGGTTTTTCCATCTTAGCACCGTAGCTTTCAAAGAAGCCGTGAATAATACAGTAGTTGGCCTCCAAATCCAGGGGAGAACCGGCCTTATTGGTGATGGAAATCACATGGGCGCCCTTGGAGACAGCCAACTTGGTAGCAGCAACGGACTCAGGAGTGCCACCACTGAGGGAACAGGTCACCACCACCGCGGTATCATCCACACCTACAGGAGTGGAATAGATGAAGTTGTTGGCAGTATACAGGCTGGTCCGGAGTACCTTGGCATTCTTCTCCAGGAAGTACTTGGCAGGGAACAGATCAGACATGGACGCACCGCAACCTACAAAGAAGACGCTGCGCAGCTGGGGCTGCTTTTTGTGGATATCAGCCACGATTTCTTGAATAGTCATTGGGAAATCCTCCTCATATAATATGTGAATACATTATATGACATCTTATAACAATTGTCAACCTTTTGAGAAAAATTTTCTCAGGGATTGACCACTGTGTTCTCAATTAGGTGAGTCATAATCCGCAGGCCCTGTTCAAAAGCCCGCACGGGGATTTTCTCGTTGGTACCGTGAACACCCTTGGTCACGTCCTCCGGCTCCCCCATAAAGGGCGTATAACGGAGGCAATTGTCGCAAACCGCCTCATAGTGGTGGGCATCGGTACCGCCGACAGCCATAGAGGGCAGAACGATCACTTCTCCCAGGTAACGGTTCAGAGTCTGTTCCAGCTTTTTGATACCGTAGCCATCACAGGGACCGGCCTTAGAGGGGTTTCGGTCCGTGGCCAGGCTCAAAGACACATCAATATCGTCACCTACCGCCTGTTTCACATGGGTCAGGACCTGCTCGGTGGTCATATCCTGAGCCACACGCATATTTACAATAGCCTCCACATTATGCGGCATCACATTGCTGGCAGCACTGCCGCCCTTGATCATGGTAGGAGCAATCGTAGTGGTCACATAAGGGAAGAGCTCCTTCTTGGTCAAACAGTAATCCGCAATGGCCTGGGCGTTGCCCTCCACGTCTTGCACCAGAGTCTTTAAGGGTTCCTGGGACACATAGGGAGCAATGGCTTTGAAGGTTCCCATAGCAGCGGAACCCAGATGGGCGGGGAACGGATGCTCCACGATTCGGGCCACCGCCTGGCAGACCCGGCCAAGAGAGGATCCCTCGAAGGGGAACGCGGAATGGCCGCCCTCGCTTTCCGCCAGAACCCGGACATCGGCAAAGCCCTTTTCCATCAGGTTGATCTCCGTCAGAACATGGTCTGGGGCCCCGTAACGCTCGGCACTCACGATGCCGCCGCCGCCTTCATCCAGTAGAAACTCCAAGTGGACGCCCCGCTCCTTCAAGGTAGCCGCCAAGGCCTGGGCACCCAGGCTGATGGTCTCCTCGTCGTCACCGAAAGAGAGGTAGGTCGTGCGTTGGAAGGTCTTGCCATGGGCCAATAGATACTCCACAGCCTCCATGGTGCCAAATACCTGGCACTTGACGTCCTCACTGCCCCGGCCCCAGATAAAGCCATCGGCAATGTCACCGGAAAAGGCAGGATGCTCCCAATCATCCTCTGTCCCTTCCACAACCGGGACCACATCCTGATGAGACATAAATAGAGCCGGTTTCAGAGAGCTGTCCGTACCGGGAATGGTGATGAGGATGCTGTGGTGGCCGATGACCTCAAAGGTGCCGGCGGCCATGATGTGAGGGTAGCTATCCTTGATGAGCTGGTGGAGCTTGTCGAATTCCGAATAATCTGTCAAGCTGTGGTCTTTGTAATTGATGGTCTTGCAGCGGATGGCCTGGCAAAAGCGGTCAACGGCCCCCTTCAGGTCGAAATCCGGATAATCCTGCTCGTTGGTAAAATATTCGGTAATGCTGTCTTTCACGGTTTTATCCTCCTTTACGGTATTTTTAATAAGAAACAATGCCCATATATCTGCGCATGTCCAAAGGATGACGGCGGGTATAATCCAGGGCATCCCGATACTTGCAGGCCATTTTATAGAACAGAGCGCAGTTGAAATATTCCGCTGCCTCGGGAGCAATGGCATCCAGTCCCAGTTCCTTGGCATCGATGACTTCATAATTGCCGGCATACTTGGCAAGGAATGCTTCTGCCCGCTCGTCCAAAGCCCGGGTCTTGCCCAAACTCTTCATCAGGATGTAGGGGGTCTTTCCATCGGTGCATTCAAAGGGACCGTGGAAATATTCGCCGCTATGGATGTAGCAGCAGTCCATCCACTGCATCTCCTGTAAAGAGCAGATAGCCATGGCATAAGCCTGAGAGAAGGCCGCACCAGAGCCCAGAATATAGATCATAGGTGCGTCGTGATGGGCCTGGGCAAAAAGCCAGGCGGAATTCTGGATCTTCTTGCAAGCGGAAGCCACAATGCCGTCAATCTTGTCCAGGCCGTTGTTGATCGCCTCATACAGAGCGTAGCCCGGCTCGTTCTGAGCCAGTAACTCATTCATCAATGCCAGAACGATTCCCTCTGGCTTATTTCTAGAGGATACGCCCTCTCCCCATTCATAAACGATGCTGGTGTAATCAGGCAGCTGCAGGTCCAATTTGGAGCCGGCATTGAAGGTCAGCGCGACCACACTGGCTCCATGCTTCTGGGCGTAAAGGGCAGCTTGGACCGTTTCCGCCGTATTTCCACTGTGGGAGCAGGCGATCATCAGCGTATTTTCAGAAAATGCCTTGGGAACGGCATTCAAAAACTCGCTGGCATTCATCCAGTAGCTACGAATCTTGGCGGATTCGCATTGCAGGAAAAAATGACCGTTGTATAGGTCCGTCAAGGAACCGCCGCAGGCAGTAAAGATCACCGTATCGATCTTCTTGTGGGCCAGAATATTGGCAATGATGCTTTTTTCGTTCATGTAATTGACCTCCATTTGATTTGTAACATAATGTCTTATGTCATCATGTTGTTATATTACCACATTCTGCCAGAAATTGAAAGTGTCTTTTTTAGAAAATATTTATGCCGGTATTGACTTCCAATTTCTTTTCAAGATTATGCAATTATGCATCATGACTTTTTTCTTGTATCTATTTTTTGAGCATTGTGTTGATTTTCCAAAAAAATCCGTTATAATAGTATAATAAATTGTGGATAAGATTGTTTATCTGTTCTGAACAAAAGGAGCCTGTCCTATGGGTAAATTGGCCTTTTCTTCCGCTAATCCGCTTTACCAGCAGCTGATGGATGATATCAAACTGGATATCTCTAATCAGAAATACCGCCACGGCGACAAGATTCCCTCCGAGACGGAGCTGGCAGAAATCTACAATGTCAGCCGCATTACTGTCCGTCGGGCTGTATCAGAGCTCTGTGACGAAGGCTATCTGGCAAAGCATCAGGGAAAAGGGACTTTTGTCACCCCACCGAAGATCACCAGGAAAATCATGCAAGACACTCATGTACACAGTTTTACTGCTACCTGCGCCATGAGCGGGATGCAGCCCGGCGGGCGGACGGTAGGTATCCGTATTGTCCCTTCCCGTCAGGAGGAGCAGCATTTTCTCAAACTACCCAAAGACAGCAACGTTATCTACCTCCAGCGTATCCGAACTGCTGACGGGGACCCGGTAATGTTGGAAAACACCTTTCTCCCCAGTCCAGAGTTTGACAGTCTGCTGTCCACTGATCTGACGAACCGCTCCCTCAACGAAACTCTGCGCCAGAAATACAGCCGGTCCCTTGTAGTCCGGCAGACCACAAAGGTAGAGGTCAGTCGAGCGTCACCGGAGCACGCTCAACTGCTGAACATCACTCCCGGGGACCCGCTGTTTTTTATCACTGCCTATTTTCTGGACGAGCGGGACAATCCCATCGCCATCGCCCGCCACTACTTTTTGGCAAGCCGCTTCATATTTTACTTCTAATCCAACACTGGGCGCTGCCAGCCGCAACGCCCAGCGTTATTCCGGTAAGTACTGGGTCAGCTCCTGCAGTTCCGCCAGCACCATAACCGCCAGACTTTGATCCTGAGGGAGATAGGGCTTCAGTGCGTACACCCGCAGGCCTGCCCGGTGGGCCGCCAGTATCCCCACCGTGGAGTCCTCCACCGCAATGGCTTCCTCCGGCACAACGCCCAGGCGCTCCATAGCCTGACAATAAACCTCCGGATCCGGTTTCCTTGCCGCGCAGTCCGTCCCACTGACGTAGACATCTACCAGCGAATCCAGCTTGACCTGTCGGAGCATCAGCTCCACCATATCCCGAGGCGAAGAAGAAGCAATGCCAATTGCCAAGCCTCTACGTCGCAGCTCCTTAAAAAGCGGAACCACTTGTGGGTTCGCCAGGGCATCGTAGCGAACCGGATGCTTCAAGCGATATGTTTCGTATTCCTGCTTCAGTTCTTCCAGCTCCCGCCCTGTAGCCTGGGGGGCCATCAACTCCCAGACACGTTTGCCATCTGCCCCCACAAACAGGGTTGGGTCCTGCACAGGCATTCCTTTTTCTTTCAAGAAACCGATGCGACGGCTCATATAAAAGCGCTCGCTGTCTACAAGCACACCATCCATATCAAAAATAACCGCTTTCAGCACCTGAACCCCCCCAATCAATAGGGCTCAAACTGAGCAACCACTGTAGAAGCCAGTTCTGCTCCATTGCGGACGCAGGCCGGAATGTCCATTCCCTTCATGATTCCCTCCATAAAACCGGCGATAAAGGAATCTCCGGCCCCAACCGTGTTGACCACCTTTTCCGCTCGGACACTGTGCCCCCGGTAGAAGGTCTCCCCGTCATAGCAGATGCAGCCATCCTCCCCCAAGGTTGCCGTCATAATGGAGCCACCCAAGGCCTTGGCCTGCTTCAACAGTTCTACAGCCTTCTGCTCGTTGCCTTCTCCTACAGAGAAGAAGGCATAGTCCACATCGGGCAACAGCTTGGCCATGTTCTCCCCATTCGCAAACTGAGAAAAGTCCAGTATCAGCTTGCTTCCCTTCTCCTTGAGCCGTGGAATCAGCTCCAATACTTTCCCAAACAGGTCTGTATGGATGTAATCAAAGCCCTGGACAAATTGGATGTCTTCCTCCGTAGGCGCATAGTTCTCCATGACCCCCTGGATATTTTTCAAATGGACCCGATCGTTATTGGGCAGCAGCTCCATCTCGAAAACGGAGGTCTCCCCAGGGCGGATCTGCATATGGGAAACGTCAATACCCATTTCTTTCAATCGGGAGAGCATTCGCTTCCCGTTTTCGTCCGTACCCACAACACTGACCGCCGCGCACCTTACGCCTCGCCTGCTCAAATGTGCGATGCTGTCGATTCCGTTTCCTGTTGGATAGGACAGGCCCAGATTCCGGTAGCTGTCGATGCAGCAGAATCCGATTGCCGCAATAGACGTCATTGTATATGTTCCTCCATTTCGGTTATAATGTTATATGATATATCATATCAACCGAACAGAAATATGTCAATGCTATTTTCCTGTTTTTTTCATATTTATTTCTGTTTCATAATAAAAAATACATTGACAACCATCCAGAACTGTTGTATGATGTTTAAGACGTCATATTACGTTATGAGAGGTGTGATTCAAATGACCATCGACGTACATGTTCATCCAGCTTTCTATGATCCCATCTGCAAAAGCCCTGAACAGGTGGACACCCGCAAGAAAATCATGGGCTATGATTTGATGAGTCCCTTCCCCCTGGAACTGGTCAACAAGCAGCTTGCCTACGCAAAGATTGACAGGCTGGTGTTGCTCCCAGAGGACAGCAGTACCATTGACGGGGCCGTAGCCATTACCAACGAGGACATTGCCACTCTGGTCCGCCTGGACCCTCAGCGCTACATTGGCTTTGCCTCCGTAGACCCCAACCGGCCTGATGCTCTGGAGGTGCTGCGTTATGCCTTTGACACCCTTGGCCTAAAAGGATTGAAGCTCCACCCCGCCAAGGACCGTTTCTATCCCGATGACCCCAAGCTGTTTCCCATTTACGAACTGTGCCTGGCCCGAAATTTGCCCATCACCTTCCACTGTGGCATGAGTTGGCAGCCAAATACCTACATGAAATACTGCCATCCCTTCCAGTTTGAAGAGGTCGCCATACGGTATCCCGAGCTACGGATCAATCTGGCCCACTTTGGGTTTCCCTGGGTAACAGAGACCGCTGCCATCATCCTGAAATACCCCAATGTCTATGCCGACACTGCCGGATGCTATATGGACTGTCCGGAGCAGTTTTTTGAGCATATTTTCATGAAACAAATGGGACCCCTGTGGATTGAGCACAACATCCGGGAAAAAATTCTCTTTGGTTCCAACTCTCCCAGATTCCGTCCCCAGCGGATCAAGCGTGGGCTGGAAAGCCTGCCTCTCAGCGGGGAGACCAAGGCTATGATCCTGGGGGAAAACGCTGTGAAATTCCTGGGTTTGGAGGGATAAGCAATGGTTGAATTTAAGAAGATTCAAAAATTTTCCGAGAAGGAATTCGAGCTCATCAAAATTACGCAAGATGTCCGGGAGTTTGTGGAAAACTCCAAGGTCCGCAATGGCGTCGTCTTCGTCATTGTGTCTCACACCACCGCCGGCATCATGGTCAATGAGAGTCTGCCCTGCCTGGAGCGGGACATCGAGACCAAACTGGAAGAGCTGGTACCCCTGCACCACGACTACGCCCACTCCCATTTTCTCCCCTCCTACGGTGCCATCGGTGGTAACGCCCCAGGACACCTGAAATCCATGCTCTGCGGGAACCACTGTGTCGTACCTGTCATCGACGGAAAGATGGTTCTGGGCATGGCCCAGGATATCTATCTGGCAGAGTTTGACGGTGTACAACAGCGCACCGTCTTTCTGGAGATCATGGGCGAAGAATAACCGTCTCCCTTTCTCAAAAGTTTCCATAGAAAATGGGCTGCCTCTTTACGGGGTAGCCCATTTCCTGTTTTTTATGAATACCTATCCAGAGACTTCGCTAAGCGGATAGCCGCCAGCGCAACCAGTCCCAGCGCAAAGGAGACCACTGCCCCCAGCAGCATTAGCTTCTGCCCGCCCATCAGTCCGTAACACAGTCCGAACAAATAACTGCCCAAGCTACCTCCCGCGCCCCGGTAGGCGATTGTTTTGAAGGTCTGTGCGGAATTGCTGACTTCCACCGGAAAATTCTCCGACACCATCTGCACCAGCGCAAGGTTGATAAGCGGAGTACACGCACCACCCAGGCAGGCCATGACCACCAGCACCGCTTGAGGAAAGATTCCGACCAGCGCCATGGAAATGATCCGTAATGCTAGCAGAGCAAAGCCGCCAAAGCAAAGCATCGGCTGAGAGACCTTCTCTTGGTTCCGGTACAGCCAGGTGTAGGACAGAACCTGGCCCGCAATGGCAATGCTAATCATCATAGCCGCATAGCTGGCGGTGTAGCCCAAGTCCGTGTAATATTTTGTAGCAAACGCCAGGGTCCCCGTTTCAATAACGCCCCAAAGGAAGCTCACAAGATAAATAGCCACAGACATATGATTGCGAAACAGAGCCCGTAACGGAACCTTATTCTTTTTTTCCTGCCTGCCGCATCCGCTGCCCATTCCCGCACAGGAAATACCACTGATCACCAGCATGACCGCTGCTGCGGCAAAAAGCCAGCCATAGCCATAGGCTGTCAGCATTCCACCGGCAATCAGCAGTCCCAGCACATATCCCAAGTTGCCGAAACTGTGGACCACGCTGAATGCCTTCTCCCAGTTCTTTACATTCTGTACCAGCAGGTTGTCGAACAAATCAATGTCCGGCTGCTCCAAAAAGCCAAACAGGAAGAGCACCGCCGCACCAAAGGCAACGCCGGTGCCCAGCCGCAGAAGCAAAATCAGTCCGGCAGACAGAACCACCGCACAAGCCAGCGTCCCTCTTGGGTTTCTGGTCCTATCCGCACAATAGCCCAGCCCCAGCCCGCCGATGATAGCACCGATGTTCATGCCGCTGTAGGCAAGACTGGCCTGGGCCGTCGTCATGCCGGTTTCTGTCAGATACATCACCACATACGGGAGGAAAATTGCCTCAGCCAGATAAAATACCAGTATGAACAGGCAGTATGGCGCACTTTTTTGCTTCAGTCTTCCCATATTCATGTTTCTCAGTACAGATATTGCCGGAGGTTTGCCACGTTTCGGCGATCATAGGACATGGGATCTTTATAGTAGTCCCGCACAGTAAGTTCCTGACTCAAAAGCCCCTGATAGCCATTGTCATACAGCGCCTTCAAAAAGCCGTTCAGGTCCTGAGTTCCCTCTCCCCAAATCCTGTGACCGTAGGGATCACAGTCCTGGAAATGGGTATGCAGAATATTCTCCCTGCCAAAAACATCGAACCACTGATCAATGGTCTCCCCCGCCACACACATGGCCGTGGTGTCGATCATCATCTTGAACCGGGGATGATCCACCATGTCATACAGAAGCTTCATTTGAGGTAGCGTCCATGCAAATATCGTCTCCTGGGGCCGCAGGGATTCACAGACCAGGGTCATATCCAGCGTTTCAGCCAACTCCGCCAGACGATAAAGCATATCCGCCGCCCGCTTTCTGGCCTCCTCCGGGGACTCGTTCCAGTAGCCACGCCCCGCGTTGACCTCCATGAATCCGGCACCCAGTTCTTTTCCCAGGCGCATCACATTGGCAAAGTAGGCATAGGTTTTCTCCCGGAGCAGCGGCTCCTTCGCATCGATTTCATAGGCGTAGCAGCAATTTTCCGGGGTAATGATGGGGCACCTCAGCTCTCGCTCCCGCAACTTCTGCAAAAGCGCTTTCGGCTCCGTAAACCCTCCGGCATCCGCCCACACCCCCTGATGTCCCGCCAGGAGTTCCACATTGGAAATTTCCAGTTCTGCCATAGCATCCAGGAAATAGTCCAGGGTATAGTTGTCATAATGAATGTTCAGCTCCGACAGTCGGTCCTTTGGAAAATATTTCATTTCTGCTCCCTCCCCTGCTCCATGCAGCTCTGCCAAGCCCGGAAATTTTCTTGATCTGCTGTCTTTGGATCAAAAAAATAGGACTCCTTAGTGAACACCAGACCGAGCGGTCCCCGCCAGTCCAGATTACTCAATTCTTGGAGCAAATCCTCCAGCGGATGATTTCCATGCCCCCAGACCATCCGGCCAGCGGGCTTTCCGTCGGAGAAGTGGACATATGCAATCCGTTCTCCGAACGTCTGGAACCACTCTTCCATGGTTTCCCCCGCCATGGATGCAGGGCACAGATCAAAACCAGCCTTCACATTGGGCAGGTCTACCGTATCCAGCAACCTTTTCAGTTCCGGCAGAGTCCGCACAATATTGCCCTCCTCCGGACAATTGGTCTCCACCGCCAGGGTCACTCCCCGCTCGGCGGCATAGCCACCCAAATCCCGCAGGGCCGAAACAGCCCGGTAGAAGGCCCGCTGAGGGGGCTCATCCAGGGCACCTCCGCTGCAGTGCAGCGTTACAATAGAAGCACCCAATGTCTTCGCCCCATCAATGGCCAGCCGGTAGTAATTTCTGGCCTTCTGGCGCACCTCATCGTTCCAGGCGCACAAGCCATAGAGGCAGG
>URGL01000045.1 GCA_900547405.1 uncultured Eubacteriales bacterium
TCCCCTCCACATCCGCCGCTGCGGCGGCACCTTCTCCAAGCAGGAGAAGGCAGGGGCTGATTACTTCTCCGCGAACAGCGGGGTGGACAGGTAGCGGTCGCCGGTGTCGGGGAGGAGGACCACGATGTTCTTACCCTTGTTCTCCGGGCGCTTGGCCAGCTCCAGGGCGGCCCAGACAGCGGCACCGGAGGAGATGCCCACCAGCACGCCCTCGCTCTTGCCGATGCGCTTGCCGGTGGCGAAAGCGTCCTCATTGGTCACGGGGATGACCTCATCGTAGACCTTGGTGTTCAGCACTTTGGGAACGAAGCCGGCGCCGATGCCCTGGATCTTGTGGGGCCCGGCAACGCCGGTGGAGAGGACGGCAGAGCTGGCGGGCTCGACTGCTACGATCTTGACCCCGGGCTTCTTGCTCTTCAGGTACTCCCCTACGCCGGTGACGGTGCCGCCGGTGCCTACACCGGCCACGAAGATATCCACCTCGCCGTCGGTATCCTCATAGATCTCCGGGCCGGTGGTCTCAAAGTGGGCCTTGGGGTTGGCGGGATTCACGAACTGGCCGGGGATGAAGCTGCCGGGGATCTGGGCGGCCAGTTCGTCGGCCTTGGCAATGGCACCCTTCATGCCCTTGGCACCCTCGCTGAGGACCAGCTCCGCGCCGTAGGCCTTGATGAGCTGCCGACGCTCTACGCTCATGGTGTCCGGCATGACGATGATCAGCTTGTAGCCCCGGGCGGCAGCCACGGAGGCCAGGCCGATGCCGGTATTGCCGGAGGTAGGCTCGATGAGGGTGGCACCGGGCTTCAGGGCGCCGGATTTCTCGGCCTCGTCAATAATGGACTTGGCGATCCGGTCCTTTACGGAACCGGCGGGATTGAAGTACTCCAGCTTGGCCAGGATCCTGGCCTCCAGCTTCTCTTCCTTCTCGATATGGGTCAGCTCCAGCAGGGGGGTCTTTCCGATCAGCTGGTCAGCAGAGGTATAGATTTTAGACATCACAAAAACTTCCTTTCAAATGTTCACAAGATATTTTTTGTTTCGGTTTGTCAGGAATGGCAACATCGAAATACGGGATGGGTCATGGCTTTGGGCCTCCGTAACCTGGTTTTTGTTTGATGGCTGCATTATAGCGCTGAATACCTATTTTGTCAATAGGCATTCAGGATAATATAAAAATTTTTTCCCCGCCGGAGGTCGCCTTCCCCTACGGGGAAGGTGGACCGGGCGCAGCCCGGGACGGATGAGGGGAAACGACCGAAAAGTTAAAAAAGAGGCCACGTTGAACGGAAGTGTTTTCCCATTCAATGTGGCCTGTCTCGTTATTGGGGTGCGGCCCCTCATCCGTCAGGGCCTTTGGCCCTGCCACCTTCCCCGTAGGGGAAGGCTGCCTCCGGCGGGGGCGTGCCACCCTCTCATAAGGAGAGGGCTTAAGCTGGGGCTTTAATTAAAGCTGCTCTGGTCGTATGTGATGACGGGGTAGTACCGCAGGCCCCCCTCTTGGTTCAGCTCCTCCTCCAGAAGGTTCTGGATCTTTTCCTCCTGGCCCCGGAGGTCTGTGGGCAGGACAATGTCAAAGATCAGGTTCACGTGGCCCTTTCCCGGCACCATGCGGAAATCGTGGACCCCCAGGCGCAGATCCACCTTGTGCAGGATCTGCTCCACCCGGACGTGCATCCGGTCCAGCTCCGGATCGTCGGTGATCACAGGGTCGTAGTGGATCACCAGGTGGACCCCGTGGCTTTTCAGGCACTCCCGCTCCAGGTCATCGATGATCTCGTGGCACTCCATAGGGTCCTCCCGGCGGTCCATCTCCACATGGATGCTGGCAAAGCGCTGGCCGGGACCGTAGTCATGGACCATCAGATCGTGGAAGCCCAGGACCTTGGGGTTCTCCCGGAGCTTATCCACGATCTTCTCCCGAAGCTCCGGATCCGCCCCCTCTCCCAGCAGGGGGGAGACGGTATCCTTTGCCAGGCCGATGCCGCTCCACAGGATGAACAGGGCCACAGCCAGACCCATGAAGCCATCCACCTTCAGCCCTGTGGCAAGCTCGATGAGGGAGGCGGCCAGAACGGCGGCGGTGGTGATCACATCGTTCCGGCTGTCGGCGGCGGTGGCCTCCAGGGTCTCCGAGTGGATCTTCTGGCCCAGGCTATGGTTGAAAGCAGACATCCAGAATTTCACCAGGATAGAAACCACCAGGACAAGGGCCGGGACCAGGCCGAAGCGAATGGCCTGGGGGTGGAAGATTTTCTCCAGAGAGCTTTTGCCCAGCTCCACGCCGATGACCAGGATCAGGGCGGACACCGCCAGCCCCGCCAGGTACTCGTACCGGGCGTGACCATAAGGATGGTCATCATCCGCCGGCCGGGAGCCCAGCCAGAAGCCCAGCATGGTCACCACGGAGCTGGTGGCATCGGAGAGGTTATTCAGGGCATCCGCCGTAATGGACACGGAGGCCGTCATGATGCCAACCAGCAGCTTGCCGAAAAACATCAGCAGGTTGCAGACAATGCCCGTCACCCCCGCCAGAACACCCACACGGGAGCGGACCTTGGGACTTTCCAGGTCCTCGGAATTTTTCACAAAGGTGCGAAGCAACCAGTTTGTCATGGCTAATGACCTCCTAAATACGCCGAAACCCCCAAAACCGGAAAGGTTTTGGGGATTTTCTTTGGGTTTATTATAAGGGATTCCCTTGGAAAAAGCAAGGGGTTTTTGAAAAATTCCCCTGCCCTCTCCTGCTGGAGAGGGTGCCGCCCCACACCCGTCCCGGGCTAGGCCCGGTCCACCCTCTCCCAAGAGAGGGTTTTTAGCATTTCCTCGACCTGTATGAACCGTTCCGTCTGCTCCTCTCCGGGGACACCCTTGCTCTGCATATCCGCCCTTTGCAGGGCCAGAAGCTGGGTGACCGCATCCATCCCCTGGCGCTCCACCAGCTGGCGGAGCCGGGCCTCATCGGGAGAGAGCCGGGCCATGTGCATGGTCACCAGGAAGCCCACCCGGCTGATCTGTTCTTCCGGGGCTCCCATCTCCCTGAGAATGGTCTGGGCCATGGGGCCGCCCAGGGGGGCGTGGCCCTTGAAGTGGCCCCGGCCCTCTTCGTCCAGGGTAAAGGCCACGGGCTTGCCGATGTCGTGAAGCAAGGCCGCCCAACGGAGGGTCAGGTCCCCGGGAACCAGGCTCACCACATGGGCCACGTGGGTGTAGAGGTCGTAGCGGTGGTGGGGAGACCGTTGGTCAAAGCCCAGGCTGGGCCGGAGCTGGGGAACCAGGGTACAAATCATCTTCCGGTATTCCAGCAGCTCCTCCAGGGTGACGGTGGGAAGAATATGGCAGAGGATCCGGTACCGCTCCTTGGGGGTCAGGGCAGAGAGGTCCTTTCCCCTCAGGTCCGGCAGGGCGCTCATGCTTTCCCCTCCGGGGCCGGAGCCAGGGCTTCCGTCATAAGGCCAAAGGCGGCGTAGGTGTAGAAGCAGTTGACTTCCGTGCCCACGCTGGCGGCAAAGCACAGATAGCAGCCCAGGAAAGCGAACCGAAGCCGCCAGATTTTACTGCCCAATCCCGCCTCCAGGGCGGTCTGCTGGTAGAAAAAGGCCGTCAGGCACAGGCAGCCCAGGAGGGCAAAGATGTAATCCTGGATCTGGGGGTCCCGGCTCCAGAGCTGGTAGGAAGCCACCAGCCGCAAAATCATACAGACGCAAAGCCCGGCAGAGAGACCGAAGACCGGCTTCTTCTTCTGGATCGCGAAATAAACCATAGCCGCCGCCAGAACTGCCCCGGCAGCCTGGGACACAATCAGCAGGTGCTTCATGGCCCCAGTGGAAGACACACTCTGAGGCCACAGCATAGCCGTGGCAAACCAGGTGTAGGGAATCGCATGGCTGGGCCGGGTCTTCTCCGGCTCCTGAATGAGGAAGCACAGCACCACCGCCGCCAGGGTCAGCACAGCCAAGTAGATGGCCTCCGGCCGGCCGGGAGTCAGCAGGCCCCTCTCGTCCATACCGGCCTGGTACAGGCCGTTCCGGGAAAGGGCGGCCAAGCCTCCCAGAATGGGGGCGGCGACGAGCAGATTGGTTTTCTTCATGGTGGAGACCTCCTTTACATAACACACAGCGCGGCGATAGCCGCCACAATTGCCGCCAGGACCGGCTGATGCAGCAGATAGATCATGAGGCTATGTCTCCCCATCCACCGGAAGAGGCCCAGAGGCGGGGTTTCCCTGGGAAACAGGCTCTTCCTCCCGGCGTAGGCCCGTTTTCCCACCACCGCCCCCAGGAGGAAATACCCAAAATTGGGAAGCAGGGGGAAATAGTCTGAGGAGGTGAAGCCATAGGGGGCAAAGCCCAGGGGGGTCAGGAGCCAGAAGGGGAAGGACTGGGTCCGGAGATACCACCCGGCGATTATCATGGCCAAGCCCAGGGCCACCAGCCCCCAGTCCGGGCACCGGCGGAAGAGAGGCCAGAGCATCATACACAGGCCCAGGCATTGGAGGACCCCCATGTAGATGATGATCCCCTTCCCGGCAAAGCCCAGAAGGTACATACCCAAGGTCACACCGGTGCAGAGAAATCCGCAGAGGAACACCTGGGCCCCCCGCTTCACTGGATGGCTACCCAGGGTGACGCTGATGCCGGAAATCAGGAAAAACACGGCACCGTAGTTGTTTTTAAAAAACAGATACCAGGCTGGCTGCTGCCAGTTCCAGACACCGAACAGGTCCACCAGGTCGTAAACAAAGTGGATGCCCATCATGCCCAGCAGTGCCAGCCCCCGCAGAGCGTCCAGCTCCCAGATCCGCTTGCTCATTGGTTGGCGGGGGCGGCGGCGTTGGCCTCCTCCTCCAGTACCCGGTAGGCCACCTTGCCCACCAGAGTCTTCGGCAGCTCCTTGCGGAACTCGATCTCCCTGGGCATGGCGTACTTGGCAATGCGGCCGGAGCAGTAGTCCAGGATCTCCTGTTTCAGAGCCTCGGAGGGCTCTACCCCGGGCATAGGCACCACATAGGCCTTCACCCGCTGGACCCGGTAGGGGTCCTTCACGCCGATGACGCAGCTGATGAGCACCTTATCGTTGGCATCGATGATGTTTTCCAGCTGGGAGGGATAGACATTGTAGCCGGAGGTAATGATCATCCGCTTGATGCGCTGGCGGAAGTAGACGAAGCCGTCCTGGTCCATGTGGCCCAGGTCTCCGGTGTGGAGCCAGATCCGGCCATCGTAATGGCGGCGCAGGGTATTGGCCGTCTCGTAGGGGTTGTCCATATAGCCCAGCATGACCGTAGGGCCGGAAATGCAGATCTCTCCCTCGATGTTGGGGCCCACCTCGTTGGTGGTGCCGGGCTCGACGATCTTATAGTATGTATCCGGGAAGGGCACGCCGATGGAGCCCTGCCGGGCATAGTCCTTGGGGGTCAGGCAGGAGGCGGTGACGCACTCGGTGGTGCCGTAGCCCTCCCGGATCTGCTCGGAGCAGTTGTGCTCCCGCAGGAAAGCGTCCACCTTCTTCTTCAGCTCCGGGCTCAGGCTGTCGCCGCCGGAGAAGATGCCCTTCAGGAAGCTCAGGTCCGCCCCCTCCAGGTCCTCCGTCCGCAGCAGCGCCTCAAAGAGGGTAGGCACGCCGGGGATCAGGTTGGGCTTCTGCTTCATCAGCGTCTTGGCGTAGACCTTGACGTTGAACTGGGGGATGAGGATGCAGGTGCCGCCGGCAACCAGGGGGGTGTGAATGCCGATGCCCAGGCCGAAGCCGTGGAACACAGGCATGACGGAAAGCATCTTCATATTGGAGATCTCCTCCATGGAGAAGCCGGAGGCGGCAATGGTTTGCAGGGCCAGGGCGTTAAAGTTCAGGTTGGACAGCATAATGCCCTTGGTGGTGCCGGTGGTGCCGCCGGAATAGAGGATGGCCCCGCAGGAATCGTAGCGGCTCTTCTGGGCAGGCAGCTTGGTGTTTTTCCCCGCCTTCACCATGTCGTACCACAGGGTATAGCCGGCCTTGGGCAGCTTCTTCACCGCCCGGGCCGTCTTGGTCAGAGGGTACAGGGCGCTCAAAGGGGCGGGAAGCTCATCCGCCACCCTGGCAATGAGAATTTCCGTGGGGTTTTCCAGCTGGGGCAGGATCTCCGCCACCTTGTAATAGAACTGGTCCAGAGTCAGGACGGCCTTGCTCTTGGAGAAGTTCAGGTAGAAGGCGATCTCCTGGGAGGCGGACAGGGGGTGGATCATATTGGGGATGGCCCCGATGCGGTTCAGGGCGTAGAAGCAGTCCAGGGCCTGGGGGGTATTGGCCATGCAGATGGTCACCTTGTCCCCCTTGCGGATGCCCATTTTGTACAGGCCCTGGGCGGCGGCCTGGATGCGCTTCATAAACTCTGTATAGGTGGTCTTTTTGCCCATGAACACATAGGCCACATGGTTCGGATGCCGCTTGGCAGCAGCCTCCACCATTTCATACATGGTTTTGTGGGGATATTCCAGAGAAGCCGGTGTATTCCCGTAATATTTCAGCCAGGGTGCGGCGGCAGATAAACCCATTGTATTCGTTCCTTTCCATTTGGGGCTCACAAAAAGCCGGACTGGGGCAAGTATACCACGATTGTGTAAAAATTTCCACTGTTTTCAAAATGGCCCCATGAAAAAAATCGGTGCCGCTATTCCGCTGCCGCCACCCGGGCCCGGAAATCCTCCGCGTCCCGGTTCCAGTTTTCGTAGGCCGGGTCCTCCCGGCGGTCCGGGAGGCCATAGCTCCGGCGAAGATAGTCCCCTATCCAGGCGGTGACCTTGGCGGCCCCCCTGGGATTCATATGGTCGCCGCCGTCGGGGCTGTCGGTGTGCCAGTCAATGCCGATTTCCTCCAGATTGCCGTCCACATAGGGCACCCCCAGCTCCTGGGCGATCTGCGCTATGGCATCATGCCGGCTTCCGTTCCAGTTGGCGGCGCTGGGGACGCTGCAAAGGACCAGGGGGATCTGCTCCCGGGCGCAGAGCTCCGCGATCTGCCTCAGGTAGCCCAGACTGCCCTGGCCGGGCCTGCCCTGGCCCGGATAGGCCTGCATATAGTCCCCCCGGGAGGAGTACTCCACTCCCGTTTTCATCAGATAGCCCCGGTTGGGGGATTCGGCGGTATAGTGGGGCAGGGAGAAGAAGTCCCCTCCTCCCAGGCTCTTCCATCGGTCGTGGTAGCGGAAAACCGGCACCTTGGCCCCCAATTTGTAGAAGGCCGCCGCCTCCTTTTTACAGGTCCAGTAGAGCACGTTCACGTCCAGCACCACCACCTTGGGACTCTGGCAGCCAAGGGCCTGCTCCAGCAGCTCCTGAGTCTCAAAGGTCTTCTCGGCCAGAGAGCTGCACACAAAGCCGGGGATCCCGTAGGTGTCCCAGAGCTCCAGGGGCATGAAGCCGCAGTAGGCCAGACTGTCCCCAAGAAAGAGCACATCGATGGAGTCCCTTCTCTGGGAGAGGATCCCATCGGCATCCGGGTGCAGGGTCCCCGCCTCCGCCGTGTTGTTTTTCGGCAGCACCAGCAGACTGGCCGGAACCAGAAGCAGGCACAGAATGGCCGGGAAGAGAATCACCCGTATGATCTTTTTCCCCAAAGCAAGGACCCCTTTCTTGTTTATTCCTGGGCTTCCAGCCGGGCCCGAAAGGCGGCGGCATCCTGGTCCCAGGCGCTATGATCCGGGTCACCCCGGCGGTCGGTAAGGCCGGGGGCCTCCCTACGGAGATACTCCCCCAGCCAGGCGGTGACCTTGGCGGCCCCGCTGTAATTCAGGTGGTCTCCCCGGTCGTAGGTGTCCGTATCCCAGTCAATGCCCAACTCCAGCAGGTTCCCGTCGATATAGGGAAGGCCCAGGCTTTCGGCGGTATCCTGGATGGTGTTGTGCCGCCGCATGGTCCAGTTCGCCGGACTGGGGGCGCTGAACAGGACCAGAGAGATCCCCCGCTTCCGGCAAACCTCCGCGATTTTTTTCAGGTCCGCCAGATTGGTCCGGGACAGAGGCTCCCGTTCCTCCATGGGGGCCATATAGCCCTCCACATCCGCGGCCTTTGCCTTGGTCAGCAGATGGTACCCCCGGTCCGGGGAAGAGGCGGTGTAGCGGGGCATGGAGCAGAAGTCGGAGAGGCTCAGGCTCTTCCACCGGTCGTGGTAGCGCAGAGCCGGGATCCTGGCCTCCAACTTGGGGGACAGGGCATCGGTAGAGGCGTAAACCCGGTAGAGCACGTTGGTCTCCAGCATCACCACCCTGGGGCTCTGGCAGCCAAGGGCCATATCCAGCAGCTCCAGGGTCTCGTAGGTCTTCTGATCCAGGGAGCTGCAGACGAAGCTCGTGATCCCGGTCTGCTCCCACAGGTCCAGGGGCACGAAGCTGGAATAGGCCTCGCTGTCTCCCAGAAACAGCACCTCAATGGAATTCTCCGGCTGGGACAGGATCCCGGCGGCACTGGTCTGATACATCCCCGCCTCCTCGGTGTTGTCCTTGGGCTGAAGGATCAGGCTGGCAGGGACCAGAAGCAGCCCCAGAAGTCCCAAAAAGAGCAGGGGGCCCAGTATTTTCTTTGGCAATGGAATGGCTCCTTTCGGGAGGTTTCTCTTCCCTTGGGGGAAGGTGGCTCGGCGAGGCCGAGACGGATGAGGGGCAGGCTCCCTTGCGCAAAGGGAGCTGTCAGCCAAAGGCTGACTGAGGGATCGCCTTGCTGTAGGCTTGGTCCGCCCCACACCCGTCACGCCTACGGCGTGCCACCCTCTCCAAGGAGAGGGTTTTAGTAGTAGTTTTCCGGATCTTCCAGCATGGCCTGGAAGGTTTCCAGATCCTCCTGCCAGGAGGCATAGGCGGCAATGTCCCGCCTGTCCTCCAGGCCCTGGGTCTGAAGATAGGCCCCCAGCCAGGCGGTGACCTTGGCGGCACCCCGGTAATTCAGGTGCTCACCCCGGTCCAGGGTGTCAATGTTCCAGTTGATGTCCAGGTTTTCCCCATTGGCATCCAGATAGGAAATCCCCAGCTCCCGGGCCAGGGCCTCCATGGCCCGGTGCTTCCCCTGGGTCCATGTGGCGGCGTTGGGGGCAGTATAGAGCACCAATTGGGCTCCCCGCTTCCGGCACAGGGCCAGAGTCCGCTTCAGGCAGAGCCGGTTCCAGAAGGTGATGGGCTCCATCTCCTCCTCTGGGGCCAGGTAGGCCGGGTCGTTTTTTAACCCCTCCGGGGTCTTGCGCAGATGGTAGCCCTTCAGGGGGCTGGTTTCGGTATAGCCGGGGCTGGAAAGCAGCCGGTTTGGCCGGACGAACTTCCAGCTGTCGTGATACTGAAATACCGGCAGCCGGGAAAGGGCTTCCGCCTGCAATAGGTCCGAGGCCGCCGTATCCAGATACAGCTGATCCGTCTCGTAGAGCACCACCTTGGGGCTTTGGGTCCGGAAGAAGCGCTTCAGCAGGAAATAGCCGTCGCTGGGCTTCTGGGCCGTAGCGGCGCAGACATAGGAGGGGATCCCGTAGTCCCGCCACAGGTAGGCAGGGATGAAGGAGCTCAAGGGGATGCTGTCCCCCAGCACCACCGCCTCCAGACTGTTTTCCGGCTCCCCCAGGAAGGCGTAAAGCTCCGGCTCCTGAATGCCGTCCTCCAGGGTGTTGCCCTTGGGGAGGAAATAGCGAGAGAGCAGGGCCAGGAGGAAAAACAGGAGCAGTAAAAAAAACAGGGAACGCAAGTAGGTATGCGTCTTCTTTTGTGTCATAAGTCGATCCTTTATATGCGTACTGGCAAGACGTCGAGTTCTGAATGTGGAGGAATGCAGCTCCTGCCTTCTCCTGCATGGAGAGGGTGCCGCCGCAGCGGCGGGTGTGGAGGGGACCCCTGAAAGTCAAATCCGGGCCCGGTTGTATGGTAAGATCTTACCCTGCGCGTAGGGGGCGATGCCCACATCGCCCCGGACCCTTACGGGCGGGAAATGTAGGTTTTCATGGAAAAACCTGCCGTTTTGTCATCGGACCTCACGGGCCGATGTGGGCATCGGCCCCTACGCGAACGGTGGGATTTTAGCATTCATCCGGGCCCGGTTCTTTTGGGAGGCTGGGTTCCCCTCATCCGGCCCGGGCTGCGCCCGGTCCACCTTCCCCGTAGGGGAAGGCGACCTCCCGGCGGGGGACTCTTTATTTCAGTCCGTCCTGGACCTGTAGGTGTCCCCTCCACACCCGTCAGGGCTTCGCCCTGCCACTCTTCCCAGGAAGGAGAGGGCTTTGGGCCAAATACTCCGCCAGCCACCGGGAGGCCTTTTCCGCGCCGGCGCCGTTCAGGTGGTCCCCGGCGTCGGGGGTGTCCTGGGTCCAGTCAATGGCTACCTGTTCCAGATTCATGTCCACATACCCGGCTCCCAGGCTGTCTGCCAGGGCCGCCACGGCATTGTGGCTATGGTAGCTCCAATTGGCGGCGCTGGGGGCGCTGAGCAGCAGAAGCCGGGCCCCCCGGTTTTCGCAGAGGGCGGCGATCCGGGAGACGGCCCGGAGGCTCTCCTCCGGGATGGGGTCCCAGTCCTCGGTATAGGCCATATAGTCGCAGACTTCCAGGCCCTCTACCCCCTCCTTTTCGTAGTAGCCCCGCTCCGGAATGCGGACACTGTAGCGGACCGGGGACAGGGCCTGGGCAGGCTTCAAAAACTTCCAGTTGTCGTGATAGCGCAGCAGGGGCACCTGCCGGTACAGGCTCTCTTCCGCCCGGTCCAGGGGGGTGAAGGTCTTATACAGGTGGTTGGCCTCCAGAATCACCAGCTCCGGACTCTGGTTCCGGAAAAACTCCCGAAGGAAGGTCTCCGTCTTAGGCAGGGTCTGGCCGGTGGTGGCGCAGACATAGGCCCGGAGGCCGGTGGTCTCCTCCATCACCTGGGGAGAAAAGGCGCACAATGGCACACTGTCCCCCAGGATCACCACATCCAGGCTGTTTTCCGGCTCTGCCAGAAAGCCCTGGGCGGTATAGTCCAGGATCCCCGCCTGGGGGCTGTTGTCCTTGGGGAGAAAGTACCAGCTCAGGGCCCCAAGGCCCAGGGCCAGCCCCAGGAGGAAGGAAAGTATTCGTTTCATTGTGCCTCCTCCAGTTTTTCTCTGTTCTTCTCTGCCTGGGCTTGGGCGGCCTTCTCCCAGGCCCGGCCCAGGTCGTCCTGCCGGTGGGATTCCAGCAGACTCGTGGAGGCCAGATAGTCCCCCAAGAAAGCCGACACCTTTTGAGTGCCCAGGTAATTCAGGTGGTCCCCTTCCGTGGACTTGTCTGCATACCAGTCAATGCCCAGGTCCTCCAGGTTCATGTCCAGATAGGTCAGCCCCCAGTGGTCTGCCAGGGTCTGGACGGCGCTGTGCCGGGCATAGCTCCAATTGGAGGGACTGGGGACGCTGACCAGCACCAGCTGAATGCCCTTCTCCTGGCAGAACCGGGCAATTTTTCGGAAATACCTCCGGTTTGCTCCGGCAATGGGTTCCTGCTCCCCCAAGTCTTCCATATAGCTGTCCGCCTCCTCCGGCACCTGGGGATCCCGGTCGTAGAGAAAGTGGGTGCCCTTCTGGGGGTGCAGGTAGCTGTAGTCCGGGGCCCGGAGAAATCGTTTGGGGGAAAAGATCTTCCAGTTGTCGTGGTATTCCAGAGCCGGGATCAGCGGCAGCACCCGGTCCCGAAGGATATCCTGGCTGTCAATGGGGTGATACAGGGAGTCCGCCTCTAGAAAGACCACTTTGGGGGACTGGTTTTCACAGAACGCCTCCAGCATCCGCAGGCTCTGGGTTAGCCGCTGGTTGCCGGTGCAGCAGCCGAAGCCGGTGTAGCCCCTTTGGGTCCACACATCCAGGGGGCTGTAGCCGCACATCAGGAGGCTGTCCCCAATGGCCAGCACCTCCAGGCTGTTTTCCGGCTCCGCCTGAAAGGCCCAGATCCGGGGGTTTTCCAGCCCATCGTTGTAGCCCCGGCCCTTGGGATAAAAGACGGCGCTCAATATTCCAAGAAAAAGCGCCAGGATCAAAAGGAATCCGGCGCAGCGGAGGCAAATTTTTTTCATGTTCCTTCTCAAGTCTTTCGTTGCAGTCTTCTAGCCTTCCCCTCCGGGGAAGGTGGCACGCCGTAGGCGTGACGGATGAGGGGGCTCCCTTGCGCAAAGGGAGCTGTCAGCCAAAGGCTGACTGAGGGATCGGCCCGGAGGTTCGGCAACCGGGCGGTAGGTTTCGGGCGACCAGTCCCGCCCGTCAGGTCTCGGGGCGATGTGGGCATCGCCCCCTACGCGAAGGGTGGATTTTACCATTCATCCGGGCCCGGCTCTTTTGGAGGGCTGGGCTCCCCTCATCCGGCCCGGGCTGCGCCCGGTCCACCTTCCCCGTAGGGGAAGGCTTAGAGCTGTTCTACTCAGGCTTATTCCAATTTCTCCCGAATTTCTTTGGCAATGGTGCACTCGCTTTCGTAGGGGCAGGTGCCGTAGCTGCAATCGGCCTCGTAGGTGCCGTCCTCTTCGGTTTCCAGGAGGACCCGGCGGGTGGCGTCCATATTGCGGCAGTAGCCGGAGATAAAGTATTCCATCTTCACACCTCCACGATGCAGAAGCCTCTGGGGCCCAGGACCAGCCGGTCATAGACCACGGTGTCCAGAAGCCGCCCCAGCAGGACCTTGCCGGGCTCCACTTCCCAGGGATCGCCGCTGCGGTTTACATAAACCTTGCAGACCTTTCCCTCGTAGCTTCTGGTAAAGCCCAGGTGCTTGTCCCCGGCGGCGAAGAAACGGATGGAGCCCAGCCGCAGCTCCGCCCGCTCCCGGCGCAGGCGGCCCAGGTGCCGGAAGAAGCCCAGGATCTCCTTGTCCTCCCGGCCCCAGGGATAGGTCCGGCGGTTGAAGGGATCCTTGTAGCCCTCCATAAGGGCCTCGTCTCCATAGTAGACGCTGGGGCAGCCGGGGAGGGTGAACTGGAGGAAAACGGCCATCTGGAGCCGGTCCCGGGCCACCTCCATCTGGTTTTTGGTCAGATGCCGGGCGGCTTTTTCCTCCCGGGAGCCGTCGAAATCATCCACAAGGGCGGTGAGGATCCGGGGGGTGTCGTGGGTGCCCAGCAGATTCATGTTGCAGGCCACCACCTGGGGCGGATAGTTCTCCACAATGGACATGACCGTGTTTTTCAGCTCCGGGCCGCTGTCCCGGCCCCGCATGAAGTTCACAATGGCTGTGCGGAAGGGATAGTTCATGACGCTGTCCAGCTCCCCGTCCACAAAATACCGGCGGCGCACATCATAGGCCACCTTGTTGGAGGCATCCTCCCATACTTCCCCCATGAGCAGCGCGTCGGGCCTGATCTGCCGGATCCGCTCTTTCAGCAGGGCGATGAAGGCATCCGGCAGTTCGTCGGCCACGTCCAGCCGGAAGCCGTCGGCTCCCAGCCGGAGCCAGTGGGCCACCACGCTGTCCTCATCCCGGATGATGTAGTCCAGGAAGCCATCGTCCATTTTGTTCACCGTAGGCAGGGTGTCGAAGCCCCACCAGGAGTTGTAGGAGTCCGGCCAGTGGTAGAAGGTGTACCAGCTGGAATAGGGACTGTCGGTCCGGCAGTAGGCCCCGTTGCCGCCGAAGGTCCATTCCCGGTCAAAGTAGAGGCTGTTGGAGCCGGTGTGGGAATAGACTCCGTCCAGGATGACCCGGATCCCCCGGCTGTGGGCCGCCCGGCAGAGGGCCTGAAAGTCGGCCTCCGTGCCCAGCATGGGGTCCGGGGTCTTGTAGTCCCCGGTGTCGTAGCGGTGGGAGGAGAAGCTCTTGCTGATGGGGTTCAGGTAGAGAATGGTGGTGCCCAGGGAGGCGATATAGTCCATTTTCTCGGTAATGCCCCGGAAATTGCCGCCGAAAAAGTCGTTGTTCAGCACCCGGCCCTGATCGTCGGGCCGCCAGTCCACCTCTTCGTCCCAGTTCTGGTGGATGGTGTAGGGCTGGAGCTTGCCCCAGAGGTCCGGGTCCCCCCTCTTACAGAACCGATCCGGAAACACCTGGTAGATCACCGCGCCCTTGGCCCACTCCGGGGTGTAGAAGTCTGCCGGGATGCAGCTGACCTGCCACAGATCTCCGGACTCCATATTGGCGTCGTCTCCCTCCTTGAACAGCCGGAAGGTGCCGTTGGGGTCCGTGATGCGGAAATAGTAGAAATAGAGTCCCCGCTCTGAGAAGGAGAATTCTCCCCGCCAGTACTCGTAGGGCCCCAGGGTTTGTTCGTACTGCATGGGGCTGACCCCCATCTCCTGTCCGTCCTGGCCGCAGAGTACGATCTGAGCGGCCCGGGTCTGAACCGCCGCGGGAATATGCACGTGCAGGGTACACTTCTCCCCCGGGGCCAGTACCCCGAAGGGGGTCTTGAAGATCTCCTGCTTGCTGTCGAAAAGAATTCTCATGGGTTTTCATTTCTCCTTCGTTGGGATAAAGGCTCCAGCCTGTAGGGGCGGCTATTAGCCGCCCGCGGCGTATCGTAAATGAGTGCTTTGGACCAAACGCTCTGTCCCGGAGGTAAGCGGGCGGCTGATAGCCGCCCCTACGGGACTCAAATTCTTTGGGTTTTTTCCTCAAAAAATACCGCCCAAATGGTTTTGGGCGGTATTTATGCTGTGGTGAAAGGTTACCAGGCCAGCATACGCTGGAAGGCTTCCATATACTTCCTTGCCGGTACATCCCAGCTGAAGTCCTGGGACATATCCCTTACCTGGAGGGCCTGGAAGGCCTGCCGGTTGCCGTTGTAGAGGTTCAGGCAGCGCTTGATGGCGGCGTAGAAGTCGTCGGCGTTGTAGCTCTGGAAGGTGAAGCCCAGGCCCTCCTTGGCGGCTTCGTCGCAGGGGGGCACGGTGTCCTTCAGTCCGCCGGTGGCGTGGACCACGGGGACGGTGCCGTAGCGCATGGCGTTCATCTGGCTCAGGCCGCAGGGCTCGCTCTTGGAGGGCATCAGGTAGATGTCTCCGGCGGCGTAGACCCGGGCGGCCAGACCCACATTGAAGGTGATCTGGGCGGATACCTGGTCCGGGAACTGGGCCTGCAGGTCCCGGAAGAAGGTCTCGTACTGGGGCTCGCCGGTGCCGATGAGGATCAGCTGGGCGTTCTCCTCCCACATGAGCCGCCGGGCCACATAGCACAGGAGGTCCAGTCCCTTGTGGCCCACCAGCCGGGTGATCATGATCATCAGGGGCACATCCGGCTCCTGGGGGAGCCCCAGCTCCTTCTGGATGGCCTTTTTGCAGGCGGCCTTGCCGGGCTGGATCTGGGCGGCGGAATAGTGGGCGGGAAGATTCCGGTCCGTCTCCGGGTCAAAAATGCCGGTGTCAATGCCGTTGGTAATGCCGGAGAGCTTCCAGGCGTTCCGGGCCAGGATGCCGTCCAGGCCGTGGGCATAGTAGGGGTACATGAGCTCTCTTGCGTAGGTCTCGGACACGGTGGTCACCAGGTCCGCGGTCTCGATGGCACCCTTCATCATGTTTACGGAGCCGTTCATATCCATGCAGCCCCGATACTCCCAGGGCAGGCCCAGAATGTCGTCGAAGAAGTTGGCGTTGGCCCAGCCCTGGTACTCGATGTTGTGGATGGTGTACATGCAGCGGGTATTTTTCAGGGCGGTGTCCCGGTAGCTGGCCTTGAGATACACGGGGATCATGCCGGTCTGCCAGTCGTTGCACTGGATCACATCCGGGGTGAATTCCAGGGCGATCATGGCATCCAGGCAGGCCTTGGAGAAGTAGGCGAAGCGCTCGCCGTCATCCATGTCGCCGTAGATGGCCCCGGTGCGGGTGCCGAAATAATAGTCGTTGTCGATGAAATAGACCTGGAAGCCCCGGGGGCAGTCCGTGAGCTTCCGCAGGCCGGCGTACTGCTGACGCCAGCCCATCTGCACCCGGAACTGGGCCACCTGCTCCGTTTCATAGGCGGTATTGCTCTTGATCTTGTTGTAGTAAGGCAGGAACAGCCAGACCTCATTGCCCTGGATGCGGCTCAGGGCCGTGGGCAGAGCCTCCATCACGTCCCCAAGGCCGCCGGACTTGGCGTAGGGGGCCGCTTCCGAAGCGCAGATGACGATTTTCATACGGTATCCCCCCGTTTGATGACAATGGGATTGGTGCGGGTGCCGATGAGCTTGGCACCGGGCCGCACGGTGACGTTCTTGTCCAGGATCACGTTCTTCAGGTAAGCGCCCTGGCCCACAACGGTGTCGTTCATGATGACGCAGTCCTCAACCTCTGCCCCGGGGGCCAGAGTCACCTGGCGGAACAGAATGGAGTCCTTGGCGGAGCCTTCCAGCAGGCAGCCGTCGGCCACCATGCAGTTTTCGATCCGGCTGCCCTCTCCGTAGTAGGAGGGCACCCGGTCCCGGACCTTGGTGTAGACGGGATGCTTCCGGTCGAAAATGCTCTCGTGGACCTTGGGATCCAGCAGAGCCATGGAATTTTCGAAGTAGTCCTGTACGCTCTCGTTGTACAGGGCGATGCCGTCAAACTCGCAGGCGTTGACGCTGACCTTGCCGCTCTGCCAGCCGCCCAGGATCAGGTCCCGGTCCATGTGGAAGGCGTTGTGGGCAATGCGCTCCCGGACCATGTTGATGAGCCACTTCTTGGTGGTGACGAACAGGTCGATGGAGGCGTAATACTCCGGACCCGGGGCGTAGTCCACCACGATGTCGCTGACTTCCTTCTTCTCGTCCAGGGCCACGGCCAGGTCCAGCATCCGCTTGCTGTTGGCAACGCCGGACTTCACCACCACGGTGATGTCCTTGCCGCTCTTGATGTGCTCGGCCAGGACTCTCTTCAGGTCGATGTTGTAGGTAACGGCGGAGTCCACCAGGAATACGTACTCGTCTTCCTGCCCATGCTCCAGGAAGGGCATGGCGTTGGAAAGGGACTCCAGCTTCCCCCGGTAGCTGTGGAATTCGGAATTGGCATAGGGGGTGATGTATTGCAGGCCCCCCTCGCCCAGCTCCAGGCCCCACTCCTCGCCGTCACCGATGTGGTCCATCAGGGACTGGAAGTTGAACCGGGAGATAATGCCCAGGTGGTGTACACCGGCGCAGCTCAGGTTGGTCAGGGCGAAGTCCACCTGGCGGTAGCGGCCCCCGAAGGGGATGGAGGCGATGGACCGCCTGGCAGTCAGCTCTCCGATATTGGCATCATTGGTAAAGATAATACCCATTGCGTTCATAGCGGTCACCTTCCTTACATCATTTCGCCGGGCCTCAGCACGGCGTTCTCTTCTACCACGGCACCCTTGGAGGTGACGCTGATCTGCATTTCCTCGCCCTCGGCGTAAGCGCCGCCCACTACGGCGTTTCTGCACACCCGGCTGTTCTCGCCCAGGATGGCATGGCGGACGATGGCGCCGGACTCAATGACCACTCCGGGCATGACCACGGAGTCCTCTACCACGGCGCCGGGGCCGATCTTGCAGCCTACGGAGATGACGCTGTGGTATACTTCGCCTCTTACCTCACTGCCCTCGGCAATGAAGCAGTTGACGGTCTTGGCGGAGGGGGCGATGAAGGAGGAGGGCAGGGCGCTGTTCCGGGCGTAGATCTTGAACCGCTCGCCCCGGAGGTTGAAGACGGGATCCTTGCCCAGCAGGTCCATGTTGGCTTCCCACAGGGAGGAGATGGTGCCCACGTCCTTCCAGTAGCCGTCGAAGGGATAGGCCATCATCTTGTGGCCCTGGTTCAGCAGGTTGGGGATGATGTTCTTGCCGAAGTCGTTGGAGGACTTGGGATCCTCCTCATCCTCCGTCAGGGCCTTTTTCAGCACCTGCCAGTTGAAGACGTAGATGCCCATCGAGGCGTTGGTGGACTTGGGACGGGCGGGCTTCTCCTCGAACTCGTAGATGGACATATCCGGGTTGGTGTTCAGGATGCCGAACCGGGAGGCCTCGGCCAGGGGTACGTTCCGCACGGCGATGGTGCAGGAGGCCTGGTGCTTCTCGTGGTACTCCACCATGGCGGCGTAGTCCATTTTGTAGATATGGTCACCGGACAGGATCACCACATAGTCGGGATCGTACCGGTCGATAAAGTCGATATTTTGGTAAATGGCATTGGCGGTGCCCTTGTACCAGCCGCTCTTCTTGTCGTGGCGCTCGTAGGGGGGCAGGACCTGGGCGCAGCTATGGGTCTTGTTCAGATTCCAGGGCTGGCCGTTGCCGATATATTCGTTCAGCTCCAAAGGCTGATACTGGGTCAGAATGCCCACGGTATCGATGCCGGAATTCACACAGTTGGACAGGGGAAAATCAATGATGCGGTACTTTCCGCCGAAGGGAACGGCAGGCTTGGCGGTTTTCTCCGTCAGGACCTTGAGTCTGCTGCCCTGGCCGCCGGCCAGAAGCATGGCGATGCAGCGTTTTTTCTGAAAATACATGGTCACAACTCCTTAGTAGAGATTCATTATGCAGATGCGTTATATGTGGTCATGGGCAGAAAAGGACGGCGAATATTCGCATTTCTCCCCACGCATACCATATCATATTTTTCCCGATTCTGAAAGTGACATTTTACCTAAAATATTCCCAATCTTTTGTGTATCTTTGCTAAAGTCAAACCAGGTAACAGGCGTATTCCTGGGAATTTCGACAGAACTCAGCCGTTTCTCCAACCAATAGACATCCAGCCATCTGCCAAATTTCAAGCCGCAGTGATGGAAAAGTCCGCACTGGCTGTAGCCCTGGGCCCGGTGAAAAGCCAGGCTCTCCCTGTTTTCTCCGGTGATCACGGCGAAGGACAGGATGTAGCCCATTTGCCGCAGAAGCTCCTCCAGGGCCCCGTAGAGCTGCCTGCCGATGTGTTTTCCCCGGGCCTCCGGCCGCAGGTAGATAGAGGGCTCGGCGCACCAGCCGTAGGCCGCCCGCTCAAAGGGAAGGCTGGCGTAGGCGTAGCCCAGGATCTTCCCCTCCTCCTCCCAGAGGAGCCAGGGAAAGCCCTCCGTCACCTGCCGGAAGCGCTCCGTAAATTCCTCCAAAGAGGGCACGGTGTACTCAAAGGTAACGGTGGTGGTCTCGATATAGGGGGCGTAGATATTCAATATTTCCGGCACATCCGCCTGGGTGGCAACACGGATCACGGTGTATCCATCCCTTTCTTTTTTGTACCATTTTATTCCCAAAGTTGTCCACTGTCAAGGTTGACTTTTGGCTCTTTTGGGGATACAATAAGAACGATTTGTGTAACCGAAAAGGGGGGAAGATCATGGACGCCGGAGGAAGCGGCAATATACCCGGCCGAAGTTGCCTGATTTTCCCCGCTTATGTGTATCATAACTGGTAAAATCAGGGAGCTTCGCCGAGTTTCACCAACCCAAAATCAAATATTGGAGGTAAAACTATGGCAGAACGCTTTGAAATCGTAGAAAAAGCCCTCCTCAAGATGCTGGAAGAGAAGAAGTATTCCACTCTGCGGGACATCCTCATCACCATGAATCCCGCGGACGTGGCCGGTCTTTTCGACGGCCTGGAGGAAAAGCAGATCCCCGTCATGTTCCGCCTGCTTCCCAAGGAGCAGGCAGCGGAGACCTTTGTGGAAATGGAGCCTGAGGCTCAGCAGCTGCTGATCCAGGGCTTCTCGGACAACGAGCTCCGGGAGGTGCTGGACGAACTATACGTAGATGACGCGGCGGACCTGGTAGAGGAAATGCCCGCCAATGTGGTCCGGCGGATCCTTGGCCAGGCAGACCCGGAAATGCGCAGCTCCATCAACCAGATCCTGCGCTACCCCGAAAACTCCGCCGGTGCCCTGATGACCATGGAGTATGTATCCCTCCGGCCGGACATGACCGTGGAGGAGGCCATCCTGCGCATCCGCCGCCAGGGTGTGGACAAAGAGACCATCTATACCTGCTATGTGCTGGATAAGGACCGGACGCTGCTGGGCATCGTCACCGTAAAGGACCTGCTGCTGGCCGAGAGCGACGACACGGAGATCCGGGAGATCATGACCTCCAACATCATCTCCGTCACCACCCAGGACGACCAGGAAGAGGTCGCCAAAATGTTCTCCAAATACAACTTCCTGGCTTTGCCCGTTGTGGATACCGAAAACCGGATGGTGGGTATCGTCACCTTCGACGACGCCATGGATGTTATGGAAGAAGAGGCCACCGAGGACATGGAGATCATGGCCGCTATGACCCCTTCGGAAAAGAGCTACCTGAAAAGCTCTCCCTTCGAGCTGTACAAGCACCGGATCCCCTGGCTGATGCTGCTGATGGTGTCCGCCACCTTTACGGGCATGATCATCTCCTCCTTCGAAAGTGCCCTGACCAAGCTGGCTGCCCTGACGGCCTTCATCCCCATGCTGATGGATACCGGCGGCAACTGCGGCTCCCAGTCCTCCGTCACCGTGATCCGCGCCCTGAGCCTGGACGAGCTGGAGTTCTCCGATGCGCTCACCGTGCTGTGGAAGGAGATCCGTACCGCCGTGCTATGCGGCATCACCCTGGCCGCCGTGTGCTTCCTGAAGGTGCTGCTGGTGGACCGGCTCCTGATGGGCAACGCCAGCATCAGCCTTTCCGTGGACCTGGTCATCTGCCTGGCCCTGGGGGTCACCGTCATCATGGCCAAAATGGTGGGCTGTACCCTGCCCCTTCTCGCCAAGAAGCTGGGCTTCGACCCCGCCGTCATGGCCTCCCCCTTCATCACCACCATTGTGGACGCCCTGTCCCTGCTGGTGTACTTCCTCTTTGCCAAGACCATTCTGGGACTATAAGAAAACCGGCCCGCCCCTTGACGCTCCAAAAAATGTTTTCCCCAGACGAAAAAAAGTGCTTGACAAACAGACAAACCTGATGTATAAAAAGAACAATTCAAATACCTACCAAACCAACGAAGCGGAAGTAAAGCTGCAAGCGCATCCACAGAGAGTCCCGGGAGCTGTGATCGGGGCGAAGAGCGGGGCAGCAAATGGGCCGCCGAGGGCAGGGAGAAAAGGGGAGACCCCCATGAGTATCTTCTGACGCAATGCCAGCGTTAACGGGCAAAGGGCGTGTTGGCGCTCTGCAGAGCGGTCGGAGTTTTCCGGCAAGCAAGGTGGTACCGCAGAATTTGTATTTTCTGTCCTTGCTCCCCCTAGGGGGAGTGAGGGCATTTTTATTTTCCAGGAGGTAATCTTATGAGAAATCCGGGCAGACGATGGTGAAATTTCCTTTTTGTTCACCTATCCACATTATTTTTCAATAAAAAGGAGTTATTACCATGAAAAAGTTCTTTAGTGTTGCCGCTTCTCTGATCCTCTCCGCCGCTATGCTCACCGCCTGCGGCTCCCCCGCCGCTCCCGCCGCCACCACTGGGGCCCCCGAAACTACTTCCGCAGCCGTCACCCAGGCTCCTGAGACCACGGAAGAAACCAAGAGCTTCCACATTGCCATTGTCCAGCAGCTGGACCACGCCTCTCTGGACGAGATCCGGCTGGCCGTTGAGGATGAGCTTACCAAGGCTGCCGCCGACAAGGGCTTCCAGGTGAGCTACAAGGAATTCAACGGCCAGAACGACAATACCGTCCTGAACCAGATCGGGGCCCAGGTGGTCTCCGACAAGTATGATGCCATTATCCCCATTGCCTCCCTGGCCGCCCAGTGCATGGTCACCGCCGCCGACGGCACCAACACTCCCATCATCTACGCCGCCGTCTCTGACCCCGCTACCGCGGGCCTGACGGACATCCCCAACGTCACCGGCACCTCCGATGCCCTGAATACCGCCTTCATCCTGGACATGATGCTCGCCGCCCAGCCGGATGTGAAGACCGTGGGCCTGCTGTACTCCAACAGCGAAGCCAACTCCCAGACCCCCATTGCCCAGGCCAAGGAATATCTGGAGCAGAAGGGCATTGCCTACATTGAAAAGACCGGCAACTCCACCGACGAGATCCTCACCGCCGCCAGCTCCCTGGTGGGCCGGGTGGAGGCCGTCTTCACCCCCACCGACAACGTGGTCATGGCCTGCGAGGGGGCCGTGGCTGAGATCCTGAACCAGGCCGGCATTGCCCACTATACCGGCGCGGACTCCTTCGTGGCTGCCGGTGCCTTCACCACCTCCGGCGTGAACTACACGGAGCTTGGCACCTATACCGCCGACATGGCCGTGGACATCCTCCTGGGCGGTGCCGTCCCCGAATACCATGTGATGGACGGCGGCATCATCACCGTCAATACCGATACCGCCGAGGCCCTGGGCATTGACTACAGTGTCTTCAAGACCATGGCCAATACCGTCACCGAAGTGACCACGGTGGAGTAAAAGCAAAAACCCTCTCCTGGGAGAGGGTGGCAGGGCGAAGCCCTGACGGGTGTGGGGC
>URGL01000046.1 GCA_900547405.1 uncultured Eubacteriales bacterium
TCGAACCCCCGACCTGCTGATTACAAATCAGCTGCTCTACCAACTGAGCTATACCGGCAGGTGTTCCGCTCACTCAAGGCTTTTGTATTATACCATGAAATCGGGAAATGTCAAGTGGATTTGTAAAAAATGACCTGGGGCGACTGTAGGTGCTGCAGCGGTGTGTGACAGATGGAAGATCAGGTCTCCGCTTCCCGGAAGGTGGCACCGGTGTAGCCGAGGGATCGGGCTTTGCTGAAGATGGCAGCGAGTTCCCGGTAGAGATGCTCAATTTGGGCCTCTGTGCGGAAGGTGGGGCTGCCGCCGGGCATGAGCTCGGAGGAGTGGAGCATAAACATGACGTAGTCCGGCTCTCCCGGAGCCTGGTTATGACGCAGGACCCCCAGGCACTCCTGGAGATTGCGGCCATTGGGGCGGAGCCACAGGGTATTGCCCCACTTGGCGTGGATCAGGGCCCGGGCCATATTTTTCGGCGTAGGGGGATCCGGCAGATAGAGTCGGTGGTCGAAATAGACACTGACGGGGTACTCCTGGACAGAGGTGCCCGGGATCCTGTAAGGGCTGTGGGGAGCGCCGCGGTAGTCGGAGCCTTTGCTTCCCTGGGTGCGGCCAGAATGGCCGGACCAATCCATGCCCGGGGTGACGGAGCAGTCGGCCCGGTAGCCGTATTTATCCAGCAGGCGGAAATAGGTTTCGTTGGTGGCCCAGCGGCCAGCCCGATGGGAGATGGGTTTCTGGCCGAAGCAGAGCTCTATCCGCTCCGTCAGGAAAGCGATTTTTTCCTCCATCTGATTTTCCGGATATTCAATGAGATAGGCGGCGCCGGGATCATTTCCGGCGGGGAGTGGATCTCCGACAGGGGGAGAATTCCAGGCATGAAGGTGCATGCCTATTTCGCAGAGTCCCTGGGCCTGCTTATTTCCGGCAAAGTCCCGGAAAAAGGAGTCGCTGATCATCTCAAAATTGCTCAGATAGGTGGGCTTTAGGCCGTATTCCTCACAGAGAGTTTGAAATCTTGGGAGAAAACGGGCATTTTCCGTATGGATGTCCATACCCTCCCGCCAATCCCACAGGTTGTCCCCTTCGGTATCGATGGTGATGAAAAAACGTTTCATACTGCCTCTCCTTATACGTGAACGCCGATCGACTCGGCAATGGTCAGAAACCGCTGCCAATGGGCCTCCGGAGTATATTTCTCTTCGCAGAGTTTCCGGGCGTTCTCGCCCATTTTCTGGGCTTTTTCCGGATGTTCTGCCAGGCAACGGATGCAGCTGGCGATTTTTTGGGCATTTTTTGGCTCAAACAGCAGTCCGGTTTTACCGTCTTCCACGAGCTCTGTCAGGGAGCCCAGGTTGGAAGCAATGACGGGCTTGCCGTAAGCGTAGCTCTCCAGGACGACATTGGGCATATTCTCATACCACACCGCCGGACAGGCCACACACAGGGCGCCTTTTGTCAGGTCCTCCAGCGCTTCCCCCTTTACGAAGCCGGTGAACCGAATCTTGTCCCGGATCCCCAGGGCCTCGATCTGCCGCTTCAGGGCCTCGTCACAGCCTTCTTCTGTTCCGGTGATGGCAAGCTGCACAGGCAGGTCCTTCAGGTACTGCATGGCTTCCACCACATAGCGGAAACCCTTCTCCTCGCTGAACCGTCCCAGGCAAAGCACATAGTCCCCGGGAGTGAAATTGGGGATGATTTTGGTGCAATCAATGAAGGTAGGATTCACAAAGACCTTGCGCTCCGGGAAGAAGCCGGACTCTACCAGCAGTTTCTTGGTGTATTCCGGCGGGGTAATAACGGCATCCACCCGGTCATATCGGTGGAACCGGCGGGTATAGTCGCAGGAGAGGGCCCGGAGGATGGAAAGGGCCTTGGAGCCTTTGACGCAGCGGTGTTTTACCATGGGGCGGTAGTCGCCCATCATGCATTCCCGGCATACGTTTTCACCCCGGAGCATATTATATTTGCCGCAGAGCAGCCGGAAATCGGAGATTCGATGGATGACGGGGATGCCCTCTTCCTTTGCGGCTTTGAAGATATCCGACGTCAGCTGGCCGGGGATCAGACAGTACAATAGATCCGGCTTTGTCTCCCGAATCAGAGCTTTGATATTCCGGTAAGCCTGCCGATTGTGGAAGTCGTGATAGGCGCCCTCCAGCAGGTAGCCCAGGTTATGGTTGTTGATATCGAAGTTCGCCCCTGCCTGGTCGCTGCCTGTAAAATAGCGGCTGTAGGGGGAGGGGACGTTTGTGGGGAACTTGACAGAAAAGGGAATGATTTCTACGCCCTTTTCCTTCGCCAGCTCCATAAACTTGAACATATAGCGCTCCGGACCGCCTTGAAGATAGAATTTATAGTGGGCCAGGATGATTTTCATTTCCGCTCCCTCTTCATCTGCTCCTCCAGATCCTGGGCCACGATATCCTCTCCGGAGCGGTCCTTCAGCGCCTCGTTGCTCTTCTGGCTCAGGCCGTTGTCCTTCTGCCCGGCCAGGTCGCAGGTGGAGCACTGATCCAGCGCTTCTTTGGAGATCTTGCCGTCCCGATAGTCCCGGACGACTTTGAGCTCGTACATGCTGTAGGGGTGCTTCGTAAACAGGGCCTTGCATTTGTGACAGAGGACCCACCAGGCGGGGACCCAGATATATTTCTTCATGGCGGGGGATACGGAGCCAATCATCCAGCATTCCCGGCCGCAGTGCTTTACCCGCTGGCGGACGGCGTTGGCCTCCGGGCTGTTCCACAGGGTGTCCCAGTCGGATTCCTTCAGGTTGCCCATGACCTCTTTGCATTTTGTGCCGTTGCAGGGCATCACATCGCCGTAGGGGTCAATAAAGAAGGTATCCACGCTCATGTCACAGGGCAGCAGACGCTTCTGGCCGTAGATGTAGTTGATGAGGCCGTGGTTAAAGTAGGCCCGGAACCACTTCTTGGGGCTGCGGGACCGGAGCAGCTCGTTGATCAGGTCTTCAAAGTTTTTGGCAACCATGGGGCGGTCGTGAATGATGTTTTTCGACTCTACGAAGTAGAAGCTGTTGTGCAGGGAAGCAGTGGCGAACTCCATGCCCATTTCATCGGAAATTTTGTATAGGGGTACCAGGTCCTGGGCGTTCTTGTCCTGGACGGTCATGCCGAAGCCTACATCCGGGTGATGCATTTCCACCAGCTTTTTCAGAGTGGTGTAGCCACGGTTAAAGCCGTCGGGGAGGCCGCGGATGGCGTTGTTGGTCTCCTCCAGACCCTCAATGGAGATCCGGATACCAAGCTTGGGAAACTTCTCGCACATGGCAAGGATCCGGTCCGTAAAAAAGCCGTTGGTGGAGATGACAACCCGGTCTGTCTTGGTGTACAGCTCCCGGATGATGTCCTCCAGGTCCTGACGGATGAAGGGCTCGCCGCCGGTGACGTTTACAAAATTCATCTGGGGCAGCTTGCGGACGGTCTCCACCGTCAGTTCCTCCTCCGGCTTGGAGGGGGCCTTATACCGGCTGCACATGGAGCAGCGGGCGTTGCAGCGATAGGTCACAATCACCGTGCCATTGAGTTTTTTAGCCATGATTATCTCCTCTTTTTCGTGTTTTCATATAGATCCAGGGTTTTCTGGGCCACCTCGTCCCAGCACATGAGGGCCTGGGAGGGGGCATAGGACTTGCGATTCCGGGAAATTTCCTTCAGCTTCTCCCGCAGATCGTCCGTATCTGCCTTTTGAAAGAAATAGCTGTTGTCCGGATCTACCCGGTTTTCCTGGATGTCGGATACCAGGCATACCCGGCCGTAGCCCAGGGCCTCCAGAAGGCTCATGGGCATGCCTTCAATGTCCGACGGCAGCACGTACAGGTAGGCATTGCTGTAGAGCTCTGCCAATGTTTCTCCCTGGACAAAGCCGGTGAAGAGAATATTGGGGTCATCCCCGGCCAGAGCCTGCATTTCACGGTAGTAGCCCTCGCTGTGGCCGCTGCCTCCGGCAATGACCAGCTTCTGAGGGATCCCAGCCTGCCGGTAGGCCTTGATCAGATAGTGGAGCCCCTTTTCCGGCACAATCCGGGCCAGAAATAGGATGTAATCCTCCCGGTGGAGGCCATATTTTTCGGTAATGACACTGGGAGACCGGAGTGGAAACCGCTCGAAGCCATTGGGGATGCGGGTGGTTTCCAGGCCGTAGGCTTCTTTAAAGTAGTCCTGGTCATTGTCACAGAGGGTGATGATGGCGTCCGCATAACGGACCACCATTTTCTCGGAGAATTTCAGGATCTGGTTGCCTAGTCCAGAGAATTTGCTCCGTTTCCAGTCGATACCGTGGATGGTGACCAGGACTTTTTTCTTGGTAAAGGCGGTGAGAAAGAGAAAGCAGGTGTTTCCCAGAGCGTGGAAGTGGATCACATCATAATGCCCCCACAGCGCCTTCAGCGTGGCGAGAAAGGAGGAGACCAGGGCATCGGTGGCCTTCCTGTCAATGGTGAAGACTTCTTTCAGCCGGACTCCGTTCCAGCTTTCGGGAACTTCCAGCCCCTTCTTTTTCCGCACATATACGGTCACATCCTGGCCCCGCTTGGCAAGCTCGGAGGAGAGTCTGCCTACGACTACGTCGATTCCTCCCTCTCGGGAGGGAATCCGCTTGGGACCGATCATCGCGATTTTCATACGTTTTCCTCAATTCCGGCGGAAAAGCCGATTCTTTGTCCATCATTATACCATGGAGCGCAGAGAAAGGCAAGGAGAAGCGTAGAATCCAGGAAAATACATTGCATTTCCGCGGAAACGATAGTATAATGGCTGTATCATGGGCGTGGTGTGAAAATCCCGCCCCGAAGTGGAATGTGAAGAGAGTGTTCTCTTTGCCGCCAGGCGGATAGGAGCAAGCGTGTGAGAAGAAGAAACATACTGGATGATATGAAATTTTTGATCCGGGCAGCGGAGGGGATCCTGGAGATCGGGATCCTGACGGCGGTGTTTTACGGAGTCTGGACTGTGGGCTACTGGGGCATCTCGTTCCCGGAGAATTTTGGCGGCGGGGCACTGTACTTACTGCTGGCGGTCTATGCCCTGGCGATGACAGCGGTGTTCTCCCTGTGTGACTGCTTTGGCTACGGCCACGCAAAGCTGATCGATTTGTCAATTTCCCAGTGGATCTCCGTATTCCTGGTGGATGTGCTCACCTTTTTCCTGCTGTGTCTGATCGCCGGAAACCGGGTGCGGATCTGGCCGATGGCGACGGCCCTGGTGCTGGACGCGGTGCTGAGTTTCGCTTGCTGCTCAATTTTTACCAGGATCTACCATTCCCTCTATGTGCCCCGGAATATGCTGCTCATCTACGATGATGAGAGTGCCCTGGATCTGAAGTTTAAGATGGATGCCCGGCCGGACAAGTACGCTATCACGGAGGTCATCTCCATCCGGACGGATTTTAGTAAGCTCTGCCAGGCGATTGAGCGGCATGATGCCGTGGTCATCAACGACGTGGCGGGGGAGAGCCGGAATCAGATCCTGAAATACTGCTATTCCCGGAGTATCCGCACCTATGTGGTGCCCCAGGTGACGGACATCATCCTGGCCTCTGCCCAGGACGTGACTCTGCTGGATACGCCGCTGAAGCTGGTCCGGGGCCGGGGCCTGACGGTTTTTCAGCGGGTTTGCAAGCGCTGCATGGACGTGGTGCTGTGCCTCATCGCCATGGTGGTGGCGGCCCCCATTATGCTGATCGTGGCCGCTGCCATTAAGCTGGAGGACGGCGGGCCCATCTTCTACCGCCAGGCCCGGGTGACCCGGGGGGGCAAGGTATTCGACATTTTAAAATTCCGCAGCATGGTGGTAGACGCGGAGAAGAACGGCTACGACCTGACTATGCGGGCCAACGGCCGGGATCCCCGAATCACGAAGGTTGGCCACGTGATCCGGGGCTGCCGGGTGGATGAGCTGCCCCAGATCCTGAATATTCTCCGGGGAGATATGTCCATTGTGGGCCCACGGCCCGAGCGGGTAGAGAATGTGGAGGCCTACAGCCAGGAGCTCCCCGAGTGGCACTACCGGGAGCGGGTGAAGGCGGGCCTTACAGGCTATGCCCAGATTTTCGGTAAGTACAACACCACGGCTGAGGATAAGCTCCGGCTGGACCTGATCTACATCGAGAATTACTCTCTGCTTTTGGATCTCAAGCTGATCTTCATGACGGGGCGGATCCTTTTCAGCAAGGAATCTACCGAGGGCTTCGAGGTTCAGGAGCAGATGCGCCAGAAACGGAAGAAGACTCTGGAAGAACTGACCAGAAAATAACCCCTTTTTCCCATTCTAAGCCAGAAAAACGCTGTCATTGCGAACCGGTTCGCAATGACAGCGTTTTTCCTATTTGCATTGGTGCGGGCAGGTCTTGCAGTCCCCGCAACAGCCGCATTTGCATGTTTTCTTTCCTTTGCGCAGGGCGGCCACAAAGGCCACCCCCAGCAGAACCAAAACGAAGACACTCTGTAGATTCATAATTGCACCTCAGCTCAGGCCCACCAGCGTGCCCAGCAGCCGGACCAGGAAGGCAACCACCCAGGCAATGGCGCACTGGAGAGCCACGGTGACGGCTGCCGCCTTGGCGGAGCCCATTTCGTGCTTTACGGTGGAGATGGCGGCCACACAGGGGGTATACAGCAGGGTGAACACCAGGAAGACCGTCGCGGTGAAGGGGCTGAACAGAGTGGTGATCCTGGAAGGATCTCCGCCCAGAAGCAGGGTCAGGGTAGACACCATGCTTTCCTTGGCGGTAAAGCCGGTGATGAGGGCAGTGGAAGCCCGCCAGTCACCGAAGCCCAGAGGCTTGAAGATAGGGGATATCAGGCTGCCCAGCAGAGCCAGCAGGCTGACCTCCGGGGTGGCGGCTACGTTCAGGCGGATGTCGAAGGTCTGCAGCACCCAGATGATGACGGAGGCGGCAAAGATGATGGTGAAGGCCTTTTGCACAAAGCCCTTGGCCTTTTCCCAGATCAGCTGGCCCACGCTCTTGGCACTGGGCAGACGATAGTTGGGCAGCTCCATCACGAAGGGCACCGGTTCTCCGGAGAAGGCGGTGTGCTTCAGGATCAGAGCGTACAGGATCCCGCAGAGGATGCCAAGCAAGTACAGGCCGATCATAGCCAGAGGCTGTAGGCTTCTGGGGAAGAAAGCGGAGACCAGCATGGTATAGATGGGCAGCTTGGCGGAGCAACTCATAAAGGGTGTCAGCAGGATGGTCATCCTCCGGTCCCGTTCGCTGGACAGGGTCCGGGTGGCCATGACCGCCGGAACGGAGCAGCCGAAGCCGATGAGCATGGGCACGAAGCTCCGGCCGGAGAGACCCAGCTTCCGCAGGGGCCGGTCCATCACAAAGGCCACCCGGGCCATGTAGCCGGTGTCCTCCAGAATGGACAGGAAGAAGAACAGGGTCACAATGGTGGGCAGGAAGCTCAGAACGCTGCCCACACCGGCGCAGACACCGTTGACGACCAGATCGTGGACCACAGGGTTGATGTCCCAGGCGGTAAGCCCCAGGTCGATCAGATTTGTCACCCACTGGACCCCCAGCTCCATGAGACTGGAAAGGGCGCCGCCGATGAGACTAAAGGTCATGACGAAGACCAGGGCCATGATGCCTAAAAAGCAGGGGATGGCGGTATACTTGCCGGTGAGGATCCGGTCAATGTCCATGCTCCTCTTGTGTTCCTTGCTTTCGTGGGGCCGGACTACGGTTTTCCGGCAAAGGGTCTCCAGGAAGCCGAAGCGCATGTTGGCCATGGCTGCTTCCCGGTCCAGGCCGGTTTCTTTTTCCATAATGTCCACCAGCTGGTCGAAAGCCGCCTGCTTTTCCGGGGCCAGGTTCAGCTTTTCGGCAATCAGCTGATCCTTTTCCACCAGTTTGGTGGTGGCGAAGCGGACGGGGAGCTGGGCCCTGCGGATGTCCGCCTCCAGGAGCATGGCGGCGGCATGGATGCAGCGGTGCACCGCACCCACCGGGTCCTTGGGGTCATCGCTTTCCACGCAGAAGTCCACCCGCTGGGGCTTGATGTCCCGCTGGGCTACAAACAGGGCGTGGTCGATGAGCTCATCGATGCCCTCATTTTTGGCGGCGGAAATGGGGACTACAGGAATGCCCAGAATCTCCTCCAGCTGATTGATGCGGACGGAGCCGCCGTTGGATCGGACCTCATCCATCATGTTCAGCGCCAGCACCATGGGGATCTCCAACTCCATGAGCTGCATGGTCAGATACAGATTCCGCTCGATGTTGGTGGCATCCACAATGTTGATGATGCCGCTGGGATGGTCCTGCATCAGAAAGTCCCGGGTGACGATTTCCTCGTTGGAATAGGGGGACAGGGAATAGATGCCCGGCAGATCCGTGACGGTGGCTTCGGGATGGTTGCGGATGGTGCCGTCTTTCCGGTCTACGGTGACCCCGGGGAAATTGCCCACGTGCTGGTTGGCGCCGGTGAGCTGGTTGAAGAGGGTGGTTTTGCCGCAGTTCTGGTTGCCTGCCAGGGCAAAGGTCAGAGGGCCCTCCCGGACGACCGTCTCCTTGCCCCAGCTCTCGCCGACACCAGGGTGGGGGATGGGGGCAATCCGTCCCTCGGCAGGATGGGACTGCTCACCATCGATGTGGACATCTTCAATTTCAATATTTTTAGCCTCATCCAGCCGCAGTGTCAGCTCATACCCTCGCAGAGCGATCTGGATCGGGTCCCCCATGGGGGCTACTTTTTGCAAAACGACTTCCGTTTTGGGCGTCAGGCCCATATCCAGCAGATGGTGCCGAAGGGCCCCGTTTCCGCCGACTGATGTGATCCAGGCTGATTGCCCCGGCCGAAGCTCATCCATGGTCATCTTTTTCTCACCTCATTGAAATCAAAAGCGAATGGTTGATATAAATTATTATACCATCGGAAGAAAAGGTGTGCAAGATGTTAGCGATAGATAACTTTTTGAAAGGAAAAGGTAAGAACTGGTTCCCAATGACTTTTGATCATTTCAAAAACCCTCTTGACAGAATAGGTCTAACGTGCTAAACTTCAATCATAAGGTTTAGCTAGTTAGACCTATTCTCGTTACAGAAAGAAGGAATCCCCATGAAACGTACCCTAGCTCTGATTTTGTGTCTGCTTCTGCTGACCGGCTGCGGGAAGCCGGCGGCAGCAGAGACCACCCAACCGGAAACCACCGCCCCGGAGACCACCCAGCCGGAGACCACCTTGGCCCCGGAGACGGAGGCTGAAACAGAGGCCCCCACCACCGAGACCGTGGACGCGGTGGTGGTTACCCAGGCGGACCCGGTGATCACGGGACAGCAGAACACGGTGCATGTAGCCACCGTGGATGAATTCCTGAACGCCATCGCCCCGGACACGGAGATCGTGGTGGATGCCGCCCTGCTGGACCTGAGCCAGGCGGCAAACTACGGCAAATCCGGCGGAAAGTACTACCGCTGGGAGGACCCCTTCGACGGGCCGGAGCTGATCCTGCAGGACCTCAGCAATTTCACCATCCGGGGCTCCGGCCAGGAGCGGACCGATGGGGCCATCAGCGCTGTGCCCAGATATGCGGACGTTTTGACCTTTGAAAACTGCGCCAATATCTATGTGGCAAACCTTACCGTCGGCCACACCCAGGAGCCGGGCTACTGCATGGGCGGTGTGCTGCACTACATCAATTCTCAGAATATCCTGGTGGAAAACTGCGACCTCTACGGCTGCGGCACCATGGGCGTCAACGGGGACAACTCCCTGGATATCCAGGTGTACAACTGCTACATTCACGATTGCAGCGTCTCCGGCGTGGAGTTCACCGAGTGCAAGAACGTCCGGGTGGACAGCACCACCTTTGAGCGGCTGGGAACGGAAGAATTCAATTACGATGCCCCCATCTTCCGCATCTATGGAGGCAGCAACATCACCCGGGACGGAGTAGAGGCGGTACCGTTCCAGTAAAACACCCTCTCCTGGGAGAGGGTGGACCGGGCGCAGCCCGGGACGGGTGTGGGGCGGCAAGCAGACCTGCCTGGTACCGCCCCTCATCCGCCGCCTGGAGGCGGCACCTTCCCCCAGGGGAAGGTAAGAAAGGAGAAAATGTTATGGAAACCCCGAAAGTCTTTGAAAGCGAATATCGGTTCTGCCTCCTATTGTGGGAGGTTGAGCCCATCAACTCCACGGCGCTGGTAAAGCTCTGCAAAGAGAAGCTGGACTGGTCCAAGGCCACCACCTACACGGTGATCCGCCGCCTGACAGACCGGGGCATTGTGCAGAACGAGAACACCATGGTCTCCACCTTGGTCACCAAGGAGGAGGTCCAGCGCTCCCGCATCGATGAGATGGTGAAGGAGACCTTCCAGGGCAGTGTCCCCGCCTTCATCGCCGCCTTTTCCAAGACGAAGAAGCTTCAAAAAGAGGAGATCGACCAGCTGCGCCAGCTGATCGACAGCTACCCGGAGGACGAATGATGGAAAAACTGCTCCAGAATCTCTTGACCGTCGATCTCCACGGCAGCATTGTGATTTTGGCGGTGCTGCTTCTCCGGGCGGTCCTTCGGAAAACGCCCAAAAAGTACATCTGTTTCCTGTGGATGCTGGCGGGCCTCCGGCTTCTGCTGCCCGTTCCTCTGGTCAGCAGCTTGAGCTTGCAGCCCCTGAGCCTGAATATGCCCAGCTTTGGCAGATTCCTGCCGGTGATTGCCGTTGCCTACGGCCTGCTGGCACTGATCATTCTGAGCTACAGCCTGATTTCCTACCTGAAACTCAGAGCCCAGGTGGCTGACGCGGTGAAAATCCGAGGCGGCTGGGAGTCGGACAAAATCGAGACCGCCTTCGTTCTGGGCTTTCTGAAGCCGAAGATCTATATCCCCGCCGGGATGACCGAGGACCAGCGCCGCCAGATCCTGGCTCACGAGCGGACCCACCTGGATAAGGGGGACCACTGGATCAAGCTCATTGGGTTTCTGGCCCTGGCCCTCCACTGGTACAACCCCCTGGTGTGGCTGGCCTACGCCCTGCTCTGCCGGGATATGGAGATGGCCTGTGACGAGCGGGTGGTCCGGTTCATGGAGCCAGCAGAGCGGAAGGCTTATTCTTCCGCCTTGCTGGAGTGCAGCACAAAGAACGTCCACTATGCCGCCTGTCCCGTGGCCTTTGGGGAGGTCAGCGTGAAATACCGCATCCTCTCCATTCTCAATTACCGCAAGCCCAGCTTCTGGGTGAGCCTGCTGGGAGTCATTGCCGTGGTGTTCGTGGCCTTGTGCCTGGGCACCAACCGGGCGGCCCCGCCGGAGGACCCGGAAGCCCCCCTCATTGAAAGCAGCCGGGAGACTCCGGAGACCTTCACTCCGGCGGTAACGCCGGAACTGCCGGAAAATCCGGACTGGGGCGTAACGCCCCGTGTGGACGGCCTGACCCCCACCGGCGGGCGAATGGTCATTGCCGTGGAGGAACGGTTCTGCCAGCAGTCCGAGACCATGGAGATCCGGGATTCCTCCCTGGAAGTCTGGAAGGACACCGCCTGGGAGGAGGTCCCCAGCCTGTCGGATCAGCGGGAGGTGCTGAAGCGCAGCATGGGCTTCGCCCAGTCCCGGGCCCAGAGCAAAACCTATCTGCGGGAGGACATGGACTGGACACTGAACTACGGTTCTCTTCCCGCCGGAGACTACCGGATCAAGATGACCATCGCCGGGGACAGCCAGTCCGGCACCTTCTATACCCCCTTCCATATCTACCGGGAGGCCCTGCCCAGTCAGGAGGAGGCGGCTCTGAGCCGCTGCGAAAAGGCCCTCCAGGCCCTGAAATCGAACAGCTACTCCGTACTGATCCGGGAGAAAAACGACTACAATGACAGCCTGTCTCCCAGAATGCGCATTACCGTCGATGGCGGCAGCTACCGGATCGACTACTACGCCGGGGAATTCCTGGCCTCCAGCTATACGGGGACCCAGTTTTATTCCACGGTCCAGGACTGGGATCGGGACTTTTCCCTGAACCAGAACCGGAAATTCCTCTTCCCGGAGGGCACCTCCAAGATCGAGCAGGACGAGATTTCCTTCTGCTCCGTCTGGACGGACACCCGGGGCACCGCCTACCAGGGCACGGACAGCTATCGGTTTGACGAGAAGGGGAATCTCTGCTTTGCGGACCGGCTGGTGACCACTATGGATGGCACCGTAGTATCCCACAAGCAGATGGAGTTCGTCAAAGACGCAGCTTGGAACTATATTCAGGAGGCGGGAAGCTACAACTACAACAGCAACACCGGCGGCTTCGGCGAATCCCCCTGGAATATCTGGCTCCGGGTGGACGACGACCGGCTGAGCCCCAACGGCGGCGATGTCTGGACAGCCTGGGAGGGTGCTGGCGTCAGCGACTACTATATCGACAACTGCTTCTGGCTGGAGAAAAAGAAGGACGGCGGCTGGGAGCGGCTCCTTGGAGAGAATGTGACGGCACCCTTTGTCCCGGAATTCCGGAAGCTTTCCAGCACCACACAGACCCAGTATATCGACTGGTCCGGCACCTACGGTTCCTTGAGCGCCGGAGTCTACCGCATGGGAGCCAGGTTCTTCCACGGGGAGGAGAGCATGATCCAGTATTCCGAGTTCTCCATCCGGCCTACCGGCGGCATCTTCGGCACCGGCGGCCAGGAGGCCATGGCCCGGGTGGACGCTGCCATTGAACAATTGAAGGCGGGCAGCTACCATACGGTGGAGCTGAATTCCGACCCCAGCCTTTCAGATGAGGCCTGGGTGCTCCAGGAGTATTGGCAGTGCGGCAGGGAGCTGGCTGTGGACTTCTACAACAAAGCCGGTGCCTACAGCCACAGCGTTGTGGAGCAGCTGGGGGATGCCATTATGGACGACTGGTACCGGTATTCCACCTCCTTTGTGGACGGGGACCCCTACTCCAGCGTCTACTTCCCGGAGGGAAACAGCGTCATTTCCGAGGAGGAAATCACCTTCTATTTCTCCTACAGCAGCACCGCCGGAGACGACCCCTGTATGAAATATACCTACCGCTTCGACGACCAGGGCCGGATCATTGAGGTCTGCAAGGTCTATTCCGGACTTACATGGGGCGGCTTCGTAAGCCGCTTCCTGGTGGATTACCTGCCGGAGGACCAGATCCAAGCCCACATCGATTCCGTCAGGAGATAGGGACAAAATAGGAGGAAAGCCTCGGAGAAGCGGCCACCGGCCACTTCCCGGGGCTTTTTTCAGGCAGACGAGGGTTGACATTTTCGGAAAAGAGCGTATAATCTGTTTTAGCACACTGTGTGCTGAAAACGGGAGGTGAAAAATCGTGGAGCTGATCCAGGATGCGCTGTGTGAGCAGATCGTTTCCGCCGCCGAGAGGCTGGCCCAGGGAAAGGACCCGGGGAAGCTGACGGTGCGGGACATTCTGAAAGAAATGGGAATTACCAACCGGGTGTTTTACAACCGGTTTCACAGTATCGAGGAGGTCCTGTCGATTTTGTATGTCAGGTCCGTTTCGGCTGTGCGGAAGAGCCTGTCCATCCCTTGGGACGGAACAACCGGCTTCGAGGACCATGTGCGCGCCGTGGCGGTCAGGACCCTGGAACTGACCTACGACAGCAGGGGAAATCTGTGCCGTTATGTGTTTGAGGCGGACAGTCTCAGCTCCTCTAATTTTCATTGGTGGTCCACGGAGATCAAAAAGCTGATCGCCGAGGGGGAGAGAATCGGCTATTTCCGGGAAGAGCTGGATGAGGATGCGGTCAGCTACTCCATCTGGTGCTTTATCCGGGGGTTTGCCGCAGATGCCATTGCCAGAAAACTGCCCAGGGAAACCGCCGTGAATCAATTTGCCTATGGCTTTGGCTGCTTTTTGAAGGGCCTGAGAGCCTGAGGGGCGGGATCATGATTACAGCACACTGTGTGCTGGGAAGGAAAGAAACCATGAAGCGTTTGAAAAAAATCTATTGCAGAGCCTACCAGCTCTGCTTCCGGCTGGCTCTGCCGGTGCTGCCCTACCGGACACCGGTCCGGCTGGATTCCGTAAGTCAGATCCCCTCCCTGCTGCAAAGGGAAGGGGTGCATTCGGTCCTTCTGGTGGCGGACGGCGGGGTGCGCCGCCTGGGACTGACGGAAGAGCTGGAGCAGGGGCTGGCGGCGGCCCACATTCAATGCGCCGTCTATGAGCAGCTGACGCCAAACCCCACCATTCGGGATGTGGAGTCTGCCCGGTCTGTTTACCTGCTGGGCAAGGCCCAGGCCATCATCGCCCTGGGAGGCGGATCCACCATGGACTGCGCCAAGGTAGTGGGGGCACGGATCGCCCGACCGAAAAAGAGCGTTCAAAAAATGAAGGGGCTGCTCAGGATCCGGAAGCGGACTCCTTTGACGATTGCGGTGCCCACCACTGCCGGGACCGGCAGCGAGGTGACTCTGGCGGCGGTGATCACCGACGGAGAGAAGCACCACAAGTATCCCATCAACGATTTTGCCCTGATCCCGGACTATGCGGTTCTGGACCCGAAGCTGACCCTGGGACTTCCTCCTAAGGTCACGGCCACCACCGGACTGGATGCGCTGACCCATGCCGTCGAGGCATACATTGGCGGCTCTACCAATGCCTTTACCCGGGCAAGAAGCATAGAGGCGGTGGAAAGAATTTCCCGCAGCCTGACCGAGGCGGTACGAAACGGCCAGAATATGGCTGCCAGACGGGATATGCTCCAGGCGGCGTTCTGCGCCGGAGAAGCCTTCAGCCGGTCCTATGTGGGCTATGTCCATGCCCTGGCCCACGCTCTAGGAGGACGCTACGGCATTGCCCACGGCTACGCCAACGCGGTGATACTGCCGGTCTTTCTGCGGGAATACGGTGCCAGCTGTCAGAAAAAACTGGCGGAGCTGGCAAAGAAAAGCGGTGTCGTGCCGGAGCATCTTTCTCAGCCTCAGGCTGCGGAGAATTTTATCCGCTGGATCGAGAGCCTGAACCGGCAGTTTGGCATTCCCGAGGGATTTCCGGAAATCCGGCGGGAGGATATTCCGCAGATGGCCCGGTTTGCGGATAAGGAAAGCAACCCCCTATATCCGGTCCCCAGGCTGATGGATGCCGGGGAACTGGAAGCTGTCTATCTGCGTCTGTGCAAAACCAATCAGGAGGAGCTGGCCCATGCAAATTGAAGAACTGGTGCAGCGTCAGAGAGCCTTTTATTCCACAGGAACCACACTGCCTGTGGAATTCCGGATGGAGGCGCTGAGAAAGCTGAAAGCGGAGATCCGCGCCATGGAGCCGGAGATCCACCGGGCGCTGGAACAGGACCTTGGAAAAAGCGGGATGGAGAGCTATATGTGCGAGGTGGGCATGACCCTGTCGGAGCTATCCGATCTGCTTGCCCACACGCCCGCCTATTTCCGCCCTCACAGAGCGGCCACACCCTTGGCCCAGTTCCACGCATCCAGCTTTACCCTGGCGGAGCCCTACGGTGTGGTGCTGGTCATGTCCCCCTGGAACTATCCCTTCATGCTGACGCTGGAGCCTCTGCTGGGGGCCATTGCCTGCGGAAACTGCTGCGTGGTGAAGCCCTCCGCCTATGCGCCCAACACCTCCACCGTCATCAAAAAGCTGATAGAGCGGTGCTTTCCCCCGGAATATGTGGCTGTCGTGGAGGGGGGGCGGCAGGAAAATCAGGCCCTGCTGAACCAGCGGTTTGACTATATCTTTTTCACGGGAGGCCAAAAAGTGGGCACGGAGGTCCTGCGCCATGCCGCGGAATATCTGACACCGGTGACTCTGGAGCTGGGAGGAAAGAGCCCCTGCGTGGTGGACCACACCGCGAAATTGGATCTGGCGGCAAAGCGGATCGCCTTTGGCAAGCTCCTGAACTGTGGGCAGACCTGTGTGGCTCCCGACTATTTCCTGGTGGAAGGGTCTGTTGAAGCGGAATTCATCGAAAAGCTGAAGACCGCGCTGGAGCAGATGGCAGGAAAAGAGCCCCTGAAAAACAAGGACTATGTGCACATGGTCAGCAAGAAGCACTATGACCGGGTCATGGGGCTCATCGACAGGGAAAAGGTGGTCTACGGAGGCAGAGGAGACCCGGAAAGCCTGCGCATAGAGCCAACGATCCTGCGCAATGTGACCCAGGAGGATCCGGTTATGCAGGAGGAGATATTTGGCCCCCTGCTGCCCATTCTTCCGGTTGCGGATGTGGAAGAGGCTATGGAAATCATCAAAAGCCGGGAAAAGCCCCTTGCCTGCTACCTGTTTACTGAGGACAGAAGGGTACAGGACCGGTTTTTGCGGCAGGTCCCCTTTGGCGGCGGCTGCATCAACGATACCGTCATTCATCTGGCGACCAGCCACATGGGCTTTGGCGGTGTGGGGGCCAGCGGCATGGGCAGCTATCACGGAAAGAAGAGCCTGGAGACCTTCAGCCACAGCAAGAGCATTGTGCGAAAATCCACATGGATGGACCTGCCGATTCGCTACGCGCCCTATACAAGGGCAAAGGAAGCCCTGCTGAAATTGTTTTTAAGATGAGAAAAGTCCCCGGAAGCGGCTGCTTCCGGGGACTTTTTTGAAGATAGATTAGCCGTTGGCACGCATCTGAGCGAAGCACTCGCTGCAGAACACGGGACGGTCGGACTTGGGCTGGAAGGGCACCTTGGCCTCGCCGCCGCAGCGTGCGCAGGTAGCAGTGAAGAACTCACGGGGACCACGGGCGTTGTTCTTGCGAGCATCACGGCAGGCCTTGCAGCGCTGGGGCTCGTTCTGGAAGCCGCGCTCTGCGTAGAACTCCTGCTCACCGGCGGTGAACACAAATTCCTTGCCGCAATCTTTGCAAACTAAAGTCTTATCTTCGTACATTGAAAATACCTCTCTTCGGTTATTTGCCCCGTGAAAATCTACCAGGAAATGGTTGTAACGCAGGGTTGGATATAATATGCGGCACTCAAACACCGCACGTTGAATTATACACGTTGGCATGGGTTTTGTCAACTCTTTATAATAATTTTTCTCCGCAAATAAAAGATTTATGCAATGTTTCTATAAGCGGACCTTGTAATTTGGTAAAAAGGACCAGGAAATTACAGGCTAAAGGAGGCCTGCCCCTCATAGGGGATGTGCAGATGGTCGTAGGCCAGGGGGGTGACGCAGCGGCCCCGGGGGGTCCGGGTCAAAAAGCCCAGCTGCATCAGATAGGGCTCGTACACATCCTCCAGGGTCACCGCCTCCTCGCCGATGGTGGCAGCCAGGGTCTCCAGGCCCACGGGACCTCCGCCGTAGTTGCGGATAATGGCAGTGAGCATCCGCCGGTCGATGGTGTCCAGCCCCAGCTTGTCTACCTCCAGCCGCTGCAGCGCCAGGTCGGCGGCCTCCTTGGTGATGGTGCCGTCCCCCATGACCTGGGCAAAGTCCCGGACTCTCCGGAGGAACCGGTTGGCGATCCGGGGAGTGCCCCGGCTCCGGGAGGCGATCTCCATGGCCCCCTCCGGGTCAATGGACATACCCAGAATGGTGGCGGACCGGGTGACAATGGCCGCCAGCTCCTGGGGGGTGTAGAGCTCCAGCCGCAAGGACACGCCGAACCGGTCCCGCAGGGGGGCGGAGAGCTGTCCTGCCCGGGTTGTGGCTCCTACCAGGGTGAATTTCGGCAGGTCCAGGCGAATGGAATTGGCACTGGGGCCCTTGCCTACAATGATATCAATGGCGAAATCCTCCATGGCCGGGTAGAGAATTTCCTCTACCACCCGGTTTAAGCGATGGATCTCATCGATGAAGAGAATGTCCCCGGCGTTCAGGTTGGTCAGCAGTGCCGCCAGGTCGCCGGGCTTTTCAATGGCCGGGCCGGAGGTGATGCGGATGCCTGCCCCCATCTCGTTGGCGATGACACCGGCCAGTGTGGTCTTGCCAAGACCCGGAGGGCCGTAAAGCAGCACATGGTCCAGCGGTTCGCTGCGCCGCCGGGCCGCCTCAATGTAGACGGAGAGATTTCCTTTGGCCTTCTCCTGGCCGGTGTAGTCCCGAAGAAGCTTGGGCCGCAGGCCGATTTCCGCCGCGTCCTGGGGGGTGTAGGTGGGCAGGACCAGAGTATCCTCCGGCTCCTGAGAAAATTCCAGACTCATAGACGTTTATCCTTTCATGACCATGGCCCGCAGGGCGTGGCGGACCATATCCTCTGTGCTGGCCTGAGGGTCTACACCCTTCAGGGCCAGGGAAATCTCGGCAGGGGAGTAGCCCAGCTCCTGCAGGGCCGCCGTAGCCAGGGCCAGACTGCTGCCGGACTGGGGAGCGGCATTCACAGGGCCTGTGGAGAAATCCAGCTCCACGTTGGAGCCTCCGATTTTGTCCTTCAGCTCCAGGATGATCCGCTGGGCGATCTTCTTGCCCACGCCCTGAGCGGCGGTGAGCATTTTTTCGTCCCCGGTCATGACGGCCAGGGTGAAATTCTGGGGGCCGCCGGAGCTGAGGATGGACATGGCGGCCTTCGGCCCCACGCCATTGACGGCGGTGAGAAGGGTATAGCACCGCTGCTCTTCCCGGGAGGCAAAGCCGTAGAGCTCGTAGGCATCTTCCCGGATGGATTCGGTGATGTAGAGCTTGGCGGTGGTGTTCAGCTTTAGCTGGGCGGCGGTATAGGCCGTGACCCGGCAGCCGTAGCCCACCCCGCCGCAGTCGATGACGGCAAGGCCGGGCTCCAGAAGGGCCACGGTACCGTTGAGGTAGTATAGCATAAATGAATCTCCTTATTTCTGAGCAAGGGCCAGCAGAGAGGTGCTGGATCGGGCGTGACACAAGGCGATGGCCACGGCATCGGCGGCGTCGTCCGGCTTTGGTACGGCGCTGAGGTGGAGAATGCGTTTCGTCATATCCATCACCTGATGCTTGGAGGCATTGCCGTAGCCCACCACGGCCTGCTTGACCTGCATGGGCTTGTATTCAAAAATGGGCACGCCCGCCTGCTGGACGGCCAGCAGGATGACGCCTCTGGCCTGGGCCACCTTGATGCCGGTGGTTACGTTGTTGCCGAAAAACAGCTCTTCGATGGCCACCGCATCGGGCTTAGCCAAGGCCATAAGCTCCGTCATGTTGTTGTAGATCTCGCCTAAGCGCCAAAAGAAGTCGGTATTGGGAGGTGTGGTAATGGCTCCGCAGCGCAGGAGCTTCGTCTGCCCCCGCTGGGCCTCGATCAGGCCGAAGCCTGTGATGCCGTAGCCCGGGTCAATGCCGAGGATCCGCATCACAGGCCACCTCTGGCAATGGCCACGATCTGATAGATCACAAAGCCGATAAAGAGCACAAGCCCCAGCCGGGCCAGCCAGACCTCGGAAGCGGGCCGGGGCACATAGCCCTCCTGCTTTTCTTCATTCGTTTCTTCCATGGATTTCACCTCACCCGGATATCATACCATATCCGAGAAAAAATGCAAACAGGTTTTCGAATACTTTTTTCCATTCCGGACATACTTGCCATAGAAAAGGCGGTGGGTGAATGGAAGAATTCTCGCTGGGCACCCGGGTGGTTGCCGGGGCCGGGGCCATAGGTGCGCTCAAGGAGCTTGGGGCAAAGCGGGTCTACATTGTGACGGACCCTTTCTTTTTCAAAAACGGTCTGGCCCGGAAGGTGGCGGAGGCTGCCGGAGGCTCGGAGACGGCTTATTTTTCGGATATCCAGCCGGACCCGACTGTGGAGCTGGCGGCCCGGGGGACGGCAAAGCTGAAGGCCTTTGCCCCGGATCTGCTGGTGGCCCTGGGGGGCGGCAGCGCCCTGGACTGCGCCAAGGCCATGGCCTATTTCAGCCAGGGGAGTTTTCCTCTGGCGGCGGTGCCCACCACCTCCGGCTCCGGGTCTGAGGTAACGGATTTTGCCGTACTGACCCACGGGAACACCAAGTATCCGCTGGTGGACAAGCGGCTCAGGCCTGACCTGGCGATCCTCGACAGCGACTTTCTAAAGGAGCTGCCGCCTGGGCTCATTGCGGACACGGGCTTTGACGTGCTGACCCATGCGGTGGAGGGCTTTACGGCGGCAAAAGCCGGGGCTTTTACGGACCTCTTTGCCCAGGAGGCGTTCCGCATTGCCTACGGGAGTCTTCCGGCTTCCTTCGCCGGGCGGCAGGAGGTCCGGCTGAAGCTGCACATGGCCTCCTGTATGGCGGGGGTGGCCTTCTCCCAGGCGGGGCTTGGGCTGTGCCACGCCATGGCCCACAGCCTGGGGGGCCGGTTCCATGTGCCCCACGGGCGGCTGAACGCCATCCTCCTTCCGGCGGTGATCGAGAACAACGCATCCAGCTGCGGAAAGAAATATGCCCAGCTGGCCCGGGCGGCGGGGATGGGCGGCAGCGCCGACACGGTAGCCCTGCGAAATCTGAAAAACGGCCTGATCCGCCTGCGCCGGGAGTTGGGTCTGCCCCAGAGCCTGACCCAGGCAGGGGTAGCCCCCGGGAAAATTTGGGGGGCTATGGGGGAGATTGTGGAAAGCGTCCTGTCGGACCCTTGCTGCAAAACCAATCCCATCCCCGTTGAGGATTTCCAGGTTCGCCGGATCCTGGAGGAGGTGACGGGTCATCTGTGAGATGCTGAGCGTGGGCCTGGATGTGGGCACGACCTCCACGCAGATGGTGGTGTCCAGACTTCGGGTCCGGAACAAGGCCTCTGGCTTTGCGGTGCCGGATATGGAGATCACAGACCGGGAGATCCTCTATCAAAGCCCCGTCCACTTTACGCCCTTGCTGGATGAAAGTCATGTGGACGGCAAAGCCCTGGAGACGCTGATACTGGAGGAATACCGCCGGGCCGGTATCACCCGGGACAGGGTAGATACCGGGGCCGTGATCGTCACCGGAGAGACCAGCCGGAAGGAAAATGCCCGGGCGGTGACGGAGACCCTGTCCCGGCTTTCCGGGGATTTCGTAGTCACTACCGCCGGGCCGGACCTGGAGAGCAGCCTGGCGGCCCGGGGCTCCGGGGCGGTAAGCCACAGCCGGGAGACGGGAAAGACCCTCCTGCATATGGACATCGGCGGGGGCACCGCAAACCTGGCCCTCATCCGGAAAGGAAACATTGAGGCCACCGGCTGCCTGAATGTAGGGGGCCGACTGGTCAAGTTTGCCCCCGATGGGGAGAGGATCTATGTCTCTCCGGTGCTGGAAGGGCTGTGGCAGGGGGACTCTACGGAAGAGCTGACGAGGCGATTGGCACAGGTTCTGGAGGCGGCAGCCGGGCTGGGGGAGGACCCCTGGCTGAAACCGCTTACGACCTCCGGGACCGCAAGGCTCCCGTTGAACGCCCCCGGGGAGAGGGTCATTCCCTCCTTCTCCGGCGGTGTGGCGGACTGCATCCGGGCCGACTACCCGCCCCGGGCCTTCGGGGATATGGGGCCGGAGCTGGGAAGAGCCATCCGGGAAAGCAAGCTCTGCCGAGGGGAATACTACCTGGGTGAGCACACCATCCGGGCTACGGTCATCGGGGCCGGATGCCACAGTGCCCTGCTTTCCGGCAGCACGGTATTTTGCCAGAACGGAAGGCTCCCCAAGCAGAATCTGACGGTGATCCGGCTGACGGAGGAGCAGCAGGAGAGAATTGGGGACTGCTTGCCCCAAAGAATTTCCGCGGTGGAGGGCCCCTGGGTCCTGGCGCTGCCGGGATATGCGGCGCCGGACTATCAAACCGTGGCGGCTCTGGCGGACAGACTGTTCCCCTTTGCGAAAAGGGGCCCCATGCGCATCTGCCTGGAGGCGGATATGGCCAAGGCCCTGGGTCAGGCCCTGGCCCTGCGGGTGGGTCAGCATGCGGAAATCGTCTGCATTGACCGGGTGAAGCTTTCGGAGAATCAGTATCTGGACATCGGTCTGCCCCAGGGCCCGGCCTTCCCGGTGGTGGTAAAGACTTTAGTCTTTGGAGCGTAGCAAAACCCTCTCCTGGGAGAGGGTGGCACGCCGAAGGCGTGACGGGTGTGGGGCGG